>JAGHYT010000129.1:0-10193 GCA_017743535.1 Chloroflexus sp.
TTCCACTCCACCGGCGGGTGAGTCGTTCGCCAATATGGATCGTTCTTTCGCGTTACTTCGTCACACCCTCCCCTTCCTCTTCCACAAGGGGAGAGGAAAGGGGTTAGGGAGAAGGTGAGGGCGCTAAGCGTGCTCGATGAGACGTGCGCTGGCTCCCACGCAGGCGCCTAGGTACGCGGCTGTAACCCATCGGTTAGCGCTTCCATACCCTATCGCGGGCGGGTAGGGCACAATCTCTGCACACAGCAACTGCTACGGTATCGCGGTCGGCATGAGCGTCGGCACCGGAATCCGTATCGGATCGAGCAAGAGTGGTGGTGTCGGGGTAACGACGGGGGTCGGTACTACCGTGCTACCAGGGAGGCTGATAAACTGGCTTACCAATACGATCAACACCAGTGAGGCAATAATGAGCGCAATGAGCTGAGGACGAAGACGGAATTGACGGCTTAGCTCCTGAATCCGGCGCGTCGGTACACCGGCATTCGTAGCGATTGGTGCAAAGCGCGGCCGACGTTGCTGTGGTATCGTCGTGCGAATAGTTCGCACTGCTTCAGGAGGTGCTGGCGCCACCGGTGGTTCGCCGAGGCGAAAGAGTTGTTCGCCACCCGGCGCCAGATAAAGCTGGGGTGCTCCCCAGGCTTCCTGTGCACCGGCTAGCGCCGCTCGCCCGAGGGTAACAGCAAGATCAACCGGTTCGCCACTCGCCAGGGCCTGATAACAGGCCACACTCCAGCGTGCCTGCGCCGCAGCGCCGAGTTCGGGAAGCACGACTACAGCACGACCGTCGTGCTCGTGTAATCCGCTGGCGAAACTGGTACAAACTGAAAACGGACTACCAGCAACCGTTAGCAAACGCAAATCTTCGATCCCAACCAGCAATTCAGCAAGCTCACCAGCGGTCACTGCTCGTCCTAAACGCATACGTGCTGACTGACGGGGTGGTTGTTCAAACTCACCGATCAGATAGAGAATATGGCGCGGCTCGGCAGCCAGTTCGGCAACAATCTCATCGGCAGTTGCTTCACGCAATCGGTCAACAATGAACCGACCAGAACGCACCGGCTCAACCAGCGCCTCGCCCAAGGCGTCGGCAACCGCCTCGTAGCCACGCGCTACAGCAATCAACAGACGCAGCGGCCCTGCCACCCGACGCGGAGGTAATGGACGCGGCGAACGTGCGCTAACACGCACCAGCGTGTAATCATCACGAATTGCAGGCTGCCAATGCTGATCACCTCTACTCAGTGAAAGCCACTCCCACGGCAAAACTACCAGCTCAGGTGCCTCAATTTCGAGTCGTAGTTGCATCCGGGCTTTGTGATCGATAGCTTCACGGGCGGTTTCGATCAATAACTGCCGTAGGGGAGGCGGCAACAACAATTCTCCCAATTCACTGCCGGCTACTGCCGGTGTTTCCGACACCACTGGCGGGGGCATCACTGCTTCAGCCCTACGACTACCGCAGGTTGCCCGAAGTGGATAGCCCTGCGGAGTGCGTGTTGCAATCTGAATATGAAATGGTATGACAATCTCTTGCATGCCAATATGCAGATATAGACGCTTTGTCTCTGAATATAACACGCCTGACCGCGACTGTCTACCGCATATTGTCGTGTCGTTCAGGGATTTTCGGCGTTTTCCTTCTACCCAACAATAGTGTAGGGGCGGGTTCCCACCTCACGTAATGGGGTATGGAATCGCCAACCGCGCAAAACGCGAACAATGTAACCTTTACTAAATTTCTTATGGTATGATTACGGTCAGATCAAGGTGTTTCGTTTGGGGAGTTACCGGCACGGAACCCGTTTGAGGCATGGCAAGGGCGAGATATGCCCTTAGAAAGGACATCGCGATGACCGTGCCACTTGATGCAGCCTATGCCGATCAACTCGATGCTGCTGATGATTTAGCGGGGTTTCGGCAGGCGTTTGTGCATAAAGAGCCAGAACTGATCTATCTCGATGGCAACTCCCTGGGTCGCTTACCGAGAGCTGCTATCGATATGGTCACCGATCTGGTACAGCGGCAGTGGGGGGAACGGCTAATCCGTGGTTGGAACGAGGGTTGGTTTGATTTACCCGAACGGATCGGGGCCAAAATCGCACGTCTGATCGGTGCTGCTCCCGATGAGGTGATCGTTGCCGATAGTACCTCGGTGAATCTGTTTAAGCTGGTAGTAGCTGCACTCCGCGCCCGTCCTGGTCGAGTGCGTATTGTGAGCGATGACCTCAACTTTCCTTCCGATCTGTACATCTTGCAAGGAGTGGCCGATCTGCTCAATGCCGGGCACGAAATTGCGCTGGCCTATTCAGCCGACGGTATTCATGGCCCAGTTGAAACGATTCTTGGTCTGCTCGATCACAGCACGGCTTTGCTGACGTTATCGCACGTAACCTTCAAGAGTGGCTTTCTCTACGATATGAAGGCGCTTACTGCTGCTGCGCACGCTGTTGGCGCCCTGACCTTGTGGGATCTCAGCCATTCCGTAGGTGTGGTGCCGATTGATCTCAACGGCAGCGCTGTCGATCTGGCAGTTGGCTGTTGCTATAAATATCTGAATGGCGGACCGGGCGCACCGGCCTTCTTGTATATCCGGCGTGATTTGCAAGATCGGTTGGTGAACTCTATTGCCGGCTGGATGGGTCAGCAGAATATGTTTGATTTTGACCTTACCTATACCCCTGCATCCGGCTTACGCCGTTTTTTGACCGGTACACCGCCAGTGGTGTCGCTAGCGTTGATTGAGCCAGGGGTTGATCTGGTATTGGCGGCTGGGATTGAACGCTTACGTGCCAAATCGATAGCGCAAACAGAATATCTGATCGGCTTGTGGCAACAGCGGCTGGCACCGCTAGGGTATACGCTAAACTCGCCACGAGACCCGGCACGCCGTGGTTCACATATTTCACTCGGTCATCCGGCGGGGTTGGGTATTGATCTGGCGCTCATTAATGAACTGAATGTTCTGCCTGATTTTCGTGCTCCCGACAACATCCGGCTCGGTATTGCACCACTTTATACCAGCTTTCGCGATCTGCACACCGCCGTTGAACGATTGGCGCAAGCAGTCATTGAAAAGCGTTATCTGAAGTATCAGGCTAACCGTCCGACTGTTACGTGATTATTGTGCCTGTGCACGTTGCTGCAACCGTTCACGATCACGTATAACGATCTGTCCTCGGCCACTCCTGATCAAGCCATCGTCACTGAAATCGGCCAGAATACGACTGACCACCTCGCGGGATGTCCCCAGTTCGGCAGCGATGTGTTGATGAGTGGCGTAGAGAACAGGAGGTTCGCCGACAGCGTGTCGTAACAAAAATTCGGCCAGCCGTACATCGACCCGCCGAAAGGCGATTTCGTCAACGATAGCCATCACGGTCGCTAACCGCTGTGAGAGTAATTGAAAGACGTAATCGCGCCATTCACCATAGCGGTTGATCCAGTCGCGAAATGTGAACTGGTCGATCACGAAAGCGGTGGTGTCTTTTTCCACGACGGCAATGGCCGGAAACTGTCGTGCACTTAAGACACAGCTCGTGGTTAGAATGCAGCTCTCGCCGCGACCGAAGCGGTAGAGCGTGATTTCTCGCCCCGTTTCACCGATTTTGAACACACGCACAGTACCGCTGCTGAGCACAGCAAATACACTACACTCATCGCCTTCTGAAAAAATAGTCGTACCGGCTGGGAGATGAAGAAGCGTCGCTTGGGTGGCAAAATCGCGCCCAATCGGTGTTGTCGGATCGTTGAGAAAGGGCAGTATTTCACCGGCGATACGCAGCTCTTGCGGTTTGAGCATACCCTACCTCGTCTCACAATGGCTGTGTCTGTAAAACGCAGGATGTAGTTGCGAATTCATATCACTCCTTCTGTTCGAGCAGCATCGCAATCCGTTCGGCCAGCAACCGTAGGCGCACTGGCTTGGCGAGATAATCGTCAGCACCGGCTGCCAGACACCGCTCGCGATCACCCGGCATCACCAGGGCAGTCAAGACAAGGATCGGGATACTACGAGTTGTCGGATGAGCACGTAAATGTCGCATAACCTCGATCCCGTCCATTGTGCGCAGGCGAACATCGAGCAGCACCAGACACGGAAGTTCACCCTGTACGTAGGCCAGCGCCTCTTCACCTGATTCGACATGGACAACCTGATAGCCGCAGCGATTCAGGTATTGGGCAAAGAGGGTTGCACTCGCTCGATCATCTTCGACTAGCAAAATAGGACGATCACCGGCCAACGGTGATGCGGTTGGCACTGCTGTAGCATGGGCTTCTTCAGCTTCGCGCTGACTGGTGAGTTGCTCGAGAAAGGATTGCTGCTCTTGTGGTTCCCACGGCAACGTCACGTGGAAGCGGCTGCCAATACCTGGCTCACTTTCGAGACCGACACTCCCGCCGTGAAGCCGGGTTAGTTTGGCAACGAGTGCCAGACCAAGCCCACTGCCGGTTACTTCTTTTTGCCGTTCGCTCTCGATTTGTTGGAATGGCTCAAATAGACGAGCAGCATCTTCTGCTGAAATACCAATACCTGTGTCCCAGACTGTAAATCGCACTGCACCAACTTCAGGTTCACCTCGTACTTCCAGGCCTACCTGCCCTCCAGCAGGCGTGAACTTGATCGCATTTGAGAGCAGATTGATCAGAATCTGACGCAAACGACGGGCATCGGCCAGAATAACCTTTACACTCGGATCAATGTCGTAAACGAGCTTTAGCTTAGCCCGATGTGCCATATCGGCCACCATGGATCGTAAGGACTGACAAACATCTTGCACCGAGACCGGTCCTAGGTCTAGCTCAAGACGCCCAGCTTCAATCTTGGCAATATCGAGATAATCATTGATCAACGAGAGCAGGTGTTGTCCGCCTTGTTTGATGCCATTGATGGCGCTCATTTGCTGATCGCTGAGCGGTCCGACTAGTTGAGCTTGTAAAACATCAATCAAGCCAAGAATGGCAGTGAGTGGTGTCCGAATTTCGTGGCTCATACTGGCCAGAAATTCATCTTTGATCTTTGTTGCCTTGAGTAAGCCAGCATTCACACGGGCCAATTCAACATTCTGTCGTTGGAGACGATCTTTCAAGAGTTGCAATTCATTTCGCTGCTGCGATCGTAGTTGTTCGACGATACTGCGTTGCGTAGTATCGGTAATGATCTGGATCAGGCCGGTAATTGTCCCTCGATCATCAGTGAGTGGGATGGTCAAAAGGTCAAGGTAGAGCAGAGAACCATCGGGTAACTGACGGTTGATCAGCGGTAACTGAAGGCGATCACGCTCACCTTTGAGGATTTCAGCCAATGCGGTTTCATTGCCAAACAGTTCTGGTAGCAGATCGGTGAGCATCACGCCAATCGGTGGTACACCGCCTATCAGGGCCAGCATCCCACCCGCGCCCTGGATGCGCAGGTCGGGATCGACGATCAGATACGCACTGCCGGTCTCGCGCAAAACCTGTTGTTCAACCGATAACGACATTGTCAAAGCTCCTCGCTTAGGGTTGGGGGGATGGCGTGACAATGGCTGGCGGGATTGGCCGTACCAAACCAACCCACTGCGATGGTACCCAGCCGATAAGTTGTACTGCCTGTTGATCGATTCGCACATCAACACGTACTTGATACCAGTCTCCGTATTGAGCGAGCACGATGACGGGTGCATTACGTGGCGCAACGATGAAGCTCCGCTCACTCTTTTCATCAGGCGCACTGTATAGAAACACATTTCCCGTCATTACACCGTCGTATGGTATTGGCGTTGCCGTTGGTGTCGGTGTACTTGTTGGGGTTGGTGTTCGGGTAGGTGTTGCCGTTGGCGTTGGGGTAGCGGTTGGCGTTGGGGTAGCGGTTGGCGTTGCGGTCGGGGTGGCCGTGGCCGTTGCGGTTGGTGTCGCGGTCGGGGTGGCTGTAGCCGTTGCGGTTGGTGTCGCGGTCGGCGCAAACAGTACTGCCATGCGCGCTTCGACACTCATCACCCACCAGCCGCACATAAAAAGTGGCGACAGGGCAATCAGAAATAGGATCACCAGAATTGCGCGTTGCAGAAAGGTATTAGTCGGTTGAGAACGTTTGTCCTTTCCAGAAGATAACGAGATTCGTTGCCGTATCAGCGCTTCAGCTTCGCGAATCAATGTTTCATCGTCGCCTGCAAAGCTGCGCAGTCGTTCGTAGCGCCCTTCATGAATCGCTACCAGCGTTTGCCGTAACTGTTCACGAAATCCGGTCGGCTCAACGCCGCTAATAACGGCGGCGAGGTACGCTGCACTGCCGCTAGCAATCACAATCTGGCGTGACTCATAACTGATCGCGCCCAGTTCATCACCTTCGCCAAGCGCATCACGGGCAAAATCCCGAATCGCGGTCAACATCCCACTGACCAGGTCGCGGTCGGCGGCGGGGATGCCAGGTGCAGCAAGATGGCAGATCAGAATACCAGAGTCGCGTTGTATCAGGAAGACCTCTTGCACCGAGAAGGGCAGTTGACGGCGGAGCGCATACTCACCCGCAGAAATTCCTTGGGCCCGCGCTTTCCAATATCCTGGATCAAGCATTAGGAGGGGACCACTGCGAATGCGCGAGTCAATCTGTGAAGCCAAATCGCGGATCGCTTCGGTCGCAGCGCGGGCGATCATAGCGCCAATCACCGGATAGAGCGCGTCGATTATATCTTCACGCGCCTGGTACACCTGCTGACGAATCGCTTCACCGATAGCTGGTGCAAGAGCACGGGCGATCTCATCTTTAGACGTGTGAATCTGCTCAGCCAGAATGTCGGCAATGACCGGGCTAATCTTATCAACCAGCGCTTCTGGTTTTAAAAGCACACGTCGTAGCTCTTCAATCGCCTGACTCGACGGCGGTTCAGTGGTCATAGTCGCCTATGAATCCTCTTTTGTTGCAGAAAGGCCATCGAGCAAACCGGCTACTGTACTTCCAGTCTCGAGCCGGGTAGCAATTTCGATCAGCATACTGGCCAATGCCTTACGGTCAGTCTTCTGATTATCGAGACGATCAGCTATCCGGCGCAACTCGGTACGCAGGGCATCTTCAGTATTACGCAGCTCGCGACGGAGCGACTGCGTTCGTTGTTCAAGCAGATCACGTGTCTCGGCCAGTCCGGCACGCCCGGAGCGAATTTCCAGGTCATGATGGTTTTGTACTCGTCGCAATTCACTGACCCCTTCACCAAGACTGTTGATTGCTGCTTCATGTTGCCGACTTTGGGATGCGATCTGTTGCAAAAGAGCCTCACGAGCGCGTTGACGTTCAATCTCGCGGCGTAGGTCGTCGTTCAGGCGGCGTGTCTCAACATCAAGTGCATCGAAGCGACGCTGCATCGTCTTTTCAACTTCACCCAGGCGGTCTTGCAACTGGCGCACGTCTTCAGTTAGATGTTCGATCTGGCGACGGAGATCGCTAAACGTCCGTGCATATTCCTCCATCTGCGGGCCAAAGAGTATCTCGCGCAGGCGATCAACTTCCGCCTGGCGTGGTTGGCGAGCACTCGATCCGAGAATAATCTGCCGTACCCGCTCAAGTTCTTCTGCTTCCTGTGAGCTGTTGATTCCATTCGCTTCGTTAGTCATACACGCCCCCTCTGCTGTCTGATCCGCTGTCCTAAGTGCTGGAACGCCTCATGTACTCCTTCACCGGTACGGGCGCTGGTCGTGTACCAGGTGGCATTCAGAGTAGCGGCAACACTAGCAATCTCTTCATCACTGAGCCGTCGTTGGTTGCTCAGATCGATTTTATTGGCAGCGATGACCAGCGGGGTATCAGGGCTGGCCTTGTGAAAGGCGGTAGCGTACTCGTGTAACGCAGGCAATGTGTCAGGGCGCGTGACATCACAGACCAGGAGTGCACCAGCCGCACCGCGATAATAATTCTGGACGATCTGATCGAGTTTCTCGCCCCCGGCGGTGTCCCAGATGATCAGATCGATGTCAGTCTGATCGATCTGTAACGTGTGGCGACTGATCTTTACGCCAAGCGTACTTAAATACCGCTCATCGAAGATACCTTCAACAAAGCGGCGGACGAGACTGGTCTTGCCGACAGAGAATTCGCCGAGCAAGCAAATTTTGGCAGTAAGTCGACCCACAACAGTTTACCGATCAGTATGACCTGTTCATACGTTGATATGTTTGCATCTTGTGCATAGTATACCATAATCTGTACTAGCCGAATTGCAGTTCGTTTGGCGTTGGCGCAGAATACTTCACGATCTTTTTTAATCCTTGACTGCACTGCAAATGGTCTTCTTTACCACCGAGATCACAGCTAAAATTAGCGAATTTTGATGTTTCTCCTGAGAGAAAAACAGATATTCTGCTGATCGGCGACCATTAAACGTAACCGAAAAATTAGAAATATTGAAGAAATTTATGTTCCACTCTATATTTATTCGCATTCGTAATAATGACAACTGCATTTTAGTTATTCACCGATACTTTCTAGCGTTGTAGCGCAATAATCGTCTCGATATGCGGTGTTTGCGGAAAGAGATCAATAGGTTGCACGAGTGTTATCTGGTAACCAGCCGCAAGTAACGGCATCAAGTCGCGCCCGATGAGGCCTGGATGGCACGAAATGTAAATGATTCGTGCTGGAGCATGCGCAATGATCGCCGAAATAAGGGCCGGATGACACCCGCGACGAGGCGGATCAAGAATGACTGCTTGAAACGGGCCGGACAGGCTAGCAACTATCCGCTCGGCAACACCGGCGATAAAGTGAACGTTTTGAATCCGGTTATCGCGTGCACTCTGGCGACCATCATGCACAGCCGGTTCATGCACTTCAACCGCGATCACTTCATCGTAGAATCTGGCCAGAGGCAGAGCAAAACTGCCAACACCGCTGTAGGCATCGAGTAAACGACCGCCGTGAGGCGCCAGCGCGGTTTGTACTATAGCCACCATCCGTTCAGCCTGCGCGTGATTGACCTGAAAAAAGCTGTTGAGGCTTAGCCGAAAGACAACATCACCAAGTTCATCGTAAATGTGCGCCGTTCCCAGCAGTGGCTCGTCATTGAGCGTGATACCGGCCAGGCCAGGAGTTGATGCCATCCAGCTTGTAGCCAATCGCACCAGCGCCGGGTAGTCGGCAGGCAACGTAGGTGATAGGCGAGCCGCAGCATAACCGTAAGCGGCGCTCGCTCGCAGTGTGACTTCGTTGATCAAACCGGCAAACGATAACTGGCGCAGGCCCGCCAGTGCTTCTCTCAGTACCGGCAGCAGCAAGGGGTCGTCTGCCAGATCAACCACCGTCTTTGTGCCCGTAGCGTGATAGCCAAGCGCAGAACCGTCAACGTGGAGACGAGCACTGTTGCGGTAGCCCCAGGGTTGCGGTGCGGCAATGACCGGTTGGACCGGAACTGCAATATTCGGTAGAAACTTACGTATCTGTTCGGCAACAATTGCGCCCTTCAAACGTACCTGGGCCGGATAGTCAATATGTTGCCATGGCACATGATCGCCAGGGCTGACCCGAGGCGCTATCCGTTCGGGTGCTGCACGCAGGATTTCGCTGACAGTAGCGCGCAGGAAGCGGGTATGACGTTCGTAAACATTGGCTCGTACCCGTTCTCCCGGTATGGCTCCGCTTACGAAGACAACTAGCTCCTCTAACCGTCCAACACCGTCGCCGCCCTGGGCGATCCCCTCAATCTCAAGTTCGATAGTCTCGGTCATACAAATCTCTGTCGCGTAAGATGTCGGCATTTCCATTCCGAATCCACGATAGCTCCTATGTGGTAGTTTTGGGAAATTATAACTGCCTCTACACTGGTGAAGATAGGCGAGGGAAAAAACCTTGAAAAGGTCGAATCCGCTCGCACTGATAATACCAAATGTCATACGAAGCATGCTTGTCAGGTTTGTTATATCTGTCGGAAATAAAATTCATAGATCTGTACATCTCGATACAAAGTTCCGGCAAGAGGTTATGGTATACTACTCTCTAAACAAATGCACAACGTGATGCGATTGGGCCATGCTGCCGAGACTTTACTCATGTTGGGAAGTGTTGTAAAACATCATGGCTGTTACAGACAGCCTTCCCGGTATCCGCTACTCATCACTGGTATGTAACCTGATGGGAGGATTGTAAAGGTGAACGATTCCATCGCGATTGAACTCCGTGATGTTGTCAAACGGTTTGGCGACGTGGTTGCAGTCGATCACGT
>JAGHYT010000130.1:0-10186 GCA_017743535.1 Chloroflexus sp.
TCGTCGGCAGCGTCAGATGTGTATAAGAGACAGGCCGTGCTGCGGGCGCCGTTTGACGGCATTGTTGCGCAAGTAAATGTTGATCCTGGCGATCTGGCCGGAACTGGCGCCTTGCCGGTCGTGCGTATTGTGGACACGAGCGAAATGTACGTCGAGGCAGCGATTAGCGATACTGACATTGCCCGTGTCCGTGAAGGTCAGCGGGTTGAAGTCCGGCTTGATGCCCTACCGGGTACGGTCTTCACCGGTACACTCGACTTCGTAGCGCCGGTTGCGAATGTGGTGGGTAATGTTCGAACCTTTACCGTGCGAGTGAAGCTCGATGATCAGCAAGGATTGCGTGCAGGAATGAGTGTTCGCATTACCATCCTCACCGATAAGTAATTTCCGTTGTACCGATGCCGCAGTCGCGGAACATTGCCGGCTGCGGCATTCGTGTCGAAAATATGGTATATTGCCGGCTAAAGCAGTTGCCTTAATCGGCTGATATGAGATGACTATGAGCACGACGCTCCGCGAACGACGCCGCCAGATGCTACGTGATGAAATCCTTGCTGCTACCCAGCAACTCATTGCCGAGCGTGGATTTGCTGCGCTGGCCATGGACGAACTGGCGGCACGGGTTGGTATCTCGAAACCAACGCTGTATAATCAATTCCCTACTCGCGAAGATTTGCTCGCCGCCATGATTGCGCGACTGATCCGCGATCTCTTTGCCGCTGCTGCCATCGGTGAACCGACCGATCGTTCACCCTTACAGCAGCTTTGCGATCTGTTACACGCCAGTATTGAGTTTCAAATTCGCCATCAGGCGGCTGCATTTCAACTCTGGCTCCCTGAAGTAGCCGAACTGCTTGAAAAACATCCTCACTCACGTGATGAGTTGCTTCGCGCCCAAGCCAGAGTCTGGCGTCTGGCCGAAGCAGCAATTGCTCATGGCGAGGTCGCTGCCGATCTCCAGCCGGTTGACATCATTCGGACTTTTTCATCGCTGCTCTGCTTCCCTTTCGTTGGTGGGCGTAACCTGCCACCGGCCAGCAATCCCTCTGAAACTGCCGATCTGGTGGTACGAATCTTTCGCCAGGGGTTGCAAATGTTGCCATCGGAAGCGGAAGCTGGCTGATGGGCAACCGTAAGATTGGGCTATCACCTCATCCTCACAACAATAGAAAGTCGGGGTGAGTAATCAAGTTCACGTAACGATGGGCATCTGGCCTGAGCGTTTGGATTGCTGAGGCATGGATGCAGTAGTCCAGAGAAAATCGGTTCTTAGAGCGTGTCTGAAAAAATGTTGAGTTATGTAAAACACTGAAACTTGACTTCAGCAAGCCAATCATTCCTTCAATCCCTGGTCAGCAAGGGAATATTCAAGGGAATTGAAGAAGAGCCTGATGCAGCACCGCTGCACCTCCGGCCCCGTCTCCCGTTGGGGCGAAAAATTTTTCGCCCCAACACCGAACGCGAACCTATCCCCGCGCACTGGCGGGGAGGGAGGTTGGGGGAGGTGGCAGAAGTGCGAACTGGACCTTTTGCATATATCGTCATGCCCCCCTTTTCCGGGCCTGGTGGGGTGGGTCCTTGCCTCGCCCCTCCTCGTGTATCGGATTGCATCCATCACCGAGGTTCGTCCACCGTGATATGATGCATGAGTAATTCGGATCGGCGCTTGATAGCCGCTGTCTTCCCCTGCTTGGCAGAGCGAATGTTGTAGCAGATAGTTATGTTAAATCAACCGGTTTGGGCAGATATTCCACCTCCATCCTTCCCGTCGCTCACCGATACGATAGCGACGGACGTGTGCGTTATCGGTCTGGGTGGTTCGGGTCTGAGCTGTATCAACGAACTGCTTGCGATCGGTGTCAGCGTTGTCGGGATCGACGCAACAACGATTGGTGGTGGCGCTGCCGGGCGAAACGGTGGCTTCTTGCTCGCCGGGCTGGCCGCTTTCTACCACGATGCCGTCGCCGCGATTGGCCGGGAGCGGGCAGCGATGATCTACCGCTTGACCGTCGCCGAAATTGAGCACATGGCGGCGCTGATGCCGAACATTGTGCGTCGAGTCGGCTCGTTGCGTATCGCTGCATCACCGGAAGAAGAAGCCGATTGTCGGGTACAAATGCAGGCAATGCGTGCCGACCGTCTTCCGGTGGAACCGTACCATGGTTCGGAGGGTGAAGGGTTACTTATTCCGACCGACGGTGCTTTTCAGCCACTCCACCGTTGCTTCTGGCTGGCCGAACAGGCACAGCGCGGAGGAGCACTTCTTTTTACACATACCCCTGCCCTCGCTATTACTGATACTACTGTTGATTGCCCTAACGGACGCATCCACGCCCGCTACGTGATCGTCGCCGTCGATGGCGGTCTTGAGCGATTGCTTCCCGAATTACGTGGTACGGTGCGTACTGCCCGACTACAGATGCTGGCAACCGCACCTGATCCCCGCTGCACCATTCCACGCCCCGTTTATACCCGTTGGGGCTACGACTACTGGCAGCAGTTGCCAGATGGACGGATCGCACTTGGCGGGTGCCGTGATCGATTTGCCGCTGCTGAATGGGATGCTGCCCCAGAACCATCCCAACCGGTGCAGGCGATGCTTGAGCAAATCTTACGCGAACGGATCGGTAGTCGCGCTGCGATCGAGTACCGTTGGGCCGCACAGGTGGCCTATCGCAGTGACAGCATCTTGCCGATTGCTCGTCAGGTGCGGCGCGGGGTTTGGGCCATTGGGGCGTATAACGGAACCGGTAACGTGATCGGTGCTCTTTGTGGACGGGCCGTGGCTCACGCGGCAGTACGCGGCGATACAGAGCTGCTCGATTTGCTTGGACGGGAATAATATTTCGCTATCACAATTTCTATAGCGAATTCTCGCCCGACCGAGAGCAGAATGAAGTGTTTCCAAACACACCTCAGCGCGTGCAGATGCGTGTTACTTCCGGTGCCGACCAGCACCACCCCCGTGCTCGCAACGATCTGGCCCGTCGTTGTATGATAAAGACGGGTTATTCCCCTGTGATATTCTTTACAGGGGATGATACGCCAGGCAATGCCTTGCCGTTACATGCCACACAACGCGGGTCTCCGGTCTGCACTTCCGGGGAAACCGCACAAGCGGGAGTCACGATTAGCACCTATGTGACGTTGTCGGTGCTGCTCTGTCCGAGAATGGGAAAACCCCTCGCCATCATCAATCGCCACTGAAATCCACTGTTTGGCGCATCCCCCATGCTCCTACCAATATTGAACCTGACACGATCAGTACGCCAACGAGTAGCTTGTTTATAGACTACTGCCGGAACAGAAAGCTCCGTCTGCTACGGTCGTTTCGCTTTTCTGGTTCCTCTTTCCTCGCACCTGACCTATGTTGGGTCGGCTGAAGACTGAAACCTTTAGCTCAGGTCGAGAGGGGATGCACAACTGCTCATCCTGTTATAATATCTATTACCATATTGTCTGCCAAAGAGTCGCTACCGTTATGATACGCGCAGAGACAGTGTTGTTGCATGCGAAGGTCGCACCGCCGCGGCCACACCGTTACCGGCTGGTACGTCCGGCAGTCACCGCCCGGTTACGAGAAGCGTTTGCCTATCGGGTTACGCTGGTGCAGGCCGGGGCTGGCTACGGGAAAACCACTGCGCTCACCGAACTGGCAACAAGTACAAAAACGGTATGCTGGTATACCATTGGTGAAAATGATCGTGATCCGGTAACATTTCTGACTTACCTGATCGCTGCATGTAAACCGCTGTTGCCACAAGGCGAGCTAGCAGCTCTGGCTGCGCTTCACGCCCATCCAGCCGACCGCACCACCTGGAGTCAGACAATTGACGGGTTGCTCAATGCGTTGGCCAGTGTCGATCAACAACCAACGTTACTGATCCTCGATGATTTTCATTTTGTTGCTAGCTCTGCCGATATTCGGGCGTTGATCGAGCGGCTGATCGCGTATGCACCACCGTGGCTGAGTCTCTTGATCGCGACCCGCTATCCTGTTGTAAGTAGTGAGTTGATGCGCTGGCGAGCGCGAGGTGAAGTGCTTGAACTGCACCGCGAGGCGCTGGCTTTTACCCGTGATGAGATTGCGACTCTCTTCCACGATGTGTTCGGAATGACACTGAGCGATGCCGACGTTGATCTGCTCAATCATCATACGGAAGGCTGGCCAATTGCGCTCCAGTTGGTCTGGCAGGGTTTACGAAGTGGTCAGGCGCGTAGTGTCCGTGAATTGCTCGCCAATGGCCCGGCATCGCTGGCCGCCTTGTTCGATTTTCTTGCATCTGACGTGCTCGACCGCCAGCCGCCGGCGATTGCCAGTTTTCTACGCGCCACTGCACCCCTCCGTATCTTGTCTGCTGCTGCCTGTGATGCAGTACGCCAGGCAACCGACAGTGCCGATCTGCTGGCCCACATCCGCGACCGCGATCTATTCCTGGTTGAATTAGATGCCAATCATTACCGGTACCACCACCTGTTCCACGAATTCTTACGTCAGCAAACGCATCACGATCCCGATCTGGCTGAACGGCATCGACGGGCCGCCGCGTATTATGCTGCTGCCGGTTATGCGGAGGAGGCAATTTATCACTGGTTTGCCGCCGGTGATGTGAATGCGGCTGCCGATGCGATTACGGTCGCCGGTGAAGAGGCCCTACGAAATGGGCGGCTTGATACACTGGCTGATTGGATCGATGCGCTACCAGCCGATCTGATTGCAACACGTCCGCGTTTACTGTGCTATCTCGGTGATCTCTACCGCTTTCGCGCACGTTTTGACGAAGCCCGGAACTGGTATGTACAGGCCGAAACAATTAGTCGACAGCGCGGGGATCGCGCTGATTTGGCACGTGCCCTGTATGGGCAGGCTCAAGTCTATATCGATCAGGTACAGCCGGTTCAGGCGGAAAGTGTCTTGCAAGAGGCCCTACGGGTGAGCGAAGGGCTGGAAGATCAGGTGGCACGGGCACGTGTTCTTGAGCTACTGGCCGAGAATAAGCTTAATATGGGTCAACCGGCAGAGGCCGAGGCGTTACAGCAACAGGCACGCCAGTTACGCACTGCCAGCCCGGCGGCTGATCTACTCAGTGCACGAGTGAAGTTGCGTACCGGTCAACTGGCCGCCGCACGCACGTTGCTACAGGCATGGCATGCCCAGGAGCGGATAGCAACCGCTCGCGGGGCAACGCCTGCGCCACGCGGTCATCGCGAAGCAGTATTGGTGCTGGCGCTGATCGCCGCGTTCGAGGGCGATGCAGATCAAGCGCTTGCCTTTGCGGAAGAGGGTGTACAGGTGGGCATCGAGCGCAACTCGCGCTTCATTATATCAGTCGCTTATGCCCGCATTGGTCATGCCTGGTTGCTCAAGAGCGCTACTGCTGGCGTTGCCGCTCGCGAACGGGCTATCAATTACTACCACCAGGCGTTGGCTGAAGGTCAGGCCATCGGGGTTGATCGACTGCGAGTGGAGCCACTTTGGGGCTTGACCCGTCTCTACGGATTGGCTGGTGATCTGGCGGCTGCTGAGCGGGCTGCAACCGATGGTCAGGCATTTTGTCGCTGGGCCGGCGATCTCTGGTTGGGGGCAATGATTCAGCTCCAACGTGGTGTAAGTCATGTTCTTGCCGGTCAATTTGCACAGGGGCAAGAACTGTTGCTCGCCGCCCGCGCCGATCTGCGCGCCTGTAGTGATCGCTTTGGCCAAGCGGCTGCCGCCCTCTGGCTAGCGCTGGGGTATCACGAACAACGCCACAATGCCGCTGCCATTGCCGCTATCGCCGAGGCGCTCGAATTAAGTGCAGCTCATGGCTACGACTATCTGTTTACCCGCCCTACCTTCCTCGGTCTCCCCCAGCCACGACGGGCGATACCAATTCTGCTTGCTGCTCGTGCCCGTGGTGTTCACCGGGATTATATTGAACGTCTGCTGGCATCCATAGGGCTGAGTGGGCTAGAAACTCATCCTGGTTACCAGTTGCGCATCCAGACTCTCGGCGCATTCCGGGTCTGGCGCGGTGATCACGAAATCGAAGCTCGCGAATGGCAACGCGATAAAGCACGTCAACTGTTCCAGGCCCTTATCGTTCACCGACAGCGCTGGATTCACCGCGATGAACTCACCGAATTTCTCTGGCCACAACTCAGCCCGGAAGCCGCTGTTCGTGACTTTAAAGTGGCGCTGAGTACACTCTATCGCGTCCTAGAACCGAACCGTACCGAATCGACATCTTCGTTCATTGTCCGCGATGGAAGTGCATATCGCTTGCGCCCAAACGCAGATATCTGGCTTGACTGTGCTGAGTTTAGTGCAGCATGCGCAACAGGATTGCGCTTTCTCGATCAGGGCCAGACAACCGATGGTGTACAGTATCTTCAGTCGGCTTTACAGCTTTACCACGGTGATTTTCTGCCTGATGTCCTCTACGAAGGATGGGCTGATGCCGAGCGAGAGCGGCTACGAAACATCTTTCTGCGCAGTGCCGATCGCCTAGCGCAGTGCCTGGCCGAAGCGGGGCGCGATGAGGAGTTGATCGCGCTGGCCGAACGCATTCTCACCCACGATAATTGCTGGGAGCGTGCCTACCGTTTCCTGATGATGGCATACGCCCGGCAAGGCAATCGTGCGGCTGCGCTTAGGGTCTTTCAACGCTGTAGTGAAACACTGGCGCGTGAACTCGATGTTGAACCGTCGCCGGAGACGATTGCACTCGCCGAACGGTTACGTCACGGTGAGCTGGCAGTGGGTACGTAAGCAATTACACCCGTCACCATTCCGATAAGCCTTTTCAACAGTTCTGGGTTTCGGGTCGTGTTTGATACGCTGATGAACGACATTCACCCACTCACGGCGTCCCCAACCTGCCCGCACCAACGGGGGCAAGAGGGGTGTAACCCGCTCTTACCCATGATACGGGCCTTCCTCATCCATCCGTCAGTTCATTGCCCCGCCGGGTGACTCACCTCATCTGGTTCTTCAACCACCCACGACTGCACGCCGTGGTTCACAAAAGAAAAAGGTCGCACAACAACCCCGGCCTCTGTTAATGCCCGTTCTACCGCCAGTCGCCGATCAAACGGACACGCAAAGACCATAAAGCCACCACCGCCGGCGCCAGAAATCTTCCCACCCCATGCCCCATGCTTACGGGCCAGTGCATACACCTCTTCAACAATAGGCGGTGCGATATGAGGTGAGAAGGCCTTCTTTACCTCCCATGCATCGTGGAGCAGCCGACCAAAATCAGCGATCCGCTGTTCCCGAAGCAAACGAGCCGCAATATCAACGAAGGCCTTCGTCTCATGATGGAGACGCAGCGTGTCTCCCTTGACCAGTCGTTGTACCTGATCGGTCATCAAGTGGCGGCTGAGCAACTGGCGATCACCGATGTAGCCCAGAATCAGACAACTTTCCAGCTCGAGCAGCGCCGTCTGATCGCTGAGAACGGGTTCAACGATCACCCGATCACGCCCGAAATGATACACACACATCCCACCGAAAACGGCAGAATACTGATCCTGTCGTCCACCAGGGATGCCCAGATCGACTCGTTCGATCCGATATGCTAGTTCGGCCAGTTGATGAGGGTCGGCGCTCTGACCGGCAACGGCATACAGCAGTTTCAACATACTAACCACCAGCGCCGACGATGAGCCAAGTCCCGAACCAGGTGGTGCGTCACTAAACATCGTAATTTTATAACCGGCAGTGGCAGGGCGTAACTGGGGCAGAGCATCGAGAACTGCTTGAGGGAGAGTCAGCTTACCGTCCCATTCACGTTCACTGACCTGCCGACTCACCTCCTGCAAATCAAGAGAATGGATCAGAATACCGGGTGTATTGCTCGTGGTGAGCATACAACGCACATAGAGATTAATCGTACAGTTGAGTACTTTCCCACCGTACTCTTCAGCGTAAGGACTAACGTCAGTCCCACCGCCGAAAAAACCGATCCGCATCGGTGCACGAGCTTTATAGATTTTCATTGGTTCCTCCGGCCAACGTTGAATGCCGCTGCGCCAGTATAGCAGAAGACAGCATACCAGGGTGAAATGAGGATGCCGCTCTAGTTGGGAATGCTGGTTGGATCTCAAGGGTGTCGTAGTGTCATTCCGCGAATTGTTATGTCAAATATAAAACCACGTTCAGGCCTCTCAGGCTATCCAGTAGAGGTAAGGCGGCGCCTTACCCCAGCGCTGCCGGGACAGGGGTTATTGAGTAGGGGTTCACTACGTTCCCAGCTTTGGATCACCTTCGATGACCGGACGATACAAAAGTGGGGTGACACCGGAAAACATCACGCACGTGCTTACGATCATCCCCTACCCATGCAGTTTCCCTGGGAGCGCGAACCTGTGGCCCACGTTGTGCGATATGAGATTGAATACTCTTTACCTTTCCCTCAGACCCCTTCCTCACCCCGTATGGGATAGAACTTGTGCAAACACCCACTACGGAGACAGCCGCACGACCAACGTCGGACGATTCTCTGCATTCCAATCACCTGTGTTGCTCGAAACAAAGTATTTCCCACTGTGATACGCGCTATCGGCAGAATAGAGGGCCAGACGCAGCGGTTGACCGCGAGTATAGGCCTGCACGAAACCCCACGTTACATCGATCTCGCGCTTGGGAAGGTTTTCCCAACCTGGGAATTGGGGAATCGGATCAACCCAGCCCGAACCAACATTTTCGCGCACTAACGGAGCATTATTCCAGGTCAGAGTTGCCGGGTTCCAATCCTCACCAACCAGTAAGGCCTGGATTAAAGAGCGTTGGGCCTGGCTGGGTTCAGCATTCCCCATCTGGCTCAGAATCAACCTGGCTGAAATAACGGTACGACCTGCTGGCAAGGTGTTGAGCGGAAAGGTGATATAGTACTTCGCGAAGCAGGGCCAGTCGGCAATATCAGATTGATTCTGAATGCTAACGTCACCCTGCTCTGAAGGTCGGGGCCGATTACCCCAGGTATTCCAGTAATCACCACTATCATCGCACATGTAGGGATTGACCCCACCAATCCCAGCATCAACCACGGTGATTCCATTCAAGCGATGGCGGATCAGAAACTCCTGAACTGAACTAGTGGACGGAGGCGTATACACTGGGATACCAAACCTGATCCCTCCCCATGTGGATGGCAGATCAGCATTCATCCCAGGCGGCCACATCTGGTTGGGGATTGATGGGGAACCGGCTGCATTGTCGCGGTCATGCAGGATCAGCGCTATCCGCCAGCGTGTGCCATCGGATGGACGACCGCTCAGCCCGAGACTGGTAAATGGGATCCGGAACGTCATCGCCCAGCCTCGATCCTCGCTGTCATTGTTGTCGTTCAGTCGATCCCCACGCCAGCCGGGAATTGACGAGAAGACAACAGCAGTCGTTGACCAGCTTCCACCGATAGCTCGCTGACTCAACTGATAATTTGGATCAGGCTCAGGATCACCTCGTAACTGAGCAATAAAGCGGAAACTGGTAGCACTGAGTCGAGTACCGTTGGCAGTGTCGATGAAGAGGGTAGCAGCATCCCATGCAGTTAGATCGGCAGGTGAAGGAGTGGTATCGTACCAGAGTTGCCGGTCAAAACTGGCAAGGTACAGATACAGTGCCGTGTCGTTATAGCCAATCCGAACATCGGTGTAGTTCGTATCCCGACTCAGTTGCCCGAACCAGAAGATCGCCATCTGCTCGAAACGCTCACCGGTCACGTTGGCGACAGGAAAGTATGGTGCGTTGATGAGATATTCTGGGTCAGATGAAGGCCCAAAAACAACCGGTAGCCATTGTCGGAAAGGAGGATTGTTGGCAATCGTGATCGTGAAAGGGAGAACACACCATAGAATGACAAGAATGACAATTTGCTTATGTGGGGAGCGGTGGATCACGCGGATTTCTCCTTACGAGGAATACACCAGATGGTATATCAACGATAGCGCATCTACCTCGATTATACCGGTATCGTCAATGAGAGTGTCAACATTCCTAATTCGAGAGTGGGACTTTTCAAAGGTTTCATCATGCCTGGCAGAGGTGCGTAGAGAAGGGAAAGGAAATAGAAGCGTGAAGAAGATGCGGGTTATTCGCCTATTCCGTAGCACGGGCAGCGGTGTGACATTTCCCGTTCCGTCAGCGGTCTCCCTACGCCACGCTTCGCTCGTCGATCAGGTCGTCAGTGTATGGTAGGGG
>JAGHYT010000131.1:0-10158 GCA_017743535.1 Chloroflexus sp.
CGACGGTATCACGCCAGGGATACGCCTCCTTTGCGCCCCAGACTAAGGATATTCTCATAAAACCCTTTACCATCGCGTCGCCGCGACGCATGCGTTACCTGCCACCATTCCCCGAAACACTAGTTGTGCATCATTGTCGAGACTCATCAAAAACCTCGGTTGTTGATCATGTGCTAAGGTTCACTCTCTCTCAGCCCCTTCCTGGCGCGCCGACATCGTTCTGAACAGTAACGTATTTCCTGCCAGCAGGTAGCCCATTTTTTGCGCCATTCAAATGGGCGATGACATACCACACATATTTTGGTTGGCAATTGACCTTTGCGCTTCGGGGTGTACTCAGTGGCATTGGTCTATTTTGTACGGGCCATATTTGCGTATCCTTTTGCGCTGAAAAACGTTCTGATCTGTAGAGTAGGTTCACTATTGCCACAATAGTGCTCTACAGGTATTGTACGTGCTTTATCGTGATAGCAGGACGCGATGTGGTATGCTTGAACATATCCTGAACTGGCTGTTTCCTGATCGCTGTGCTGGCTGTCATCGTCTGACCGGCAACCTCTTCTGTGCTGCCTGTCGCGAGCGGCTCCAACCGTTTCCGCCCTTTCCGCCACCTCCCGGTCTCGATAGCGCGTGGGTTGCCTTTCGTTACGAAGGTGAATTGATCAGAGCTATCCATCAACTCAAGTACGGTCGGCGGCGACGGATCGCCTACGCTCTAGGCGATCTGCTGGCGGCTGCTGTCGGCCCACTTGCTGCCGATGCTCTTATCGCAGTTCCTCTGCACCGTGACCGACTACGTGAACGTGGTTTTAATCAGGCAGCCGAGATCGCCAGTCGTCTCCGTCGTCCTGGTGGACCACCACTACTCGACGGCCTGGTGCGGGTGCGCGCCACCAATCGGCAGGCTCGGCTGGCTGCAAGCAGTCGTGCAGCCAATGTTGCTGGGGCTTTCGTCTGGGTAAAACGCACGCCACCACCGTGCCGTATCATCCTGGTTGACGATGTGCTTACCACCGGTGCCACACTCGCAGCATGTGCAACCGCGTTGCGTAGTGCCGGCGCACAATCTGTCAGTGCAGTGGCATTAGCCCGTTCGTTAATTGGCGACTCCGTTGTACAATAGAGATATACGTCCGAGAACCATTCGTCAGTCAGGAGGGACGATGATGTCTGACATTGAGCAGCTTACTGCCGCCCACGAGCAATGGGAACAGCAGTGTCTCTGGCCAGCCCTGCGCCGGACACCCGAACGCTCAGGCCCGTTCATGACTACCAGTAGCTCACCTGTTGAACGGCTCTACACGCCACTCGATCTGACCCGCGACGGTATTTCGCCGACAGAACATTTTCTGCAGAATGTTGGCTACCCTGGTCAGTACCCTTTCACACGGGGTATTCACCCAACCGGTTACCGCGGCAAATTGTGGACAATGCGCATGTTTGCCGGTTTTGGTAGTGCTGAAGAGACCAATGCCCGCTTTAAGTATCTGCTAGAGCAAGGTCAGACTGGCCTATCCATCGCCTTTGACATGCCGACACTGTACGGACGTGATACGGATCATCCGTTGGTCGAGGGGGAATTTGGTAAATGCGGTGTGGCGGTATCCTCGCTAGCCGACATGGAGATTCTGCTGGCCGATCTGCCGCTCGATCAAGTCAGCACCTCAATGACTATCAACTCGCCAGCAGCGATGATCTGGGCGATGTATCTGGTAGTTGCCGAAAAGCGCGGGATTCCCTGGAGCAAATTACGCGGTACGATTCAGAACGATATTCTGAAAGAGTATATTGCCCAGAACGAGTACATCTTCCCGCCTGAACCGAGCATGCGCCTGGTTGTCGATACTATCGAATTTGCTACCCGACATGTACCACAGTGGAATCCCATTAGCGTGAGTGGGTACCATATCCGTGAGGCGGGCAGTACCGCCGTACAAGAACTGGCTTTCACGCTGGCCGATGGATTCGCTTATGTTGAAGCAGCGCTAGAGCGCGGTCTGGATATTGACGAATTTGCACCGCGAATTAGTTTCTTCTTCAACGCCCACAACGACTTCTTTGAAGAGATTGCGAAATATCGTGCTGCGCGCCGCATCTGGGCGCGGGCGATGCGCGAACGCTACGGAGCAAAGAACGAACGTTCGTGGTGGTTACGCTTCCATACCCAAACTGCTGGTTGTTCATTGACTGCTCAGCAGCCTGAAATTAATATTGTGCGTACTGCCATTCAGGCCCTGGCCGCAGTACTCGGCGGTACTCAGAGCCTCCATACCAATTCGATGGATGAAGCCCTGGCCTTGCCATCAGAAAAAGCGGTGACAATAGCCCTACGCACCCAGCAAATCATTGCCTACGAGAGTGGTGTGGCCAACACGGTTGATCCGCTCGGCGGGAGCTATTTCGTGGAAGCCCTGACCGACCGCATGGAGCGCGAAGCACAACACATCTTCGATGCCATCAATGCGCAAGGTGGGGTTATTGCTGCGATACGTAACGGCTACTTCCACCGCGAAATCGCCGATGCTGCGTATCGCTACCAGCAAGAGATTGATCGCGGTGAACGCATCATTGTCGGTGTAAATGCCTTCCAGGACGATGAGCCGATAACCATCCCGATTCTACAGATGGACCCAGAGGGTGAGAAGCGTCATCTCGAACGCCTCAATCGGGTGCGCCGCGAGCGTGATCAGGAACTGGTAAAGCGTCGGCTGGCCGAATTACGTGCTGCTGCGCAAGGTACCGAAAATATGATGCCGGCAATCCTCGAATGTGTGCGTGCTTACTGCACGCTTGGCGAGATGTGTGATGTGCTGCGTGAAGTGTTTGGGGTGTATCAGCAGGATTCGGTGATCGTGTAAATTCGCTTTCGACGAGCGTTCGAGATGTAGGAATTTTCAACATTCTTCTCCGCCCAGGAGCGGTAACGGAGAAGAGTAGAATGAAGGAGAGAGTAAGCGGGAGGAGCCGATTCTCAGCCTGCCTCAAGTGTCCCCTTCCACTCCCCTGTGGGAGCGGAAGGGGGCTTGGAGAAAGGTTAGAGAGCAAACATACTGCGCAGGACGGATTCTGAAAACGTCGAAAACCCCTAAGACCGTGATCAAAAACCCGGATTTCTCATGAGGCTCGTACCGTGTCAGTGCAACCATGGTGTGGGAGGTTGCCAATATTCTTTCGCTCACGCATCCCACCTTCCCCCTTCCGCTCCCCGTAGGGGCGAGGGGGGAGGTGAGGGCCGCCAGGCGTGCGCCGCAGCACAGGCGCTGAAACCGTCGCAACCCTTTTCCATCGCGTCGCGGAGACGTATGCGCTGTCCGCCAACGTTTCCCTAACCACTGTGGCGATGTCATGGTCGAGACTCATCAACAGCCCAGGTTTTTGATCGTCCCCTAAGACCGGGTAGAGCGAAAAGTTCTAGGAGTCTGCCTGAAAACCCTTTGCGCTCCTGGTCGTTCGTGCACATTTTGAGTGCGAGGGAACCTTACTCACGGAATTGTAGTCCAAAAACCTTTTTCCTCCCTAGTCGTTCGCATTGAGACTGGGGAATGGACCTCTCGCCGATTATGCCTGTCACCTCACCGATAAGGGCAGAAGCCAAACCCATCTCTCATGACCTGGTGTTTGTAAACATCTCCTGTTCACCCTTGAACGTTCCTAAAAGATGGGTAACAGCCAGGAATAATTCAACCTCATCCGATATGACGTTTCACCATAATATACTCGTACCACCGGTCGGCAACCCGCAGTGCGAGATACACCAGCGTCAGAACTACTGCTGTACGACCGATCCACCACTGCTTCCAAAGCCACTCTAATGCCAGCGCCATACACAGCGCTGCTAGCGGCAGCATAAAGAAGACCTGCTTGAGGATCATATCGGCAATGTTCCAGCTCACGAGCGAGTAGAGCACGAGCACTGCCCACCAGCCGAAGAGCAATCCATGCGCACGGCGCGCAGCCGACCATGCCAGAATTGCTCCACCGACAATCAGCACAATACCCGGCCAGGTCAGATGGTTAAGCATATACGCCCCATCAATAGCCGGTGTGGGCAGCGGCGATGCTTCGGCGCGCACCACTCGTTGACTGAGGGCGGAGCTGATAGCCGGCAATGTCTCGGTGACGATCACCGGTACATACCACACGTGATAGATAACAAATGCTATCCCCTCGGCGATAGCCAGACCCAACAGCAACAGCTTACCCCGTTGTATTGCTTTCGTCTCACGCCGGATCAGCTCAAACAGAGCGTAGATACCCATCATTGTAAACGCCATGATTCCCACTACCGTATATGTAAGTATTGCCAGCGCTGCGGCGGCTGCAACGCCCCACAATGCCCGTCGCTCGCCGGGCTGATCGTCGTAGGCCAGAACAAATGCAATCAGTACCAGCGTGCCCCAAAGTCCTAGTTGAGTGGGCCAGTTTCCCCACGAAATCAGAAAATATGGCATCAGCAAGAGATGATAGCAGCCGGCTGCTGCTACTGCCAGTCCTGGTCGCCCGAACAGACGGAGGGCGATGTACGCAACGAACAGACTGCGTGAAGCGTCAAGCGCCGTATTTAATACATTCGATGCCAGGCCCAGATCGATACCGACTAAGCCGAATGGAGCCGTGATCAAGTACCAGAGCGGTGAGTAGGGAAAATGTCCACCCTCGAAGCCAACCGTCTCGCCCAATAGAGTAACCCTACTTGGCACAACAAGCTCGATAAAGCGTCCATCAAGGACTAACTGCGTGCGGGGCACATGCCAGCGTTCATCATAAACGATGGTCTGGGGATAAATGACACCACCGATCTTGATCAACGCTGCCAGCAATACAATACGCCAGAGCCACGTTTCATACCACTGCGGCAATGTTTCGCCACCACGGGCAAATGCAAAACGGGTGAAACTCCGCAATGGACCTAAACAGACGTGGAATCCCAACAACAATCCCCACAGCATTGGCGTAAAGATAGCCCACCAGATACGGAAAGCGGCCAGTAAACCACCCAGCGTGATAAGTGCTGCTACCATAATCACGCCTGCCAGTGCGCGCTCGACAGCTAGGCGTCGTAATAGCCAGTAACCCAGACCACCAATCAGCGCCAGATGAATGGCTTGCCAGAATGGCCAGCCGTACTCCAACTGATACGCCGCGATCCAATCGATAACCACGCCTAATTGCCGGGGATCATTAGGAGTGGTAAACGTTGAGCTGGTAAGATGGATGTTCAGATCATCATCATCGGGCGGCAAGAGAATGTAGTAACGAGCAATATCACTGCGTAGGCTTACCTTTATCGGTTCAATCTCTTGGGTGTAGATCACCAACTCAGCCGATGACACACCTTCTGGTCGGTATCCGCTAGCTTTTATGAGCAGTGTTGTCCAACTCGATCCAATACCGGGGAACGAGACACGAGCCTCAGCTTTGGTAAACGAGTAGGAGAATTGTTGATTCCGTTCTAACCCATGAAAACCCTCGATGTACGGCAGTGCATATGTGGTACCAATATCGATCTGTCCAGCAGGTGATGCTAAGCCTGCCAGACCAGCACAAACCATCCCCACCAGCATCACGCCAATGATGAACCAAACATCGTGCGATAAGCGTAGAAACCGCTGTTTCATAATTGCTCCCATAGTGGTTGTCAGTTCCCGATAAGCGCCAAAGTGAATATCGATAGGTCGTGCAAAGACCGTCCACGCACACCCGAAGTTCAACACAAGGCGTAGAGACGAGCGTGGTCTCTGCTACAATGTCCACCCGTTCATACCCAGTGCCTCTTACACAAATCCTACACTCTTCCCCTGTTTTGACATCGTTCCTGTGCTATACTACCAAAGCAGGTCAATGTTGTGATCTGCACACCCGCCATCCGGCGGACAACATAGAGGGACTGCAATGAGACTGGAGCGATTTACTGAAAAAGCGCAAAACGCCTTCCATATTGCGCAAGAGATTATGCAGGAGCATCAGCATTCGCAGCTCGATGTTGAGCATCTCTTTCTGGCGATGCTCCGTCAGCGCGACGGTCTGGCGGTTCGAGCTTTGACACGACTTAACGTCGATCCACAAGAGGTTGCCCGTCGTGTCGAGCGTGAGCTGGAAAAGTTGCCTAAAATTCTTAGCCCTTATGGGATGGGCACGCAGGTGTACATTACGCCGCGTACCCAACGACTAGTAAAACGGGCTGAGGAAGAGGCCAATCGCTTGGGCGATCAGTATGTTGGCCTTGACCATCTGCTGATTGCTCTGACCAATGAACGCGATGGCCCATCGGCAAGGATTTTACAGAGTTATCAGATCGATCAGGAGCGGATTTACCAAGTGTTGATGGACATTCGTGGCAATCAGCGCAGCGATGATCCGTCGGCAGAGAGCCGCTACGAGATACTGACGAAATATAGTGTCGATTTGACTGAGCTGGCTCGCGAAGACAAGCTCGATCCGGTCATTGGCCGGGAAGCTGAGATCGCACGGGTCATCCGAATTTTATCGCGTCGCACCAAGAATAATCCGGTACTGGTCGGTGAGACCGGTGTCGGTAAGACGGCAATTGTTGAGGGCCTAGCGCAACGCATTGCACGTGGTGATGTGCCACCAACTTTACGCGACCGTAAGCTACTGGCTCTCGATTTGGCTGGGATGGTTGCCGGTTCTAAGTTCCGCGGTGAGTTTGAGGAGCGCCTCAAGGCCGTTATGGACGAGGTGCGTAACGCAAAGGGGCGCATCATACTCTTCATTGATGAGCTACACACGGTTGTCGGAGCCGGTGCAGCTACCGGCAGCATTGACGCCTCAAATATGCTGAAACCGGCTCTCTCGCGTGGTGAAATTCAGGTGATCGGTGCTACTACTATCGACGAGTACCGCAAACACGTTGAGAAGGATGCTGCGCTTGAACGGCGTTTCTCACCGGTCTTCGTTGAAGAACCCGATCCAGAGACGACTATCGAAATGTTACGCGGTTTGCGTAAGCGTTACGAGGAGCATCACCAGTTGACGATCAGTGATGAAGCACTGAAAGCAGCAGTGCAGCTCTCGAATCGTTACATCAACGATCGCTTCTTGCCCGATAAAGCGATCGATTTAATCGATGAAGCCAGCGCCAAGCTCCGCATCGACATCTTCTCGATGCCACCTGAATTACGAGCAAAGGAAGAAGAGCTGAAGCGCTTACAGGCTGAAGAGGAAGAGGCTGGCGCTCGCCGTGACTACGAGCGAGCCGCTATGCTACGTGCACGCTATCTTGCACTTCAGAGCCAGTTTGAATCCGAACGAAGTGAATGGCTGGCGCGGAACAATCTTGATGAGGTTGTTGATGAAGAGGACGTGGCCCAAATCGTTTCGAGTTGGACAGGCGTGCCTGTCAGCCGGATGCTCGAAACCGAACGTGAAAAGTTAATTCACATGGAGGAGCGTCTCCACGAACGGGTAATTGGGCAGCACGAGGCTATCGTTGCGCTCAGCGATGCGATCCGTCGGGCACGTTCAGGTCTGCGCGACCCGCGTCGTCCCATTGGTTCATTCCTCTTCGTTGGTCCTACCGGTGTCGGTAAGACCGAGCTGGCGCGAGCCCTCGCCGAATTTATGTTCGATAGCGAAGAGGCAATGACCCGCATCGACATGAGCGAGTACCAAGAGCGTCACACTGTGAGTCGCTTGATCGGTGCCCCACCTGGTTATGTCGGCTATGATGAAGGTGGTCAGTTGACCGAGAGCATCCGTCGCCGTCCCTATCAGGTGGTACTCTTCGACGAGATTGAAAAAGCTCATCGTGATGTGTTTAATGCACTGTTACAGGTACTCGAAGATGGTCGGCTGACCGACGGTCAGGGGCGAACGGTTGATTTCCGCAATACAATCATTATCATGACCAGCAACGCCGGTACTGAGCATTTGCAAGGTGGCGGTATCGGCTTCAGTGTCGGTAGCCGAAGCGCAAAAGTTTTCGATATGCGCGAGGCACGGAAGAAGGTTGATGAGGCGCTCAGACAGACATTCCGGCCCGAATTTCTCAACCGCATCGATGAGATCATTCTCTTCCATCCACTCTCGATGGATGATCTGACCAAGATCGTTGAGTTGCAGGTTGCCGAACTGGTTGAGCGTTTGCGTGAACAGCAGATTAGCCTTACCCTGACACAGGCTGCTAAAGAGTATCTGGTTCAGGAAGGGTACAACCCCGTTTTCGGTGCACGACCGCTCCGCCGAACAATTCAGCGGCTGCTCGAAACCCCCATCTCACGTGAGTTGCTGAAGGGGCACTTCCGACCAGGTGATCAGATCGAGGTAGATGTCGAAAATGGCCAGCTCGTCTTCCATCGCGGTGGTATCCTGACTATCGAGGAACCCCGCCCTGCTGAACCACTTGATGCGTGAATTGTAATCTACGATGCCGGGTTTGTCATCTTCATTTACCCGGCATCGTGGTATGATCGTGATTAACACGCAGCAGGTGTTTGTTCTCAGATCTGGAGTGGCCGTGACAACATCTGATATTGCAACTCAACTTGTTACTGTTCAGCGCCGAGCTGCTCGTTTACGTAACGCATTAATGACGGTAGGCGCTTTCTTCATGACCGCCCGACAATCCGATCCGTTACCAATGCTTCGCGATCTATGCAGCGAGTGGCTGTCGGCCGATAAAGTCGATATTGTTGTGCCTGCTGGTACCGGCAGTTTACGTTCGCATGCGCCGACTATGTTAGTTGGCCCCATTACCATCGGGCGTCGAGTTGTCGGTCGCATCGAAGTGACACGCGCTACCCCACCATTTGACAGCGATGATCGCGAACTGCTAAACACACTTGGTCAAATTGTCGGTGCTGTTCTTGAACAATCATCGCTGCAAGGGCAGCTCGATCAGTATCTTAATCAGGCCCGTGCTCATGCTGATACTCTCGACCAACTGTTGCATTTTGGTCGCCTGGTCATCAGTGCTACTGCCGATCCACTCCATCTCGGTTTACAGCTTGCCACTCAGGTACCTGCGATGGTTGGTGGCGAACGGGCATCACTGTTATTGATCCCGCTTGATAACGAAGAAGCGCCGCTGCTGCTCCTCAGTAATGGCCACATAGCGACCCCTGATCGAGCCCGCGAAGTGCGCGATCAGGGATTTGCCGGTCTGGTGTTGCGCGAAGGACAACCGCTGATCATCGATGAGACCGAGGCTGATCGACGCTGGCTGTCATTGCGCACACACGAGATCGATGCGCCTACTCGTTGTGCGATGGCTGCACCGCTACGGTGGGGATCACGCTTACTCGGTGCCATCACGGTCACTACAACTCATAGCCGCCGTTTCGATAGCTCGCATCTTAATCTGCTGGAACTGGTTGCATGCCATATTTCACTTGCTATCTACGCTGCCGATCTCGAAGCGCGTCGTAAGCGTAGTGTTAAACACTTGAGTGAAATTCAGAATCATATGAGTGCAGCTCTCAAGGCGGCTCAAGCTGGCGATCCGAAAGCTCTGGATCAACTTGAATCACAGCTTCGCGATATGCAGGCTGCACTTCGCACACTGTCGCTAAATGTCTCGGTTCTACCTAACGACTACGATCAAGCGGACGAAACATAAGATACCATGTATCGCTATACCAGAGAATAGATGGAGCACATCCGAGTGCGGAACGACCGTCTTCCCTCGTTACCGTTACGATATACTACATGCCAGTCTGAAAGTTATAACAGAACCCACCGTGACTCGTTGGAATGACGGATAAAGAAGCAGGCAGAGCTGCATACTGTGTATTGCCTAATCCCGCTCGTCTCTCGAAAACAATCTTGAATCGAGAATGGGTTTGAACATTCTCATGCCAGCACTGCATCTCCTGCATCTCTAGCTATTCGGCTACTTATCAAGTTTCCTCTCTTCGTCTCCACAATGTCTGGTTGTGGGCCGTGCTTATACCAACCCCTGCAATCGTCGTAACTCGGTCTCTAACTCGCGCAGACGGGCTTCAAGCGCCGCACGCGCCGCTGCTTCCCGTTGTGCTTGTTCTTCCGCCATTCGTGCTTGCTCTGCTGCTGCACGCGCCAGCGCTTCCGCCTCAGCCCGTGCGGCGGCTTCCCGCTGCGCTTGTTCTTCCGCCGCTCGTGCTCGTGCCTCGGCTTCCGCCGCCTGCTGCACCACCGTCGCGTAGTCGCCAAACGCCGTGC
>JAGHYT010000020.1:0-44434 GCA_017743535.1 Chloroflexus sp.
CCGCGCCAGGCATTTGGGTAGTCTGTCCCGAACACCTGGATGCGGTGGTTGCCGCCATCCGCCACGTAGACCGTGCCGTCGGGTGCAACGGCTACGCCAAACGGATTATTGAACTGCCCATCGCCGCTACCCTGCCCCCCCCACGTGCCGAGAAAGGTTCCGGTGGCACTGAAGTGCTGGATGCGGTGGTTGCCGTTGCCAGCATCCGCGACATAAACTGTGCCATCGGTTGCTACTGCCACACTGAAAGGACTGCTAAACTGTCCGTCATCGCTGCCCAAGCTACCCCAAGTACTGAGGAAGATTCCGCTGGAGCTGAAGCGCTGGATGCGATGATTACCACTATCTGCTACATAAACGGTACCATCGGATGCGACTACCACATCTTCAGGAAGACGAAACTGCCCATTTCTACTTCCATGTGTTCCCCACGTGTTTAGGAAAGTTCCAGTAGGACTGAAGCGTTGTATACGGTGATTCCAGGTGTCCGCCACGAAGATCGTACCGTCGGGTGCCACTGACACGCCAGAAGGCTCTTCAAATCGTCCCTCATATGTACCTGGTACTCCCCAAGAGCCAAGGAAGGTACCAGTGGCGTTGAATCGCTGGACTCGATGGTTACCTGTATCTGCGACATAAACTGTACCGTCAGATGCAATTGCTACGTCGGAAGGATGATTGAACTGACCTTCACCACCACCATACACACCCCACGCATTGAGGAAAATACCCGTGGCGCTGAAGCGTTGGATGCGGTGGTTGTATCTATCCACGACATAGACTGTACCGTCAGGTGCCACCGAAACATTATTAGGAAGACGAAACTTTCCATTGCTACTGCCACGTATACCCCAACTGTTGAGGAAAGTTCCAGTGGCACTAAATTGCTGAATACGATGATTGCCCCAATCCGCTACGTAGACCGAGTCATCAGAAGCTACCGCCACGCCAGCAGGAATGTTGAGCTGTCCATTATTATTACCTGTTGTTCCCCACTCTCCCAAAAATTCACCGTCTGCACTATAGTACTGGATGCGATTGATGGCAGTGTCTGCTACATATACCGTACCGTTGGGAGCTACTGCCAGGTCTACAGGGTTCTCGACCCTCACCCCCCAAATATTGAGAAAGGTTCCTGTCATGCTGAAACACTGGATGCGGTGATTGCCACTATCTGCCACGTAGACTTTGCCATCAGGTGTAACCGCTACATCATTAGGATACCGGAATTGCCCGTCACCAGTACCCCAGTTACCTAAAGCACTCATGAAGAGACCGTCAGCGCTAAAGCGCTGAATGCGATGGTTATTCGTATCTGCCACATAGATAGTACCGTCAGATGCCACTGCTATGCCGCTAGGGTCGTAAAACTGCCCATCACCACTACCCTGCGCCCCCCACGCGCCGAGGAAGGTTCCGCTGGCGCTGAAACGCTGGATGCGGTAGTTGCCGGTATCCGCCACATAGACCGTGCCATCAGGCGCCACCGTAACACTTTGCGGATTGTTGAACTGCCCGTCACCGCTGCCGCGTGATCCCCATGTGCCGAGAAAGGTTCCGTCGGCGCTAAAGCGCTGGATGCGGTGGTTGCCGGTGTCTGCCACATAGACGGTGCCATCGGGCGCCGCTGCTACGCCTCGCGGATACTCGAATTGCCCTACCGGCATCTGGGCATCGATGGCGAACTGGAAGACGCGGTAGGGCTGCGTCTGCTGTGTCGTGACACCGCCAGCAGGTGCGGCGGCAGCGATACCATTATCAGCGCTCGATCTTGAGGTGATTCCTGAGTTACCCAGTCCCAACCCGACTACTGACACGATGATGGCGAGAGTGATCATGAAACGATACATTGACTGCACTGCGATCCTCACGTTGAAGTCTGAACTGATGCGCGCCGACCGGGAAACGAGTCGGAAACGTTCCAGCATTGGCGCCTCAATCTGCTGTCCTCAACCATCCTGAGCTGACAAATATGCAAGCCTCACTTCTAAGAGACGCACCAGCGGAGCAAATCTGGCAGCGGGTAGAACACGTCTGACAACTGCAATCGACGTGGGCTTAAACATACTCCGCATTCATAGCTCCCCTTCAACGCTCGTTATAAGGAGAAGCGGTGAAATTCCAGGCGAGAATGAGTTCAATTGATTATTTAAATGCCCTATAGTACATCCGGTATGTTATCAGGACCGGATTACCTGAATGTATCGGTTTGGAGACTATAGCCGTTTCTGTATTTATCAAGGCGGGGAGATCACCCCTCGTTAATACACTGGCGTGGTGTGCGGCACCCCTCACCCCTTGGGTTTCAAGCGTTTTCAGCGCTCGTGCAGGAGATTGGCCCCACACATCTTCCCCCTAGCCCCCGTCCGCTCCCTCACGGGGGGAAGGTACCCTGCCGGTTGGTATAGGTGATGATGTTCACCCGCCGAGGCGTGAGCGCGAGGCGCAGCAGCGCTGCGCCCCGCTCGATCGAGCGATCATTTCCGCTTGTTCACGTTGGAATGTGAGACTGCGTTTTTTGGCTTGCCAGAAGTGGATGGCTAAATTTTTGCGTGCCGGTGATTCGGCTATGCTTTCAAATTCGATCTCTACTTTGCTATTCTCATTGATTGCTGTTTAAAATATTTTATGGTGTATCTTTCGAGTTGCTTCTGATCCGAATTCATGATTAAATAAAAATACATTACATTTAGACAATACTGACTGAGCACCTATTCATAACATGTTTATCATGAAACATTACACTTCCACCAGATGCAGAAACGATCATCGATAGTACGTGTAACTGGCGGGCTGTGACAGCATTCCTGCCGGGGGTTATTGTGTAGTGCGGGTCGAGGTAAATCAATGAATATGTCTGAGCTGCCTCTGGAAGAGCTTATCCGCTTGTGTGAGAGCGAGAGAGCAGATTTCCGCCAGTCATACGAACAACAATCACCGGCATGTATGACCCTGTTCCGGCGGGCTTTTGCTGGTGATCAAGTAGCCTGGTCGTACATCTTTACACTGTTCGGGCGGATGCAGTACCTCTGGATTCGACGATCTTTTGATGCAGCGTCTTCTAAGGGTGTCCATGTTGATATTGAAGAAGACGACATCCAGGGGATCCTCCACGATGCACTCATCGCTCTTCATAGAGCCAGTCAGCGTAACCCGGGCCTTACCGCAACTAATGATCTGGCTAAGCTCTTTCAATACTGGAAAAAGTGCATTCAGACGGCAGTCTTAACGGTGCTCCGAACGAAGAGACAGCAGAGATTGACCGATAGATTAACACAATCCGTACCTAACAATAATAATTATGATCTTGAATTCAAGGTAGCGCTCTGGCAGCGCATCCTGACTCTCTTATCGGAAGAGGAGCTTGTCATTCTGAGACTTGATCTACAGGGGTATAAACCACAAGATATTGTTCATAAATTTCCACAGCGATTTCCGAACGTACAGCGCATTTATCAGATCAAGCAAAATTATCTTCGCCGCTTGCAACAAGATCGCATCATTCGTGATCTTTTGGGTTATAACTCCTGACAAAAGAGTATTAGCGAGTTGCTGAAAATGAACCTCTTGTCTGGATGTGCGAGTTTCCAGGGCCACGTTCTAAGGATTGAAGAGGTGTGCTGCTTTCCGTTCTAATGGTGGGCTGCGCTACGCTTTCGTTGGTTCGCTGGCGTGCCTGTCGCCACATCAGTAGGAGTGGTTTCCACTCGCTTAAGAGGCGTGCTGATGGACGTGCGCAGGTTTCACCGATGCCACTACAGGATGCGGGCCAGAGGACCAAAGGAACCTGCACGGGTCAGGGCGTGATGAAAATGTTGAAAACCCCTTGAGAAGTAAGGATTCTCGACGTTTTCAGTGCTTGTACTGCAGAACGAGCCTCGCTTTCTGCCTCTACCCGTGTAGTAGTAGTAGAGCAGGGGCAAATGGCGACATTGCGCAGCCTGCTCACTGCTCGTCGTCCTGCCTCGCCTAAAAGGACAGGGTCATGGGGAAATGGTGGTGAGTTGAAAGCCTCGTCTCACTCCTCCCACACCACTGCTAGATAGGGAAAGAAAGTCGACCGCGCTTCCGTGCCCTTAACTTCTTTTGCACCACTGCTCTGGACAAGACAGTGGAGTTCGGAGCATCAGACAAAGATGTGGGAAATACTTTGTATGGGTAGCTGTTTCTTCTGTGACTGCCAAAAACCAGTGTGTTCTACCGTCTCTTATGATGTAGATTACAGGCTCCTGAATCGGGTCAAGACTGTTCCTCCTGAAGTGAAAGGGAGATAGTCATGGAAACATACCGCCATCCCATCAGCCGCGTTGCCATCATCGTGATGGTACTCGCTATTCTAATGTCTTTTCATTCGCCCGTACATAGTACATCACCAAAAATACCACCAATGCCGGTATCCGATCTATCCGACGAGCCACCTGTGCCTCTACCTCGTGGTTGTGGTGGTGTCACACCGCCAGGGGGATCAATAGCGACGTGCTGTCTCAGTGGCCGAGTCTATGTTGACGGTGAAGCGGTTGCCGGTGCAGACGTTATTATCACCAGTCCACGAGGAGATCGCTTTTCTACAGTGACTCGTATTATAAGTGTGGCGAGTGGTTCGCCCTATTACGAACTTAATTTGAACAGTGCACCCTTGAACATTCAGCCTGGTGAAACTATCACCATCACCGTGCGTTTTGGGCAGCGTGAACGCACACTGACGTACACCACGCAACCGGGAAGTCAACAGGTTGACATCGTGCTACCGCGTCGTCACAGCAGCGATTATGTCAGCATTCAATCATTTCCTCTGAGGGACGAGCCAGGTCGGTTTGATGGGGCTAGTGGGATTGCAGTTAGTGCGAATGGTACAGTTGTTGTCGTTGAGCAAGCGGGTCATCAGGTTCAAGTCTTCGATAACACAGGAAATCCTGTGCGTCAATGGGGCAGGTATGGTCGCGACGAGGGTCAATTCAATCGACCGGCCCGTGTTGTGATTGATCCGACTCAGAATATTTACATCCTCGATGTTGGGAATCGACGCATTCAGAAGTTTGATCAGCGGGGGAAGCTCGTTACTGTCTGGTCGTTGTGCCCGAACGTCGATCAGTGTCCGCTCGCCAACGATATAGCAATAACGCCAGATGGTGATATTGCTGTTGTCTATGATCGAGGTGTCTCTTTCTTTTCGACTGCCGGAACATTACGACGACAGTGGCAGTGGCCGACCAGTCTCAATCTCAATGGCAGCGGGATTGCAGTTGATCGCAACAACAACGTCTATATCACCGGAGGCTTTGATAAGATTTACAAATTTGCCCTCAACGGTTCCTTGATCGGAGTAATTTCAACGTCACTGAGCCACATCCAGAATATTGCTGTTGATGGCGACAACAAACTCTGGGTGACCGATCCAACCATCGGTGTCGCACGTCTGTCGGCAAGCGGTACCCTTGAACGTCAGTGGTCTGTTGCAGGGGCAGTCTTTACCGATCTGACCGTGGCTGCGGATGGCAGGCTTTACCTCACAAGTTTCGATAACAAGGTGACGATAGTAGACCCAACCACGAACCAGATTCGCTCGTGGGGAGCAGCGAGTCGCTATCGCGACATCGTGGGGATGGTCGTCGTTTCCGCGACAGGCGTCCTGATAGCGAACCGCGATCCGGCTCTGGTTGCCCGGCTAGATAACCAGCAGATTACCCATTTGCAGCTTGACCCACCACCGCAAAATATTATCGACATGACGCGAGGTCTGGATGGATGGATTTACATCCTCGATCAGTTGAGTCTCACGTCAGGGAGGGTGTATCAATTAGACGCCAATGGTGCGCAACGTTCTTCATTTGCTTTCACTAACGTTACTGCCGGTGCTATTGCAGTCGCGGCAAACGGCACAATCTTCCTGACCGATAAGCAAGATGGGAAGGTGGTCTCATTCTTGTCAAACGGTCAACGTCAGAGTGAATGGAGGGATGATCGGATCTTTCTGCCGGTGGATCTGGCGATTGATGCCAATGGCTATGTCTACGTTGCCGATGCCGGTCTCAATAACTTTAGCCGGATTCACAAATTCACGGCTAACGGGAATCATGCCGGTACGCTGGCGATCACGTTCGATCCCCTGACCGATGATGTGTTACATGTCTTCGAGAGCAATGTGTATGTGTATAACGCGAGTGCACTGCACATTCGTCCAGACACCTTAGCGAATAGTCCGGCGACTACGATTGATCTCGATGGACCGGTTAGTGGATGGGACATTGCGACGAATGGCAACATTTACACTTTCAGCCCGAATACGAAACAGGTGCTCATCTTCCAACCGATGCGCTACACCCAACCGATAGCAACCATTACGCATGTGAATTTGTCTAGTCTGGAGGGTAGCGACACACTGATAGTTCGGGGTATGGCGCAAGACAGTGATGAGAGTGACAGCATTGTCGAGTGGCGCTGGACTTCCAACCTGAATGGTACTATCGGTAACCAACCGGTACTGGAGATCCCGGCGAACAGTCTACAGTCGGGGATGCACAGGATCAGCCTGTCAGTGCGCGATAATGAAAATGAACAGGCAACGTCTGAAAGCATCTCGGTGTTTGTAGTTCCCCAGCCGCAATCGCTACCAGCATGGACGATACTGCTGTACCTCAATGCAGATGACCGTGAAGGTGGTCAAAACATCTTGGCCTCCTACAATCGGGCATTGGAAGAGTTGCGATCGCTCGCATCTCGTAATCCGACGATTCGTGTTGCTGCACTTGTCGATGGGCCAGGCGCGAATGACACGTATCGCGTGCTCATACCGGGTCAAACAGAGCATTTTGCCGAGCAGCAGATGGATGATCCGGCCACACTCAGAAGTTTCCTGCGTTGGGGGCAAAGTCAATTTCCAGCCCGACACTATTATCTGGCGATTGCCGATCATGGACAAGGTGTGAAGGGTATTTCCTGGGATTCGACCAGTGATTACCTTGATGATGGAGTGAGTAATGAAAGTGCTTTTTTGACTGTCAAAGAGCTTGGCGAGGTACTTAACACGGAAGATATTTTGCCCATTGACGTCATTCACCTCGATGCCTGTTCGATGGGTCTCCTGGAGGTTGCCTACGAGCTTCGCCCCCGCAGTGAGGTTCCGCCCCGTTCCCGGTTCTTGATCAGCTCGCAATACCTGGGATGGTCATTCTTTGCCTATGAAGATTACTTTGCCAACATCAGCGCCAACACTACACCTGAAACGGTGGCACGAACAGTAGTCGAGAGGTACGCCGTTCGATCAAGTTCTCTCAGCGTCCCGTTTACCATTACCGCTCTTGATTTAGGGCGCGTTCCTACAGTTGCGCAAGCAGTGAGCAGATTGGCACGCGAGCTGGCAGCATACGCGAACAATAGTGTGGTGCAACAAAATCACCTCAATGATATTCGCAACCGTAGTGTCCATATCGAGAGTAATGGCAATCGTATCAACGATCCTGAAGATGCATACCTTGATTTGCTAAGCTGGGTACGAATCATCCGCAATGAAATCCAGGATCAGGCGATCCGGCAACGAGCGACTGAACTGATCGATGAATTGACCGGTGCCCAATCGTTTATCCTTCCCGACGGTCACCGTGCTGGAAGTGGTTTTCTCCCTAGCGAGCCTGGTGCTCCCTACGTAGATATGACGAACGTTAACGGGATTTCGATTTTCTATCCGCATCGAAAAGGTACTGTATTCGACAGATACACTCAACATCGTCTCTTTCAGTTTACGAGAGATACCGCCTGGCATGAATTCTTAACCGCCGGTATCGTCCCTCTCAATCCAGGACCGCAACCGGATGAGAGGTTGGGACCGCTATCAATGCTGTCTGTTTTCTATAATGTCTATGTGCCGGCGGTTATCAGATAGCAGATTCTGGGCACTGTTTCTCGTCATTTCAATCGAGTCCGAACTGTTCGGCAGTGGTCATGGGGTATGAGAGGGCCGGGGCGGGTGCCAAACCCACCCGCCGACTGTGTTCGGCAGCGCTGTATCAGTTCTCGGAAGACCAATCAATAACCACGTAAACATCTTCGTCGATGATTTCAACCGGGTACGTTGCGATGCGCAACCCAACCGGCGGCACGATACTCTTCCCACTACGCACATCGTAAGTCCACCCGTGCCACGGACAGGTCACGGTGTGTTCAATAAGTACGCCTGCAGAAAGAGGACCGCCTTCGTGGCGACAACTGTCGCTAAAGGCGTAAATGGTTCCCTGCACGTTAGCCAAACCGATCGGGAGGCCGTCAATATCGACGTAGCGCATAGAACCAGGCGGTAATTCACTGCGATGACAGACTTTGAAGCGTTCCATCTTCTCAACTCATTTTGTTTCGATCACCACCAATGCTCATCTGATCGGGTGAGGAGGAAGTTCCTATCCCCAACCGTGTGAGTGAGGTATAGTTTATCGCAAGTGGGCATGTCTTGGATGGGTTGGTTCTTGCGTTATCAGACGTGATAAAACCGTTCATCGCCCGCGACTGAGCGGATTTGCTAGGGGTGAATTGGGAACTTGACCTTCCCCATTTTTCTATCTCTTTTTTCACTTCTCATTGCAGGGGCGGTATAATACGCTATAATATTCATTATCAGTCTAAATCTTTACGTGTTGCCACAACTCGAGGTGTCTTATGCCGCCGCTTGCGATTAATCAGCGCCAGCTTGAAACGCTCAGTCAATTGCTTATTGCCGGCGGTCACCACGAAGTGGCCGATCTGCTTCAAGCATCACTAGATCGACTGATTTCCTTCTGGCCGGCGCAAGCTGGCGCACTGCTGTACGTCTCACCATACGGTGAAACAACGAAGGTGAGTCGTGGCAAACTTGATGTCGATACATTGCTGTTGATTGAACAGGCGCGTGACGGGTTTACCCGCCGTGAAGATAGTGGTGAACCGATTGTCGGTTCTTATTCGATTGACGAGAGCCGCGATCTGATAGAGTTGCCCCTCCAGAGTGGTGGACAGGGGGTTGGCCTGCTCCACCTGGTGGTCAGTCGAAACGACCAGCAAGCTGGCGGTCAGCCACCACTCGATGAAGAGCTACTAGTATTGCTGGTACGCGCAATTGGCGGTGAAGCCGATAAGCTGGCAATGCTGCGCCGTGCCGAGCGTGATTTACGTGAACTTCACCTGCTGTACGAGATCGGTCAATCGCTGGCGAGCAATCTTGATTTGACCAGCCTGCTCAACGACATCAAACTGCGGGTGCCTAAAGTAGTTGGCGCGGAACGTTGTTCGATTTTTATCCTCGATGAAGAGAAGAACGAGTTAGTGCTCGAAATCCCCGGCGAACAGCGCCAGTTCCGCATGCCAGCAGATCGTGGCATTGCCGGTTGGGTGGTGACGCATGGTATTGGGCAGATTGTGAATGATGTCGAACACGATCCTCGTTGGTACGATGCGATCAGCCGTGAAGCCGATTTTGTGACCCGCTCGATCGTCTGTGTGCCAATGCGGGTGAAGGATCGGGTTATCGGCGCGATGCAGTTGCTGAACAAAGTAGATGGACAACCGTTTACCGAGCAAGATATGCAACTGCTCACCACGTTGGCTGTGCAAGCTGCGATTGCGATTGAGAATGCTCGTCTCTATCAGCGTTTGAAGGAAGAGCGCGATAAACTGTTGCAAAAAGAGGCTGAAGTTCGGCACGCAATTGCCCGTGATTTGCACGATGGCCCAACGCAGAGCATTGCCGCGATTGCGATGAATATCGAGTTCATCAAGCGTCTCTTTAAGGCAATGCCCGAACGAGTACCTGCTGAGCTGGATACATTGGCGGAGCTGGTCCAGAAAACAACCCACGATATTCGTAACTTACTCTTCGAGTTGCGTCCACTCGGTCTCGAAACGCAGGGGTTGTTGGTAACCCTCCAGCAGTACGTTGAGCGCTGGCGTGACCCTTCAGGGAACGATATTAAGCTGCGGCTTGAAGCACCAGCTCAGGTGCCACGTTTACCACCCGAAATTGAAGCAGCGGCCTTCATTATCTTACAAGAGGCCATCAATAACGCTCGTAAACACGCAAAAACCGATAGTATCACGATCTATCTATACGTTGAAGAAGATTACTTCGTCGCCAGTGTACGTGATCGAGGGCAAGGCTTTAATGTTGCGGCGGTTGAGAGTGGCTATACAAACCGGGGTTCTCTTGGTTTGCTGAATATGAAAGAGCGGGCGCGCCTGATCGGCGCCGATCTCCGTATTCGCAGCGAGATAGGTCAGGGAACAACGGTTGAATTGCGTATTCCCCTGTCTCAGTCCCGTTGAGAGCTGATTTGGGGCAGTGGATGCCCTAGCCGTTCCGAGTCCGAAGGAGCACCTTCCACCGTTTGAGAGTGTTTTTGCAACACCTTTTTGTCCCTTGTCTTTTTTCCTGCCTCTCCCCTTGTGGGAGAGAAAGGAGGCTGGCGGGAGGGTGAGGGGGCGATGTTCCCGTCACCTTACCTCAGCCCAGTCTAGTTGAAATGACAGAATCCGTAGCTGACCAACCTGTGGCCCTTGCCGACGTACCAGATCGAGAGCGTCGGGAATAAATCCAGGGCCGGTGATGGTAATAAGGTAATCAGCGCCAGCCGGTTGGGCTGGTAATGGCAGGCAGAACTCTTGCAGGCGTCGATGAGGGCGGAATGTTCCTAACATCGTACCGTGGAACCAGACCTTGATGGTGGGTGGCGACAGATCAACCGGCCAGTTGGCGGCTGCACGCAGGCAAAGCTGGCGTTCCCGTCCTGAAGCGGCTGCCGGGAAACGAAGGTGTGCGGTTTCACCTGCCCACCGTACTGTTGCCCCTAGTATGGGATCGAATTCACCCAGATAAAAACCGTCGATATACCCGAGATCGTTGTCATCGGCTAGATCAATCCGATGGTTGGGCAACGGTGGTGGGTGGAGCCAGCGCCACGCCCAGCCGGTCGGATTCCAGTCGTCAACCAGAGTTTGCCCCAATATCTGACGGGCAGCAGTGAGATCACCCATGTGACGGAGTAGTTCACCACGAATAACCGCGGCTTGCCACAGGTAGAGTGGTTGCTGTTGGGCTAAGAGTTCCAAGCCGATAGTTGGCTGGCCGTTTCGAGCTGCTAACAATGGCTCGCCAATCGCACGGGCATATGGTGGTAAATCGGGATCGGCAAGTGCTTGCGACCACGCTGCCAGATCGTCGTTGGCAACGGCCTCGGCCAGACGCTCAAAAGCGTGATACTGTGGGCGGCGCTGCCAGGCAATCTGTGTGGCTGCCAGTGCCGATGGATAAGGGCCGAAGTACGATGCCCATTGTGATGGCGCGCCGTCGGCACGTGGTTCGAGGTAGGCGTAGGGCGTGGCAGCGATGAGCCAGGCCAGCACTGCAAATACGGCGTAGAGCAAGCCACGTCGATTGGTTAACCACGTTCGCCATTGCGGAGCGGCTGCTAGCGTCGTTGTTGCCAGGATAAACAAGAAAGGCAACAGCGGTATCCGAAAGCGATTAATCGCAAACAGTAACGGTGCTGCCGCCAGATTGTAGAGCAACCACAATCCAATCAGGCCTGGGAGAGTGCCGTTCTCTCGTTTCACTACAGCCCAGCCCAGCATAGCCAATGGCAACATAGTAATGTACAGGGTATCATCGAGTACAAACAGGGCAAGGGTGTACCACTCTGGCAAACGCCCTAAAGCAAACCCCTCGACCAACCGTTCATCGCCACTATAGTTGATTTGAAACAGATCGATCAGCTCCATCAGCGTTTTTGCGACAAACGCCCACGGCTTTGCCCGAATCAGACACCAGCCTTCAGCAGTCAGCAGTTGCTGTCGTTCGGCCTGGGTGATGCTCGTCACCGGTCTGGTCAATACCGTCTGCAAACGCGGATCTCCATTCTGCGCCAGACACGAATTGGCAGTGAGTGCAACACGGGTGGCATCATCAAGCGTTGGATCGAGGAGGGCCAACACGAAATTGCGGGTTGGGGCATCGCTGCGACCATCATCGTAGGCGGTACGGGCGCCTAAAGCCAGGTTGTAGGCGCCAGTCGTGTCGATGATGATCAGGCCACCGTATGTTCGTGAGGCGTAGACCGCCCATGGCCCAATCAGACATCCTGCACTCAACAGGGGGAGCAGCGCCGTGATGGCGCGCTGGCGCAAGTTGCCGGTGGTGTGCCAGAACAGCCAGAGCGTGACCAGCGGCAAAAAACCAAGTAACAACCCGCGTGTAAGTGTCGCCAGACCGAGGAAGAAACCGCCGATGAAAAGTCGGTATCGGTGATGCGGACGAGCCAACAACCAAAAAGCTGCCAGGAGCAGGCAGATAAATAAGGTCTCGCTTAACAGCAGTTGCGGATACATTGCGAGTGGTAACGAAAGCGCACTCAAAAGCGCTGCACCACCAGCAGTACGCGAGGACGCACCCAGTTGACGACTTATCGCATACACCAGCCCAACGTTCACCAGACTCAGCAGGCTCTGGCTGGCAAAAATAATGGCTTCGTTGCGACCAAACAAGACGATATGCGCCGCCAGGAACAGCGGGTAAAGTGGTGCGCGTGTCCAGAGATAGCCGGTATGCCAGGCAAACCCACGCCCGTTGGCCAGCCAGTCGGCAGCGGCCAGATACTCGGCTTCATCGGAAATGAGACCGAGACGCGGCAAGTTGCCCCAAAGCGCCACTCGTAAGCCAAGACCACAACACAAAGCCAGTATGAGAGGCCAGTGTTGTTTGAACCAGAGACGGCTATTCATCACCAGCAATAACCTCAATCGTCGCTAACCAGAGCCGTCCGTCGCCAAGTGATCGCTCACTGTATACCGGTAAACGGCCGGCTGGAGTGGGATCGGTTGGTCGATACCAGCCTATCAGGAGACGGTACTGACCGGGTGCGAGATCGGGTGGAAGGTAGACTGCTCGATCATCGCGCGCCGGTTTGCCCGGTAGCCATGTGCTGGTAGGGAGATAGCCGGTTAACGGTTGACCATCATCACCGGCAACCGGCGGCTGTTCACAATCGCGGCAAAGATGAATAAAGAGGCTGTAATCCTCGCTCAGCGGCTGCTGTACATCCCAGAAGAGACTCAGCGGAATATTGCTGCCGGCCCGGTATACTCCTGGTCCGACTGGGGTGGTTGCTTTCAAGGTATAACCCAGCAATTGCAGGTGATCGCCAAACAGAGCTGTGAGTGGCGTCGTTGGTCGTACAATCTCACCGGTGATGTAGGCTTCTGGTGCTTCTTGACAGAAGAGATGAACACCATGGAAACGCCAGATACCGCACGGCCAGGTCCGCTGCTCACGGCTAAAGGCCCAGAAGTTACCGACCAGCCCATATTCATCGCCAGGAAGGGGTGGATCAATCGTTCGCGCATGATCTGGTGCGATGATCAGCCAGCTCCGAGTATAACCGGTTAATGCCTCGCGCCGCTCAACATCCCACTCGCGCTGACTGTAATCGGTTTCGCCGGTCCAGAAATTGGCGAACGTGATCGGTTGTGGCATCGGATCAACACTGAAGCGGGCTGTGTAGTAGTCGTACAATGGACGCAGATAACCTGGGTGAATCACCACAGCATCGTCGGGATGAACCCGTCGTGCCAGTTCCGCGATGGCGTCGCGGTATTGTTCTTTTACTGGATCACCCGAAAAGAGGCCAAAACGAGGTTGGGTTAGAGCCAGACCGGCAGTGGCTACCATGCCGATTAGCGCCAACCATCCTACCGACCTTAGCCAGCCAGTATGCCCCAACCCTAATGCCAGAATAATTATCCATACCGGAAAGATAATCATCAGGTAGCGTGTTTCGTAGAGGCGGGTAACGAGCAGTTGTAATGAGAAGAGGATGAGCGGCAGGCTACCCATCACTCCGAGCACGAGAGTTACTTGCGGTGAGAGGCGGCGCAGACTCATCAAGCCCAAGCCGAACATCAGCAACCACGGTAGCAACCAGAACCATTCGATATCACCCGGCCAGCGGTCAAGGCTGAAGCGAGTTATCGTCAACCAGAGGGCTGTCAGTGGATCGGCAGCAATCGAAGCTCCACGAGCCGCCCGATCACTCCCCACGCCGGCAGCCATAGCCGCAATCATCCCAATGCCTATGCCAATCAATCCGGCTGCAAGAACGAACCGGTACCGTCTTGGTCGACTGAATAACCAGACTAATGCAATACTCAGACTCAGCAGCGCCGTGAGGCGATGAATGAAGAGAGCAATCAGTGCCAGTCCAATCAACCAGAACCATGCCTGTGAGTGGTCAGATCGCACAGCACAGAGCGTCAGCCAGACCATCGCCGCGCTGACTGCCAGCACAAGCGCATACACCTTCGCTTCCTGGGCATACCAGATTGCGAAGGGCGAGACAGCACCGGTCACAATTGCCGCAATCGTGACGCTATCCCGTTGGGGTAACATCTCGGTTGCTGTGCGTGCTGCTAGCGCCAGGAGTGGAACGCTTAGGGCGCCAGCTAGTGCCGATGGGAAGCGCAGAGCCCACTCACTCATCCCGGCTATGCTCATCCATCCCTTCAAAAGCAGATGGTAGAGCGGGTAGGCTGCATTCGGTTGGAGCAGATCATTGAGCAGGATTGACCACGGCTGCATCGCTATTGCCCAGCTATTGCCTTCATCGAGCCAGAGGCTCTGGGCATCGAGGCGATGAAGACGGAGCGCCAGAGCAGCAACACTGGTCACGAGCCAGATTATCAACAGTTGCCACTTCATAGCCTGACGCTTCCTCGCAGTGCAGAGGCAAATGCGGCCTCATAACGTGTCGCAGTATTTTCCCAGGTCAGTTCATTCACAATCCGTTCGCGCGCTGCTACACCTAGCCGTTCTGCCAGTGTCCGGTCGGCGATCAAACGGCCAATAGCTGCTGCCAGTGCTCCTGCATCGCGCTCAGGCACGATCAACCCATGCACTCCATCTTCGATCACATCAGGCACCCCTGCTACCCGCGCTGCGACAATCGGGCGGGCCGCGCCCATCGCTTCAAGCAAGACATTCGGTAAGCCATCAACTCCTTCACGCACAATTGGAAGTGCAAAGACATCGGCTGCGGCCATCGCCATTGCCGTGCGTGCCCGATCAAGTTGGCCGGTAAACAGCACGTTCGTTGCGATGCCTAGTCGAGCCGCCTGCGCTTCCAGCGCTGGTCGCAGATCACCGTAACCGACAATCACCAGCCTGGCTGTCGGATGCATACGCAGCACTGCTGGCCAGGCATCGAGGAGCACACTGAAGCCTTTTTTGCTCACCAGGCGTCCTACGCCCAACACCAGCGGAGCATTTTCGGGAATACCCCATTCGGCACGGAAGTGCTGTGCAGCCGTCAGATCGGGGCGAAATTGATCTGGATTGACGCCGTAGGGGATCACAAAGGTGCGCGTCGGATTTGCACCTAGTCGTACTCCCCGCATACTCAAATCTGCACTACAGGCAGTTACTACTGCTGCCTGGCGAAACACGAGTCCGGCTATCTTCCCCATAATGGGTTGTGTTTCCGCCAGGTAGATGTCACTCCCATGCAAACTAACCACTAATGGGAGACGGGCACCGAGTGCTGCCAGTGCTGCCGGTGGGCCGTTTGGCAAAACCCAATGGGCTTGCACCAGATCGAACGGCGTTCCGCGGGCCTGGGCCTGTCGTAATTCGCGTTGTAATGCTAGCATCGAGGCTGTGAGCGCAAAGGGTGCAGCAATCCATGCCCGTTCACGTACCTGGGTGTCACTGTGTAGTGATTGGGCATAGCCCCAGATGTTCAGGGTCGGGTGTGGTGCGTAGCGAAAAAAGCGCAATTCAATGCCACGTTCACGTGTACTGCGGCGCAACTCGGGATGCCACGGTGCGACTAACGTCACCTGATGACCACGGGCCGCGATCCCAGCGGCAATCTCTTCGATGAACGGTGCAGTTGTTTCCCGTGGGTATTTTGGGAGTGAGGATGCCAACATTAAGATACGCATACGACAAATGTTCTATTCTGAAGTGGGAATCCGATAGATAAACGCACGAAAATCAGGTGTCGGACTGGCATAGAGTAATTCAAAGCCGTCAATGATCATCCCTGGCTGATTAGCGTGATCCATCAGCGGCGCCAACAGCCGACCGACATCACCTTTCACTCGCATCTGATTTTCCAGGACCAGATACGTAGCACCATAGTGATGGGCAATTTGCAATAACAGTTCACGGTTATCGGTGTTAGGGATCATCACTGCCGGTCGTTCGGTATGCCAGTTGACCTGCCAGGGTAGACGGGTCATAATCACTGCATCGGGGGGCGTATTGGCTTGTAACCATTCATAAGCTGCCAGGTCTTGCTGCCAGATACGAGGCTCGTTGCGCACCTTGTCGGCAATGTCGGCTTGTGAACCGGCGACAATTGTTACGATGGCAGTCAGTGCCAGAATCAGCCCCAACGGCGCCCAACGTCGATCACCGATGGTTGCCAATCGATCATAGCCGGCCCAGATAATCCAGGATGCTAGAAGCGCCAGCCATGGAATAAGTGCAACCCAATAGCGCTCTTCATTGGTACGCCAGTAGGTCAGCATGAAGAGGATGTATGGCGTATACGTAAATCCAATCAGGCTTACCCAATGTCGGCGATACGCAATCGCCGCCAGGAAACCGGTCAGCGAGAGCCATGCCCCGAGTGGGGTCAAAATGTTTTTCTGCGCATCGTGGCTGAATAGTGCGGCAATCGGGGCTAGCGCTCCTGGCCAGGCCGGCATCAGATACGCTCGTAATTCACGTACCTGGGTCTCGAATTTGGTTATAGTTGCATCAAATCCCCAGCGCAAGATCCAACTGCGGTTGGGAAGGCCTGGTCCACCCCATTCTGGTGCGAACACGCGGTAGATTTCGGCCCAGGCATCACCACTTACACCGCGATAGTCGAGCACCCAGGCATCGTAGCTCTCGGTACTGTAGACCGGTTTTCCAAACAGCATCATATTACGTACCAGGTATGGCGAAAGGATCATGAGTGCAATGAGTGACCAGACGACAATCGGTGTCAGTTCAGTACGTAGCCGGTGCCAACGTTGTTGCCAGGTTTGGATAGGCCGGAGATGGTTCAACAGCATTGTCAATTGCCAAAGCCCCATCCCCAGTGCCAACATTGCCCCACTGGGCTTCTGCAACATCATCAGACCGGTACAGATTGCCGAAATCAGGAGCCATTGCCAGCGCTTTCTCCCATCGGTATGGCTGCGCAACAACGCAGCAGTTGCGGCCAGACTGAATACCACAAATGCCAGATCGTTTGTGACATAAATCGACAGCCGGAAAAAAAGGTAATTGGTCAACACGATTATAGCTGCCGTCACTCCGACTCGCCGATCCCATAGCCAGCTTCCAATGTTGTACAGGAGAACGAGTAGGATAACATCAAAAATGAAATTGGGAATCTTTGCCGCCCAAGCGGTTGGCCCGAACAATGCAAAAAAGGGCGCAATCCAAACTGGCTGTAACAGCGGCCAGGTTTCTTGTGGGCGGGTTGTGCTATCGTATGGATAATAAAATTGACTGATATAATCAACAACCCATCCGCGCCCACGAACCAGATTACGGGCTACAATCGCATTATCGCTGTAATCGGCGTGTCCGACATACGGCAGGGCAGCGATCACGGTAGCTTCAAAACCCAACCAGATGACGGCGAACAGTCCTAGTACGATCCAGGCCCCATACCGTGTTGCCAGCCAATCAACCAGTGCGTCGCTCAGCCGTGGCAAACCGGTGCGGCCATTGTTCAAGATCAACGCCAGCAGAGCGGTGCCTAAGAGGGCCAGTAACAGTGAATCGGGAAAAATCTGCCAGAAAAGCCGAATCCCAACCGCTGTCATCCAATGAAACACATGGAACAAAACATAACCGAAACAGACCAGCGCTACTGTGACCAGGCCATACCCCAGGATACGTCCATGGGCATAGTGCTGTACCAGTCGTCGGATAAAGGTCAAGAGTGGTTGTCGATACACAAGCACATTGAGCGCCAGTAAGCCGATCATCGCCACGTTGAGAATTGCCGCCATCCAGATGCGGGCGCCTGCCAGACCGATCGCTGCTATACTGATGCCGAGGGTAGTCAGAATATACACCTGAGCCTGGCTCAGCCGTAAACGGGCTAGCAATACGGCCAATAGCACTGCATTCCAACCCAACAATGCCACTGCCGGCCAGGCTGGCGGCAAAAACAATGCCGATTCCTGATTTGACGCAATCCGAATTTCAGCCAGTCGCACCCCTTTCGGTCGTGGATCGCGTTCATCGGTTAGAGTTGCTGATGATTGGAGCGTAATCGTCAGGTTATCGTGTTGATGAACGATCCCCGGTACAGAGAAAGAATATGCTTCCCAGTGTGGCGTAGGAACGAAATTACCAACCAACACCTCATCAATGAATACGCTCACCGTCGGTTGCACACCGACAGACGCCGGCCAACCCTGGGCAACAATGGTCAACTGCAACGCTGAACCGGCACCAACGTTTGGCAAGACCAATACCGCTCGTTCGCGTGTCCATCGCGAACGCCCGGTTGGTGAATCAGGCGTTAATTCGTCGGCAAACAGATCACCGCGCTCAACCGGCGCCTGTCCCAGACCGGGACTAACCCCAACGAAGAGACGATCTCCCGGCCAACCGATGGCGACCCGGCCTTGTGGTGGCGCCTGATAGGCCATTACTCCCGCCAACAAAGCCAGCAGTAACATCAACAGCGTTGCGCGAACTGTTGTACGGATAGAAGATGTAGATTCTGCCGCGAGTAGCTCTCCGGCAATCGTTGCACGATCACGAACAGCCATTCTGTCCCTTCACCGATGGGCCTGTTGCCGACGGCCATTATACCGCTATTTGTTGTCAGCCGTAGCCTGTGATACCACATAGGGTATGTGATAAAGTGCTGAAGATTCCATCACACACTCCTAAAACAGAGTTGCATTGCAGCGCCAGGCCTGTTATCATCAAGCGCTATGATCTGGACAATTTCTGATCTCCATCTTTCTTTTGCTCGTCCCAAGCCGATGGATATCTTCGGTCCCGGCTGGAAAGATCATCCCGAACGCATTGCACAGGCGTGGCGTGAACGGGTAGCAGCAACCGATTGGGTACTGATTGCCGGAGACATCTCGTGGGCAATGAAATTATCCGATGCCTTGCTCGATTTGCAATGGATAGATGCGTTACCCGGCACGAAGGTGCTCATTCGCGGGAACCATGATTACTGGTGTCCGCGCCGTGTCAATTCGATCCGTCGTCATCTCCCGCAGAGCCTACGTCTGATCGGAGCCGACGCAATCGATATTGGCGAGGCTGTCGTCTGTGGCACCAGAGGCTGGATCACGCCTGAAACACCTGGTTTTGGCGAAACCGATCTCCCAATTTACCAGCGCGAACTCGGTTTACTCGAACGAGCATTAACGGCGGGAAAGACACTAGCCGTCGGTAAGCCGCTCATCGTGATGATTCACTTTCCGCCGTTCGTTAATCGTCAGCCCACGGAATTCGCTCGTTTGATCACTGCTGCCGGAGCTACAACGTGTATCTACGGTCACCTGCATCGCCGTTACGATTGGGATAACGCGGTGCAAGGTCGTGTCGAAGGCGTGTACTATCAGCTTACTGCCTGTGATTACCTTGGTTTTGGGCCGGTGGCCGTGCGCGGTTTGCATGGGTAGGAACGACGTGGTACAGAACGGCGGTAGAATGTTTCCTATCTGGTAGGTGGCAGAGATGCAAGAGAGGGGAAACAGAAGCGCCAGTGTGTCTGAATATTCCTTTGCCGACAGTTGCTTGCTGCTCTCATTCATCCCTAGTGGTTCCCGCCGCCAGGGAATGAATGGCACTGCTCGCCGATGATGCGGGTCATTGCATCGCCAGGGGGATCATAAGTGCGGGACGGAGTCATCCATCGAGGTACGGCGCCGCCCTGTGGCATGGATGAATAGTCAACAAGCTGCATTTCCCATCAGGCGCATCCTGTGCCCATTGTATCATCGCGGAAGGGCGGTGCGCGAACCGCCCCTCTGTCGAAGGGTGAAAGCGGTAGGGATTTCCTGTGCCTCACCCAGATGGAAGCTGAGAGAGTGATCACCAACTCAGGTTTTTGATCACCCTCTACGAGAGCACCAATCCAGCAACATTATTACCGGAACAGATCGCGGATTCGAGCGACTAGTTGTTCAATCATTGCCCGCATCTCGTCGATAGCGACATCGAGATTGTTGGTCGTTGACTCAGCATCTTCATTCGGCATCAAGAGCCATAGGACAAGGTAGATGACGACCCCGATGCCATTCATCAGCCCAACGATGACAAATGCAATCCGCATGATAACCGGATCGATACCCAGATATTTTGCCAGGCCGCCGGCAACCCCGGCGATCATACGATCACTGCGTGTTCGTTGTAGGCGTTGGGTTTGTGGTGTATTCATAACATCCTCCTTCTATCGTACCATCTATTTGACGTTGCCCCTTTCCTGTCAGTTGCAGTTACAGCATAAATCTGCGGCAACCAGGCTGGTTGCCGCAGAGCCAATAGGGGAGTGAGCAGAGATGTCTGCTCGCTTATCGTCTTAGTTTCCGCACGGATCAACGTTACGCCAGTTGAGCACGGTATCGTTCACCGTTTGTAGGTGACTTGTACCGTAGGTGAGCGTTAATTGGCGATTGGCTAGCTCTTCACAAGCGGCACCCTTCTCAACGTAATCCCACGAGCCAAGGGTATACTTGTACTCAAGCTGCGTGCCCTCGCGTCCGGTAAAGGTGATCGTCCATTGTGTTGGAGAGATTTGGGTCATAACGACCCCACCCGGATTCCACTGCGGTAATCCACCATCGAGTCGGTCAAGGAAGCCAGCAATATAAACGCTCCGCCCAATCGCATCTTCGACCGGGATTGGTACGGTGACGTTCACGACCAGCGTGACCGTGCGTGGTTCAGCAGTAGCAGTTACCGGTGTGCTGAAGCCCGAACGGTTGAACGATGTGTCAAGTGCACGCACCGCGTACGTGTAAGTTGTGCCTGCCATCACTGTCGTGTCGGTAAAGGTAGTGGTCGTCGTGCAAGCAAAGATGATTTCGTTACCGTTACCGTCGATGCGGCGTACTTCGTAGGCGTAGGCGTCGCCAACCGCATTCCAGCTCAAGGTGATTCCTGCCGGTGAGGCGCTCAGCACCTGCAGGCCGGTTGGTATCGCTGGTGGTGTCGTATCACCACTAGAGAGTACAGTAAGTATGCCTGGCTGGGTTGGCAATCCGTTGATTGGTCCACTGCGATCAGCGTAGAGCCAGTCGCGTCCATTCGTTATGCTGTAGCGGAAGACGTAGTCGAAGACCCCGACGGTTTCAGGCTGGAGCCGGGCCTTGAATTCGTCGTTGTTACCGACATCGACGTTGAAGGTTGCTTCAACCCATATCCAGCTACTTCCACGTGGATCACTACCTTGTGGACCGTATCCAACCTGAGCACGTAGACCAGGTGTTGCGCCAGGCAGGTTGGTAACGCCGTTAATCCACACCTGCCCATAAATCTCTGGTGTCAAATCGATAGCCGAGACGGTATGGTTGATGCTCGGCGGCCATTGCAGATTAGCCCACCCGATCGGGTAATGTGGAAGCGCACTGACTTCTACCGAGGCCGGGCTTTCGTTACCGGCTGCATCTAGTGCTCGGACTGTGTAGTAATACGTGCGACCATTAATGACTGTGGTATCGGCAAAGGTGAGGCTGGTTACTGGCGTGGCATTGATCTTTACCCAACCACCACCACTGACCGGACTGCGGTAAATGTTGTACGCCTTTGCTCCACCACTTGGGCGTTGCCAGCTTAAGCGAACCAAACCGTCACCTTCTTCGGTTACCCGGAGGTTTTGTGGTGCAGCAGGTGGAGTCAGGTCGGCACCTGGCTCGCTGAGAAGAACCGTACCGCTCAGCGGAGCCAGCGTTATCTGCACACCCCCTTGTACGACTCGAACCTTCTCGTCAAGCTGGTTACCAACCGTGAAGAGTGCACAGAGTTCTACCCCATTGGGAAGGAAGCCACTAACCGGAACTGTTACCGTCTGCGTGGCCGCACTGCGATTGATCAGAACAATCGCTGCTTCATTGCGATATTTGCGGCCATACGCTGCTACACCTGCCACATCGTCAGCCAGTAGTGGGGTGAAATTGCCTCGTACCAAAGCTGGATAGCGATTGCGCAGTTCGGTCGGGCTGCGGTAGTATGCAAAGAGATTAGTGTCAGGAGACCCTCCCAAGTCGGGCCACGGATAGGTACGCCGATCGTCGGGATCATCATCACCGGTTACACCCACTTCGTCACCGTAATAGATAGTTGGTGCGCCAGGCATAGTGAATTGGATCAGAGAAGCAAGCTGCAAACGCCGCTTCCCTTCGGCTAGATTGGCTGAGTTGAACTCCTTGTCGGCTCGAGTTTCCTGGCCGGGGGTGAGAGTCCACAGGATACGCTCAGTATCATGACTATCAAGCAGATTCATGAGCGTGTAGTACGCAGCATCGGGATAATCCTCACGAATTGAGGCCAGGCGACTCAAGAACTCTGAGGGGCTAATGACCCGTCCACTATCTCCAAAACCTTTGCTATCAAACGTTCCGCCCGGTAAAAGCAACCCGATTACCGCGTCGCGCAGGCGGTAATTCATCGTTGTATCAGCGGTTTGGCCGCGCAGATGGCGGAGCAATGTTGAGTCTTTCTGCCACAACTCGCCGACGATCAGCCCATCACGCCTGGTCTGACGCACTACTGTACGAAATGTCTCCCAAAAACCACTGGGGAAGCTGGCATCGCCCATCACATCAAGACGCCAGCCCGCTGCGCCTCGCCGTAACCAAAAGCGTGTGACGCTGTTAGCACCGGTCAAGAAATAGTTTTGCACGTCAGGGTTTGACTTGTTTATTTCGGGGATCGAGTCAAACCCAAACCATCCAACGTAATCATCGCTCGTACAGGGTACATTCGTGGTACGGAAGTTGAACCAGTTGCGATAGGGTGAAGCCAGTGACTCACAGGCACCCAGGGTATCGTAATGCCCATACCGATCAAAGAATGGGCTGTCTGATGACATGTGGTTGAAGACGCCATCGAGAATGATCCGTATCCCACGCCGTCGTGCCTCTTGTACGAGGTGGACGAACGTACTATTATTGCCGAGATAAGGATCGATCCGATAGTAGTCGCGGGTATCGTAGCGATGATTCGAGCCAGCGGCAAAAATAGGGTTGAAGTAAATGGTGGTAATACCGAGTTGTTGCAGATAATCGAGCTTCTCGATCACACCCTCTAAATCACCACCGTAATAATCACGACCACGTGGCCCCTCAATGGTTGGGCTCCAGGCAGGTGGTGTACTGTCATAGCGCCATGGGCAGTTGGAAGCTGCATCAGCGTAATGACGGCAGAACCCTTCAGGAAGATCACCCCAACCCAATGTAATAACTGGATCGTCGTACCGAATATCGCCCGTACGGGGATCGTTGTGCGGATTGCCGTTGCGGAAACGATCAGGAAAAATCTGGTAGATAACAGCCGATCTTGCCCAATTGGGCGAGGTAAAAGCCGGATCGTAGAACATCAACGCATAACTGAAGTCAACCACATCATCAGTCATGCGTCCAGGACCGCCATCGAGTGCTGCTGTATTGTCAGCGTAATAATCAGTATCATTCCCATCAGTCACTATGAAGCGATACCAGAGATTGTTGGGTTGCGTCTCGTGCAACGTAGCGGCCCAGAAATCGCAGGTTCGCGGCCCATAGTCGCCATAACAATCGGTATCGGCTGCGACAATACTCATCGGAATAAAGCGTTGGACACCAGCATTGACATCGTAGACCCGCAGCGTTACTGCAGTCACGTCATTGTGGAAGGTACGTAACCGAATAGTTACTGGTGTGCCGGCAGGGACTGCGCCACCTGGGGTGCGGTATAGGGGATCACGGGAATTGTGATACACTCCATCCCATTCAACATTGTTGTCGGGTTGAGGCAACGCGCTGCGCACTTCAACCCCAACGAACGTTGTGGCTGTATTAAAGCTAAAGATGACAGTTGCCGGGCCGGTAATGGTGAAAGGTACATTGTTCCCAAATGCGCCATAGTTTGGGTTCGCCCAGCTCTCATTGGTGGCAATCTTAAATTCATAACTGCCGGGTGGAATTGCATCCGTGATAAACGTAAAGATGCCATCGCCATCAACATCACTCATAAAGGTACGTAGACATTCCGGCTGCCAGTCGCCATCGCAACCGATTTCGCTGTTGAAATTTCCCGGAACGGTATAGATAGTATTTCGCACGCTATCAGCAATGTAATGGGTCTTGTGATCGTAGTAGAAACGTACAGATTGCGTGCTATTCAGAGTAATTGGAATATTTGGGCCATCTTGCTGAAAATTGGCCCCGTAATTTTCGGCCCAACTTCCCATAGCAATTTTGTACTCATAGTTTCCGGCTGGAATAGGCGCTGAAACGAAGAGGTAGACTCCGTTTCCTTGTGGAGTAAAGGCCGAACCGATACATCCTGGATCCCAGTTGCTACACGCACCGGCAGTTGCGGCTGATTGCAGGTTACCAGCGAGATTGACTGACGTCGGCTGTGAGGTGTGAGCGGCGAGGCTTACCGATGGTTGTGGTGCAATCGTTGCACCAAAGAGCACCCCAAACGCGAGAATGAGGTGCAAGATGCGGAAAAACAAGCGCGGTCTCACTTTAGAGCTCCTTTGCACTTCCTGTACGTTCTCAACACGGCGGCATCCGTCAGGGACGCCGTGGAGTAGCACCATTGCACTGACCGCACTTGGGTGCTATGGAGCTAGATTGAGCGCGGTGATATTGTTTTCAATAGAAAAGTTGCTATTAAAACAGATGCTTGCGCAACATATCATAAATCATACGTCCTCCTTTGTCAAGAGGTATTGCTCGCTGTAAGAGTTTTCACCTTACCCGTCAGCGGTGATGTGAGGTGATAGGAAAGAGAAAAGAGGGATAAGCGGGCGCGGCAGGTTCCCAATCCGTCCGCAGCTTCCCGTTCCGATAGTGGTCTACTGCCAACCCCTTATTGTCTTGCCGATCATGAGATGCCATTGTAACATACTACGCACATAACCGTTGCTTAGCTGGCGAGACTGCTATGCTTGACTGTGCGACGATTGCTACTCACGAAGCCAACTTGCTCGACCTGATTGCCCGTTTGGTGCACGCCGAATCGCCGAGTACCGATAAGTCTCTTCTCGACGCGCTGGCCGATGATCTGGTAGAGCTGTTTGTCCGTGTCGGTACCGTTGAACGGATTGCCAATCCAACCGGTGGTGATCATGTACGAGTGATGGTAACGAATGCCGTTGAACCAACGCTGCCGCCAACGCTGGTCTTGTGTCATTACGATACAGTCTGGCCGGCAGGAACTGTTGCCCAACGTCCCTTCACGATTACGGCTGATCGGGCATTTGGGCCGGGTGCTTACGATATGAAGGCCAGTATTGCGATGATCTACGCCGCGCTTGGTGGGTTTGGGCCACCTGCGCCGGTGTTGCGTCGGCCACTAGTGTTACTTCTCACCTCCGATGAGGAGATCGGTAGTCCAACCTCGCGCACGTTGATCGAAACAACTGCAAAGCAGGCAGCGCATGTACTGGTGCTCGAACCACCAACCGAGCCAGACGGAGCGCTGAAAACGGCAAGGAAAGGCGGAGGAGCATTCCGCGTAACGATCACCGGTCGGGCAGCCCATGCTGGGGTTGAACCGGAAAAAGGGGCTAGTGCATTGATAGAACTGGCGCATCAGATATTGGCTGTGAATGCTCTGGCAAATCCTGCGGTTGGTACGACTGTGAATGTTGGTGTGGCGGGGGGCGGTACCCGACCTAACGTAGTACCGGCTGAAGCGTGGATGGATGTTGATGTACGAGTCTGGACCCAGTCTGAAGCTGAACGGATCGAGACCGGTATGTTAGCGCTCAAACCGGTTACGCCGGGTGTGCAAATCGCAGTCACCGGTAATGTTCGTCGCCCACCTATGGAGCGGACGGCTGCTAGTATGGCACTTTTTGCGCAGGCGCAAAAACTTGGTACTGCACTCGGTTTAACCATCTGCGAGGGAAGTACCGGCGGTGGCAGTGATGGCAATTTTACCGCTGCACTCGGCATCCCAACCCTCGATGGATTGGGGTGTCCAGGAGCCGGTGCCCATGCCGAACACGAGCAGATCAGTCGCCAGGGCCTGATTGAACGTACCGCTTTGTTGTGTGCGTTGCTCGAGACCTTGTAGTTGAGGAGGAGAGAGTTCCAGATCAAGCCTGGTCATGGGGTGATTCCCTGAGCGGAGGGCGGGTTCCTAACCTGCCTTCCCGTTTTGGTAGAGGCAATCATCTACAGGTATATGCGCCCAACGCTATTGCTAGGAGATGGATTGATACTACCGTGTCCGGCAATCGCTCAAGATCGTGGCAAGAAGGCATTCAGCGCATGCTTTTCTCCCAACCTAATGCACCACCGGATATTCAGCAGGCACAATTGTCCCTGTAACTTCGCCAAATCCAATACGATACCCTTCACCCTGTGCCCAACCACGCATCGTCACCGTGTCGCCGTCTTCCAACCAGCGGCGCAGCGAACCATCGGCCAGCCTGATCGGCTCACTTCCCCGCCAGGTCAGTTCAAGTAAACAACCACGTGACTCCCTGGTTGGCCCGCTAATAGTCCCAGAAGCGAGCAAGTCTCCGGGCCGTAGGCTACAACCATTAACGGTGTGGTGAGCAATTTGTTGCGCAAAGCTCCAGTAGAGATAACAACTATTGGTCTGGCAAATCCGAGTGCCATTGAGCCAGACTTCAAGGGTAATTGCAAAATGACCGGGTTGCACCGATTGCAAATATGGCAATGGTGGCGGTTCTTGTGGCTCGCCAGCACAGCGAAAGGGGTTTAAGGCGGCCAGCGGCACAATCCAGGGGCTTATCGAAGTGGCAAAGTTTTTTGCCAGGAATGGGCCAAGCGGCTGGTATTCCCAACTCTGAATATCCCGTGCGCTCCAATCATTCACCAATACAAATCCGAAAATATGTTCTTCAGCTTGAGTAATCGGAATTGGTTGGCCTAACGCATTCCCTGGCCCGATAAACATCCCCAGTTCCAGCTCGAAATCGAGCGCACGGGTCGGGCTGAAGATTGGCGCCGGACTGTCAGCCGGTTTGATCTGACCATAAGGACGACGAATGTCCGTGCCGCTCACCACTACGGTACTCGCTCGTCCATGATAGGCGACCGGGAGATGTCGCCAATTTGGGAAGAGTGGCGGACCATCGGGGCGCAGCATTTTGCCGACGTTACTGGCGTGATGTAGAGACGAATAAAAATCGGTGTAATCGCCAATCCGGGCCGGCAGCAACAGCTCGATGTCCGATTGCGGGATAAGTGCAGCATCGCGCAACGCCTGCGCATCGCGGAGTGTCGATTCATTAGCAGCGAGCAGTCGTTGCAATACAGTTCGTACTGCCTGCCATGCCGTTGGACCAGCGGCCATAAAAGCGTTGAGCGAGTCTTGGTTGAAGAGGCCACATTTACTGACCGGTGTCGCTGCCAGCAAGCCAGCCTCGTCGATCACTGCCAGATCGAGAACATAATCACCAATTGCGACTCCTACTCGTGGCGAGCCACCACTACGGGGGCGAAACACACCGTAGGGCAGATTTTCAAGCGGAAAATCGCTGTCAGGTGCAACGGGTACAAAGCTGGTGAGTGGCATCATACTGATGTAAGTGGGTACCTAAGTTATACACGATTGGCAATCATTTCTTCCCAATCCCGTTCGCTCCTATCGCGGAAGCAACGGTACATGTGCCAGCACGAACATGTTCAATTCGCGCTCCTGTCTGCTGCTTGGTCTCACGCTGGAAGACGGGTTCAAAACCCGCCTCCCAGGCGCGCTTATGCTGTGGCTATATTTGACTACCCCTCTGGTCCGCCAACACTCCACGAATCCATATACCCGGCTTTTTCCAATTCCAGCGCGGCTGTAGTGACGTGCAATGGGTGGAACGTATCAATCATCACTGCTAGCTCACGAGTCTCTTTAGCCCCGATACTAGCTTCAGTACTGCCGGGCTGAGGACCGTGCGGAAGACCGGCCGGATGTAACGTTATATCGCAACGTTCAATCCCTCGTCGCGACATAAAGTTGCCGTCACAATAGTAGATCACTTCATCAGAGTTCACGTTGGAGTGATTGTACGGCGCCGGAATAGCCTCAGGATGATAATCGAACAGACGTGGTACAAACGAGCACACCACGAAATTGTGCCCTTCAAAGGTCTGATGGACTGGCGGTGGTTGATGAATCCGACCGGTAATTGGCTCGAAATCGTGGATTGAGAAGGCCCACGGATAGAGATAGCCATCCCAGCCAACCACATCGAAGGGGTGATGGTCAAGAATATGACGGGTAAGCTGATCGCGCACCTTCACTCGCACCTCAAATTCACCGGTGTCGGTAAAGGTCAGCAACTCTGTCGGACCGCGAATATCGCGTTCGCAATACGGTGCATGCTCAAGCAACTGACCAAACTGATTACGGTAGCGTTTAGGTGGGGCAATCTGACTGGCCGACTCGATCACAAGGAAGCGGGCCGGACTGTTAAGCTGCATCTGCCAGGTAGTACCGAAAGGGATCACCAGATAATCACCCTCGCGAAACGGAAGGCGTCCGAATTGCGAGCGTAATTCCCCACTACCTTCGTGGGTAAACCAGACCTCATACGCCTGGGCATTGCGGTAGAAGTAGGTCATACTCTCGGTAGGGCGACTAATCCCGATCGTCACGTCATTGTTACCGAGGAGCGTGATCCGGGCGTTCACCGGGTCACCGCCAGCCGGAACATTCGCGGTTGCAAATGCACGGTGGCGGATCGGACCAAACTCAGCGTACACTGGCTGCACCGAACCAATCAATTCGGCGCGGATCACTCTGGGTGGCAAAAAGTAGTGGTAGAGGATCGACTGGATACCGTGGAAGCCCTCCAACCCCATCACTTCTTCGCGATAGAGTTTGCCATCAGGCTTACGGAACTGCGTGTGACGTTTGTGAGGAACCTGACCCAGACGCTGATAAAACGGCATCGCACACCTCCTTGTGCTGCGAGTGTCGTCCTGATAATAAACGTTCGCCCGACGGTAAATCGTCGGGCGAGGTGGCGACCCGGGAGGGACTCGAACCCCCAACCAACGGTTCCGAAGACCGTTGCTCTATCCATTGAGCTACCGGGCCATCGGCTTAAATAGTTTAGCATAGCTGGCGTAGTTATGCAACGTCAGTACGGCGAGAGGTAGGGCTTTTCAACGTTTTCACCCTATCTGGCAGAGATGCAGGAAGAAGGGAGAGGAAAGAGAACCGCGTGTCGCGGCCGGAAGCAGAGGCGGGTTCCGCTCCTATCCCGTAGCGTGTGTGGAGGCGCACGGCTTCCCGTTGCGACCGTGCTTGGCCTTCTAGGTGTCTCGCCGATGACGCTCGTCCCTGCCTCGTAGGGGCGGGTGCGCAACCTGCCCGCCGTCTCCAGCATGCCTGCCCGATGCGGGCCAGCGGCCCGCGCATCCAGGGAACCCCTCGTGGAATCGGAGATAGGATCGTGGGTGAAAGCTGGTCATGGTTGAACACGACCAAAACCTGACACCTCTGAAAAGCCCTAGGAGAGAAAACAGGAAAGAGAGAAGAAGAGTGAGCGGTAGGAACAGGTTCCCAACCCGCCCGCCTGGCGCGATCCTGAGACAGACGTGCGTTCCACGGTTTCCACCACAGGATGTGGGCCAGCGGCCCGTGCTCCCAGGACGACTGCGTGCGTCTGGGCATTCTGAGAGGATGATCAACCCCTTCATTATCACTTCGGCATAATGTGCTGGTATTCCTCACATACGATCTGACGCAATAATCAGGTGATCAATCCAGTCATCGGATGACGGCGATCTGCTGCCGCTAGTGAGTGCGGTGCCAATCATAATCATGGTGATCGTATTGCCATTGTCGATCCCAATCGTTCCTATCGCATCACCCATATCAATCGGGCCAACGGATGGATGAGATGGACAGACTTTACATCATGCAGTCCGTTCTCGTCTTCGTCTTCGTAGCCATTTCTCCATCTCTACCAGAAGGTATCCAACAAAACCAACCCCGATAATGCGCATCCAGGCCGCAGCGTCGATAGGTGAACTATGCATGATTGTGTTCATAAAGGGTACATAAGTGTAAAGGAGTTGCAGAGCGATCATGATAGAAATACCAATCAGAACCCACCGGTTCGAGAAGACGCCGATTTGAAACATCGAATAAATAAGTGAACGACAATTGAGCAGGAAGAAAATCTCCACCATAATCACAGTGTTGACTGCCACAGTACGCGCCGCTGCGAGGCTTGCTCCTGACCGTAATTCCAACTCGAACAGGCTGATAGCACCCACCAGGATGATCAGGCTTACCATGACGATTTGCCGGATCAGAACGTTCGTTAGTATTGGCGCATCTGGTCGGCGTGGAGGTCGCCTCATGATGTCTGGCTCCCGTTTCTCCATTGCCAGAACGATGCCCAACGCTACTACAGTAGTCGTGTTGATCCAAAGCACCTGTACAGGTAGAACCGGCAGCGTAGTTCCCAGGATGATCCCCCACAACACGATTAGACCTTCGCCAAGGTTAGTAGGTAGAGTCCAGGTAATAATCTTAGTCAGGTTGTCGAAGACCCCGCGTCCCTCTTCCACCGCTGCCGCGATGGTTGCAAAATTGTCATCGGTCAACACCATATCAGCGGCTTCTTTTGCCACCTCAGTGCCAGTGATACCCATGGCAACACCAATGTCCGCCTGCTTGAGTGCAGGCGCGTCGTTAACGCCATCGCCAGTCATTGCAACAATATGGTTGCGACTTTGATAGGCATACACCAAACGCAGCTTTTGCTCTGGTGAGACACGCGCAAAAACATCAATCTCCTCAATTCGTCGGATCAGCTCTTCATCGGAGCAGTTGGCCAACTCAGCGCCGGTGATCACCTTTGGCAAGCCGTTTGGATTATGCGTATTGCGTCCAAGCCCAAGTGTGTGCGCAATGGCTGCTGCAGTAAGCGCGTGGTCTCCGGTGATCATCTTGACCTGAATGCCAGCAGTCTGGCACGCATCCACAGCCGCAATTGCCTCAGGACGGGGTGGATCGATCATTCCTTGCAAACCCAGGAACACTAGGTCAGACCGAATATCCTCATGCCGGAGTGTCATAGTTGTTGCTGGTAGTCTGGTTTTAGCGAATGCCAGAACACGTAATCCCTCGCATGCCATCGCATTAACCTGACACTGTACGGATTCAATATTGAGCGGAATCTGGTTACCAGTGTTATCGAGCGCCCAGGTGCAACGTGCTAGAATCGTTTCCGCAGCGCCTTTCACAAAGATAATTCGCTCCTGCTGTGGACCGGCGTCGTGCATTGTCGCCATATACTGATGTTTGGACTCAAATGGAATAGTATCGATACGCGGCAGCTCTGTTGCAGTAATTCCAGCTTTCCGTGCTGCTACGATCAAGGCGACTTCGGTTGGGTCTCCTTCAGCGCTCCAGACACCATCCTTTTCTACCAGTACACTGTCGTTGCAAAGCAGGCCAGCTCGTAGTGTTTCCGCTAAAGCTGCATGCCCATCGAGGGTTGTCACTTTTTCGTCGTTATGCCAGATCTCACCGAACGGAGCATATCCCGTTCCACTCAGTCGATAGGTGGCACCCGTTACATAAATCTGTTGAACGGTCATCTGATTTTGTGTCAGCGTGCCGGTCTTATCAGAGCAGATAATCGTGACGCTGCCGAGTGTCTCAACTGCTGGCAGCTTGCGTATGATCGCACGTCGCTGTGCCATGCGCCAGACCCCAATGGCAAGCGTAACCGTTAATGCAGCCGGCAACCCTTCCGGGATCATCGCAACTGCAATTGCGATAGCCGCAATGAAAGTGTCTACGATTGGCTGACCGCGCCCAACGCCAATGGCAAACGTAACTGCTGCCAGTGAGAGAATGACGAAAAGTAATAACCGACTGAACTGAGCGATTTTACGGGTGAGCGGGGTCTGTAATTCTTCGGCAGTCGAGATAAGTTGCGAGATGCGCCCGACTTCAGTATTGTCGCCAATTGCTACCACAATACCGACACCGCTGCCATAGGTTACCAGTGTAGAAGCATACGCCATATTGTGACGATCGGTAAGCATCGTATCCTGATCGACCCTAATACTGGCATCTTTCTGCACTGGTACCGATTCACCTGTCAGCGGCGCCTCGGCTATCTGCAAATCGCGCGAACGGATGAGACGAAGATCAGCGGGCACTTTGTCTCCGGCTTTGAGCAACACTACGTCTCCTAGAGTCAGCTCGGCGGCGGGAATACGCTGTATTTTTCCGGAACGGATGACAGTTGCTTCGGTCGTCATCGCTTGGGCTAGCATCTCAATGGCCCGTTCGGCACGTGATTCTTGAATGTAGCCGATAATTGCGTTGATCAACACTACAGCAAGAATAATAATGGCGTCCACGATCTCTCCAAGGATCGCCGTGATGATCGTTGCTACTAGCAGGATGTAAATGAGGGGGCTGTGAAATTGGAGGAGAAATCGTATGATTGGGCTTTTCCTATGCCTGGGAGTTAGCGTATTTGATCCCCAAAGTGTCTGGCGGCGCTTGATCTCGAAGACATCTAACCCTATTTCTGGGTCTGTTTCCAGGAGTTCAATCACCTCCTTGATCGGTAAATGATGCCAGTGTTTGCTCAGTAGAGGCTGCATAATCTTTACACTCCTGAAAATCGAAGAGACTGCTGGTTCCTAATTATACTATGATATCGATAGCATCAAATTGTAATCATATCATGAATCTATCTGTTTGCATCAATATAACTACATTCTTCCCAGCAGCGTTTTAGCGATATGAGGTATAGGGTTTTCAAAGCTCTCAGTACCTATGCCGCAACGTTTGCCTCTCCCTTACCTTCCCCCCTTCCTCCCTCCACTCTCCTCAGGGAAGAGGAAGGGGGAGTTTGGGCAGGTTGGGCGCCCGTCCTAACGGGCGGGCGATGGGTTCTAGCCGCACATTAGAGGCCTGCGCTCCCAGGGCAATCGCGTGAGTCGGAGATCGTTGGCAGCAGGTGCGTGAGTTCGTTATCGTTGCTCCACGGTTGTGCAGTGCGGTCATCGCCTGCGAATGAACCTGAAGTTGAGAACGTTGAAAAGCCTTACCAGTGTCTTAGGGCTTTTCAACGTTTTCATCCCACCCAGCAGAGGAGAGGAGTGACAATGGGAGAGGAAAGCGAAACGAGCGTAGAAGCGTGCCTAGAAGAGGCGGCGTTTTGTTCTGACAGTGGTCTGCGGCCAGGCTTCTCGTTGGTACGCCGATCATACCCCTCAGCGCACGGCAGGGGCGGGTTCCACCTCCTCCAGGCCCCTGCAAGCGGAAGGGGCCTGGAGGAGTTATGGTGTACTGATGCGCCGTGTTGATGCATTCCCGTCACACACCACATAACGTGGTCCGGAGGCCCGCGCACCCAGGTGTTCGTCGTTATCCTGCTGCTGTTGCATTGTTCGGTCATCGACGGAAAAGCCCTAGATGAGATATTACCGCAGTTGCCCATCGCTCAGCGATATGGTATACTTGCGTGTAGTGCGCCGTGAGGCGCAATTTCGTGTGTAGCTCTAAGAAGAGGAAGTGCCATGGCCAGCAAAAAGGGAAACCGCATCGTGATTAAGCTGAAGAGCACCGAGAGCGGTCATACCTATACAACTGAGAAGAACCGGCGTAACGATCCGAACCGTCTTGAATTGCGCAAGTACGACCCGATTGTGCGCCGCCACGTGCTCTACCGTGAGACGAAGTAAGTCTGTTTCGTTCACCGGGGGCGTCGTCGGCGCTCCCGGTATTTTCTTTCTGGGCACGGCGTCTGCTGTATTGCTGTCTTCCCTCTTGTGCTCGTAGCTCCCTGGCCTGGTACTGAACATTTACCCCTATGACACGCCTGTTGCGACTCGGTTTTTTGGCTGCTTTTGAAGCGACGCTTGTTGCCTTGCCGTTACTGGCTCTGACCTCAATCGTGCTGTCATGGCCGGGTTTGTGGAGCGCGGTTATCTTGGGGCGACTGACCGATGAGATTGGTCGTCGTCTGCGTTGGCCCTTTCACCGCATGCTGCTTGTAGCCGCACCTGTTATCGCTGCCTGCTGGCTGAGTTGGCTTACTTTCGACCTTGATGCGCGCAATACGTTAGCCGCGTTGCAACCGGGGCAGCCGCAGAGTGGCTTGGTTTATCTGGCGGTGCTGGTTGCCTTTTTTCTTGTGTGGCGTGGTGTGAGACTAGTCGAACACGACCATGCCACAATCTTAACACTCGCTAGACGTGGATTGGCAGCGACGATCACCGCACTCGTGCTTGGCCCTCTGTTACGGGCAGGTGCGCCGGTCGCGGACAATCTGTTGCTGCTTTACATTGTCGTGTTTGTCGGTAGCGGTCTTAGTTCCCTGGCGCTTACTTATGTGCTTGAAGCTGCACCTGACCAGGCCCACACTTTGAATGTCCGTTGGAGTCTGCTCCTGCTGTTGGTCATTGGTGGCATGCTGGTGATTGGAATTGCATTTGCTGCCTTGCTCAGCGGTGAGTTGGCGTTCACCGGGATCGTTACGCTCTTGCAATGGATCCTCTTACCGTTTGCATTGATTGGCGCACTGTTCGTCTATCTATTTACGGTCATCTTCGGCGGTATGATCCGAGCGCTCTTTGCGGCATTTGCTCAGGTCTTGGCCCGTATGAATCTACGGCCTGAACCACCACCAACGTCAGATACGACGATAGTTGACGATAACGCAGTAGAGACCGTGATCATCATCGCGCAACAGGCTACCTTCGTCCTGGCGTTGATTCCTTTGGTACTGTTGGTGATATTCTTGCTCCTCTGGCGACGACGGAGCCGACGTGCTGATACCGATGAAGAGCACCAATCACTCGATGTCGGGCAGAGTTTGTTAAGCGACCTCCGTGATTTGCTCGGTACGCTGCGCCGTCCTTTTCAGCGTCGCCCGAGAGGTTTACCGGCAGCATTAGTTGCTCTACGTGGTACTGATGCGGTAACACGGGTGCGTCGGGCATACGTGCAAGCGCTTATCATGCTTGAAGCACGCGGTTGGCGGCGATCACCAGATCAAACACCATCTGAGTGGTGTGCACGTATGGCAGCGGTGTTGCCTGAACCGAAGCCTTTTACCGACCTCACTGTCAGTTATGAACGAGCGCGCTACCGACCAGATGGTGTCGATGAGACCGAGGCCGAGGCTGCTGAGGATGCTTTGCAAGTGTTGCGAGCAGTTTTACCACCCCCAGAATCACGACGTGATGTTAAAGCGTGATCGTGCAAATGTTCGTTATTGAGTGCCTAATTCGGAATACCCTGTCGCAGAAGAAGATTCGGTTGAGGTGCAGCGGCACTGAGCCCGTACATCTATCAGGTTTCATCCGCCATGCCGTGAGACATTGCCTGTGTATAGAGATGTTACCCTTTTTGCGATCCGTATTTTTCTTTCAGACCTGCACAAACGTGGGTTTGGTCTGGGGTAAACATTGCTGTAGCCCGATATTAGGGGTTTTCGGTATTTTCATCTTTTGTTCTTATGAGAGGCAATGCGTCGCAACTAAATGGAGGGACACAACGATACATCTCATCCAGGTGCCTAAAATGCCCCTAACCTACGCAGTCACCTGAATGCGAGGCAGGAACTATCGTGTGTCGCATCAGAAAGCCATCGGGGACGAGGTTCCGGCCCTGTTTCACGCTCCCCCTTCCGCTCCCTGGATGGGCGGTACCGGAAGCAGATAGGAAGGATGGTTTGCTCGAAACCTGTTTCACGCTCCCCCTTCCGCTCCCTGGATGGGAGAGGAAGGGGGCTGGGGGGAAGGTGAGGGGCGCCAGGCGTGCGGAAGCGACATGTACTGATGTCCACGCAGTTACTTACACTCTTGGCGTATCTACTACTATCGTTCAGTCGCTCACTCGACCGTCACGCTCTTGGCGAGATTACGCGGTTGATCGACGTCACATCCGCGTAGCACGGCGACGTGATACGCAAACATTTGTAACGGTATCACGTTCAGCACTGGTTGCAACAGGGGGTGGGTGGTCGGTACCCCGATGACGTGGTGGGCTTTTTCAGCCAGCAATTCATCGCCCTGATGACCAATAGCAATTACCTGACCATGGCGCGCACGTACCTGCTCGATGTTGCTGATCATCTTCTCGTAGATGTGATCGCGCGTCGCGATACAGATAACCGGCATATTCTCGTCGATCAGCGCAATGGGGCCGTGCTTCATTTCACCAGCAGGATATCCTTCCGCGTGAATGTAACTAATTTCTTTCAACTTGAGGGCGCCTTCGAGGGCGATAGGATAGTTGATCTGGCGACCAAGAAATAGGGCATTACTAACACGATGGTAGCGTTCGGCCAGTTCGATGCACAATGGTTTTGTTTGTTCAATCACCTGTGCTGCCTGTCCTGGCAATTCGATCAGCGCCTGGATGTGCTCGCGAATCTGCTGTGGTTTGAGCGTTCCATAGGTCTGGGCCAGTCGGAGAGCAAACAGATAGGCAGCTACCAACATTGATGTGAATGCCTTGGTCGAGGCCACCCCAATCTCTGGCCCAGCATGCAGATAGATTGGACCGCCATCGGCTAGCCGGCCTGCCTGACTACCAATGGCATTGACGATAGCCACACTTGGTACACCCTGTGCGCGGGCTTCTTCCATTGCCGCTAATGTGTCAACTGTCTCGCCGCTTTGTGTAATCGCCAACACCAGCGCATCGTGCTCACTATCGCTCTGCAAGATAGGGTTACGATAACGGAATTCACTGGCGTAATCAACTTCGACCCGTACTCGGGCCAGATGCTCGATCATGAACTTGGCTACCAGTGCCGCATGCCAGGCCGTACCACAAGCGGTAGCGTAGATGCGGCGAATCCGGCGTAAATCGTGGTCGTTGAGACGGAGGTCTTCCAGATAAATGCGCCCATGCTCCTGATCAATCCGGCCACGTAAAACATCCATCAGCGCCCGTGGTTGCTCGTCGATCTCCTTCTGCATAAAATGGCGGTAATCACCCTTGGCTGCTGCGACCGGGTCCCAGGCGATTCTGTGGATTGGTCGTTCCACCGGAGTTCCATCGAGGCGCATAATGGTCACGCTATCGCGGCGAACGACTGCAATATCCCGATCCTCCAGGAAGATCAGATCGCGGGTATAATCGAGAATGGCCGGAATATCTGAAGCGATAAATCGTTCGTCATTCCCGATACCAATGGCGATTCCGCCTGCATTGCCCAGGCGCGCAGCGACGAGTTGGTCTGGTTCGTGGATGCAAAAAGCTACTATCGCGTTCCCACCACGAAGTTCTTGCAGGGTACGGTGCATTGCGCGACCAAGATCGCGCAATTCGTTATAGTAATGACCGAGGAGTTTTGCTATCACCTCAGTATCAGTCTGCGACTCAAACTGATAGCCCAGTTCGAGCAGCCGCCCCTTCAGCGCGAGATAATTCTCCACAATCCCATTTTGAATGACTACAATCGCGCCACTGGCATCGCGATGCGGATGAGCGTTGATTTCGGTCACGCCACCGTGAGTGGCCCAGCGGGTGTGACCGATTCCGATGTGACCATGCGTTGGTTCGTTCAGCAGTCGTTGTTGAAGATTGCTCAATTTGCCGACGCTGCGGCGTAATTGTAAACCGATGACTGGATCGTAAATCGCTACTCCTGCCGAGTCATACCCTCGATATTCCAACCGTTGTAAGCCGTGTAGTACCACCTCAGTCGCTTCCCGTTTCCCAATGTAACCCACAATGCCACACATAACGTACTCCTTAACAATAATTGGCAACACCAGAGCACAGCAGCGGTCGTCTGCGGCGAAACGCAGTAGTACAGACCACTGCTCTGCGCAGGTTGCAGCAGAGAAATCAATTGTGACGGTGGGGGGAATTGTTAGTGGGTCGTTGCTGACAACGTTGCCCTAGTCGTCACCGACAGGTGTTGAGTCGTCCGCTTCACCGGCGACGCCCTACGCCGGGGAGGCTTCCGCTGATCTCTCGATGTTCCGGGTCATCGATACCCGTTAGCTCCGGCTCGCGCCGGGAACCTCCGTCCTCGTCAACTTCACTCTGAGTGAAGTCCATGCGCTTCAATCTACTATCACATGTCCAAGTTGTTGCTTTTCCCTCCTGGTTGCGCCCCCGCACAACCCTCTCCTACTCAACATTGATAGCCGGAGTATACCATACTCCGGGCAGCCGTCTGATGAAAGTTTGCTTATATCCTGGCTAACAATTACATCATCAGACCTAAACCAATAAAGGCAAGCGTTGTGGCAACGACGATGACTGTAGCAGTAATACGAGCCACTCGACCGCATGCCGGGGCATTTTCAGCCAGCGCCAGGTTTGCCATCATCACACTGATAATCACGAAGGCAACCAGGGCCAGGAATGGTATTTTGATGAAACTTAAAACGCCTGGAATATTGATGTAGTCAAAGGCGCACGGGATGGCGCCAGCACAGGGAGCTGGTGGGATGATCAGCATGACCATCAAGTAGTGATACAGTGAAACGGCAATTCCCATCAACGATAATGGCAGTACGTACAGATATACTTTGCGATCATCACGCCAGATACCGACAAAAAGCAAAACGGCCAATGGGTACATGAGAATGCGTTGATACCAGCAGAGTTCACAGGGGATCCACCCCAACACTTCACTGAAAAACAGACTTCCACCGGTCGCCAGCATCGCTGCCAGCAACGCAACATGGCGGCAACTCAGCGTCAGCCAATCCAGTAAACCAGTCGAAGGTGTGGCTGTTAATTCTATCGGTTGTGCACGATCCATTAAAGTTCTCCATTTCTTATTGCATTGCAATCACTATCTGACAGTATTGTATCACCATAGGGGTTGTTAACGTTTGCAGTTTCTGCTTGCATCAAATAACCGATCTGCTCGAGCACAGAGTAACGCCGACAAACATCACGTACCCGCTTACGATGATCCTCGACCTGCACAGTTGCCCTGGGAGCGCGAGCCGCTGACCCACGTGTGTGGTGAACCCGTTGCTTGGCACATCAGTACACCATTACCCCGCCAGACCTTGCTTGCGAGGGTAAAATCGCCCCTGTCATCGAGATAGCAGGGGATTGGGTAGACCTCCGTTGGAACGGTAGACAGCGTGCCTCCGCACGAGCTAGCTCTACCGGCAATGCTTGAAGTCGTAATTAAAAAGACGTATACTTAAAAATATCTCTTGGAGTGAAACGGGTGTTATCTATCTATTGAAGTAGTTGGAGCCGACGATGCCACAACGATGGACGGCTTCTCAAACCCGTTTACTCGCCGACGTAGGTGATCTCCTCGTCTCATTAAATCGGATTGAGGCGCTGCAACAGGTTGCCCGCTATCTCGTATCGCTGCTTGCTGATTGGTGTGCAATCATTATTCGTGATGAGCATCAACGACCTCACCGAGTGGCAATCGCTGCTGCTAATCCTGCAGATCAGCCTTTGGCCGACTATTTAACCCAACAGGCATTGTTTATTGAGCCGATGTCGGTACCAGCACAAGTTTTGACCGACAATCGACCGCTTTTGCTAACTGATCTTAATGAGGAATATATTGAGAACCCGCAATTTTCACCTGCATATCGCGAGATTTTACGCCGCATCAGGCCACGCCACATTTTAGGTGTACCAATATCCTTCCAGGCAGTAAATCTTGGTGCGCTGGTGTTAACAATTTCCACACCCTCGCGCCGTTGCTTTACTACAAACGATATTGAGCTGGCGACTGAGCTAGCGCGTCGTATGGCGATTGCGGTTGAGAACATTATGCTCTACCGCTCCACACAGCGTCGTCTCGAACAGTTGCTGATCGTACAGCGCGTAGCATCATTGGTAAACTCAACCTTACAGACCGATCGGATTTGTCAGCTAGTAGTAGAGCAATTGCATACTGTGTTTGGGTATCAGTTAGTCAGTATTTATCTCTTGCAAGAAGGAGCGCTACATCTGCAGGCTGCGATTGGGTACGACAACGGCTTATCAGTGATCCAGTTGTACGAGGGAGTTGCCGGGCGCGTTATGCGCAGCGGTCAGGCTGCGTTTGTCCGCGATGCCAGCCTCGACCCTGATTTTCTGGAGGTCATACCGGGCACCACTCAGTGTATTATTGTTCCCTTACGTTACGAACATTCACCGCCAGTAGGTGTTGTTATTGTCGAATCAGTTGGCGAGCCGGTTTTAGATGATGAAGATTTCTTTCTTCTTTCCCTCCTGGCCGATCAAATCAGCGTAGCCTTTTTCAACGCAACGCTCTTTGCTTGCCTGTATGAGGCGAATGTTCGGTTCCGCTCACTGATTGAGCTGGCTGGACATCTGGTGATCTACCTTGATTCTGAGCTGAGGATTACAGAATTCAACCCAATGGCCGAGCAGGTGTTTGGCCGTAGCCGTACTGCGGTGATAGGTCGCCATTTCCCTGCAACGCTGCTTGATATGGCAGAACAACCATTGTTTGCCGCACTGGTTCGTGAGGTTGTTGCCAGTCGTAGCCGTCGTTCGTTCGAAAGCTCCTTTTGGCTTCATGGGCAAAAACATTGGGTCGAATGGTCAATGGCCTGTCGCTGTGATCCAAACGGCAAGGTGGTGGAATTCGTGCTCGTCGGACAGGATATTACCGGTCAACGCGAGAAGGCGTTGGCGTTGATTCGTGATGAGCAGCGGTTTCAGATGATCGAGCGGCTTGAAAGCATAGCGATTATGGCTGGCGGTATTGCTCACGATTTTAACAATCTGCTCAATATTATCCTCCATAATGCTGATACATTGCAGGCCACCTATTCGGCCCAAACGCTGATCGGTCAACATCTGCAACACATTATCAGTGCCACCCAGCAGGCTGTTGATCTCGTGCAGCAGTTATTATCGCTTGCCGGTCAGCGTTCATCGGTGGTGCAACGCATAAATTTGAACTCGTTGATCAATGAGGTTGTTTCGCCGTGGCAGTCATCGCTGGGAAAAAATATACGAGTTCAACTTGAGCTTGAACCTGCATTGCCGGAGATTATGGTTGATCTGGTGCAGATACGTCAGGTCTTGATGAATCTGTTGGTCAATGCGGCTGAAGCATTACCCGAAGGGCATGGAAGCATTCGTATTCAAACCGGTCTCCGACTGATTACAGTGAATACAATACGGCGCATGGTTCCTCCACAGAACATCGAACCTGGTCAGTATCTCTTCTTGTCCGTCCACGACGATGGTATCGGGATCGATCCGACCATTCTTTCGCGCATTTTTGAGCCTTTCTTTACGACCAAACAACACGGTCATGGTCTAGGACTGGCAGGCGTATTTCAGATCGTACAGCGACACAACGGTGCACTGACCGTTGATAGTCGACCTGGTCAGGGAAGTACGTTTACCGTTTGGCTGTCGGTTGCCGCATCAACGATAACAGAAACAGGACCGACTCCTAGTGTGGGTAGCAACTATACGATATTGATTGTTGATGATAATCATGAAGTGTGCATGCTTGCTGAACGAATCCTGACTCGCGCCGGCTATCAAGTGCTGGCATTCAATAGTGGTCGTGATGCCCTGAAGGTAATAACAGAACGCACCATTACCTGTGCGCTGGTTGATGTGACCCTTGCCGATATGCATGGCTACGAGGTCTGCCGCCAAATTGCGTCTCTAAACCCACATATCCTTTTGGTTCTGGTGAGTGGCTATCTGGTGGATGCAGCTCATCTGGTCGATGTGCCGATCGTTGCCACCTTGCAGAAACCTTTCCGTGCTGAGGAATTGCTTACATTGGTGCGGCGTTTGATCACTAAAGATGGGTAATACCCAATTAACGTCCGCGAAAACCGTATATCCTGGGGCGCGGGCTGTCGGCCCCCATCATACCCGGCGTGGACGAACAATGGCACGTTCCGCGAGCTACCCCCTGCCCCGCTTGTGGAAGGCTAAGGGGGGCGCTCAGGCGGTACCGGTAAAGATCGCATTAAAATGCAGAAATCAATTAATTTGTCAGCTTTGTTTTATTGACATCCATAATTGGCAAGAGTATATTAGGTTGTCGGGCAAATTGCACGTGGCGAGGAGGATTTTGGTGTCGGTCCAGCATTCACAGCCTTTCGATCCAATGTATGAAGGCACTGAAGGTGATGTGTTCTCTTCTGATGCAGTTGATGGATCATCTCGCAAGGGACACGTGCCAATAGTGCAGCGTGGTACCGACCAACGTTCCCGGCGTAGAAGGTCACGGGGATGGCGGTGGTTGCTGCTTGTCTTGTTTAGTGGCGTTGCTATTGTTATTGGCGGACTGCTCTATCTTGATCGCATCTATGCCAGTCGTGTCTTACCGAATGTGAGTGTCCAGGGGGTTCATGTAGGTAGTCTCACCCGTGAAGAAGCACGGATCGCGATTGAAGCCCGCTTTGCTTCTTTTTTGGCGCAACCGGTTATATTGACCTACAGCGGACGAACCTGGACGCCCACGCTGGCCGAGTTAGGGGTCGCCCTGGAAATTGATGAGGCGCTCGACGCTGCATTGGCTGTTGGCCGCAGTGATAATCTCTTCACCGATCTTCAGCAGATGAGTGCAATCTGGAAGTACGGGATTGAAGTTCCTCTGCGCCTGTCGATTGATCAGGATGTGATGCAGCGCTATCTGATGGATCGGGTTGCCGAAGTGGAGCAACCAGCGCTTGATGCCCAGTTAGTGCTTAATGGGACAACCGTAGAGGTTATTCCTAGCGCCGTTGGTCGCCAGGTGTTGGTGGCTGAAACGTTGCAAGAGATATTAGCCGCACTTCAGGACTTGAATCCAGATACTGTGGCGTTGCGTACTCGGGCGCTCGAACCTTCACTTCATGATGAAGCCGCATTTGCAGCTCAAGATCAGATTGCGACCATTCTGGCCGGACCAGTAACATTCATGATCGATAATCGACCATTTGTCTGGTCGCTCGATGACCTGGTGCGTCTGATTCGCGTTGAGCGAGTTTCCGATCCAGCCGGTGATCGTCTGGTGGTGCGGGTGGATCGCGATCTCGCTATGGAACGTCTCATTGCTCTAGGAGATGCGACAGAGGTGAAGGGGACCTATCCACGGCTTAACTGGAATGAGGGAAAGCTAGAGATCTTTCAGGAAGGGAAACCGGGTAGACGGATCGATGAAGAACAGACGTTGGCGGCACTGCTTGACGTATTGACTAAACCGGCCGATCAACGCACAATAACAGTGAAATTTCGTGAGATTCCGCCTCCAGTTACTGCTGATAATCTTGATAAGTTAGGTATTACAACTCTCCTTGGTGTTGGTCGTAGCGATTTCACCGGTTCTGCGCCCTACAGGATTACAAATATCCAGGCTGGTATGCGCTTGCTGCACGGTATCTTGATTGCTCCTGGTGAGGAATTTTCGTTCAATCGTGCTATTAGGCGCATTGATAGCTCAAATGGTTTTGTTGAAGGTTATGCCATCGTGCAGAATCGAACCCAATTAGAGTGGGGAGGTGGGATTTGCCAGGATAGTACGACCGTCTTCCGGGCAGCATTCTGGGCTGGCTTACCGATCACCGAGCGTTGGGGACATTCATTCTACATCAGTTGGTACGATCGCTATGGCTTTGGCCCCTATGGCGATGGACCGGGTATGGATGCCACTATCTTTATTGGTGGCCCCGATCTAAAGTTTCTAAACGACACCGGTGGTTGGATTTTGATGCAAACGATGGTCGATACACGCCGGAGTCTGGCCGAAGTACGACTCTACGGGCCAGAAACCGGTCGCAAGGTCTTGCTAGAAGGGCCTGTCATCACCAATCGCACGCCGCCACCAACCGATCCCGTCTACGTAGCCGTTCCTGAACGACCAGTAGGCCAACCGCGGCAAAGTGACACGGCTCGTGGCGGGATGGATATTCACTTTACGCGCATTGTCCTCGGCCCTGATGGGAAAGAGATCGAGCGCCGTGAGTTTGTAACGCGCTTCAAACCCTGGCCTGACATCTTCGAGTACAATCCGGCTGATCTTGGTCCTGACGGTAAGCCATTGCCAACACCGACACCACCACCTCAACCTGAACCACTGCCAGCCGAAATATCGACCGAGGCAACGGGGTAATGGCATGGGATCAGCGTGTGTCTGCACCATGTTCCTCTCTCCTGGGAGCGCGGGCCTCTGGGTCGCTTCCTGACGGCAACGAGTGCCATCGTGGTGCCACTGGTGCGCTCATCTATGCCTGGGAGCGCAGGCCTTCGGCCCGCTTCCTGACGGCAACGAGCGCTATCGTGGTGCCGCTGGTGCGCTCATCT
>JAGHYT010000132.1:0-10148 GCA_017743535.1 Chloroflexus sp.
AATACCCCCCGCCCTTTGCACCAGGCGGGCCAGGGGCCGGCGTACTCAGGTAATACCCCTCGCCCTCCGCACCAGGCGGGCCAGGGGCCGGCGTACTCAGGTAATACCCCTCGCCCTCCGCACCAGGCGGGTCGGTGGCCTGCGTCCCCAGGTAATACTCCTCGCCCTCCGCACCAGGCGGGCCAGGAGCCGCGTACCCAGGCCATCGCCTCGGTCTCCCCCCGCACGCGGGGGCCTGGGGGTGAGGTAACGATGGTGCGCTAATGCGCCAGCCGATAGGTTCCTAACCAAGCGAGAGCCGAAGCGTAAGATGGACTGCTGAAGAATGGCTTCAGCAGTCCATAATCGCCGTATCAACCGGGCATGCACCCAACCTGTCTTACCCTAGCTCCCCGCTACGGAACTCGCCGCCAGGTCGCGATGTTCCACAAACTGCTGTCAAACGTATTGAACGTTGGGCCGACCAGGTTCTTCAGCTTAACCGCCGGTGTATACCGGTTGATCAATGGTATTTCGACAACGTCGTTGACCAGTAAATCGTTCATTTGAATTGCCAGTTCCATACGACGCTGTGGATCAAATTCCTTCTTCAACTGGGCAAAGAGTTCGTCGTAGGCCGGATTGCAGTAACGGCTAACGTTATTTCCATTCCAACGGTTAGCCGATGAAGTTACTTCGGCGCAGATCCAACCCTCCAGGTACGATTGCGGATCGGGTGAGCTTGGACCAAAGGTATACATCTGGAGATCGGCATAAAATTTGTTCAAGGTGTCCGGATTCCCCGGATCGCCACTGAAAAAGACAGCGGGATCAATCGCTTTAAGGTACGTCTGAATCCCGATCTCGGCCAGGTTCGACTTAATGATGGCTTGTGTGCTCTGGCGCAAGGTATTGATACTAGTCTGAAGCGTAACAACTAACTTCACCCCATCCTTTTCACGCACGGAACCCTTAAGCACCCAACCGGCCTCATCTAACAGGCGTTTTGCTTCCTCAACATTGCGCTCGCACGTGGTGTTAGGCGAATTGGCACTTGCTGGCACTACGAGCAAATTACAGGTTGGCGCACCGGTCGGGCCGTAGAGCTGTTCGGCAATGGCCTTGCGGTCAATCGCCAGCGCGATCGCCTTCCGCACAACCGGATCGGTCAGGAATGGATGTGGCTGATCAGGCTCACTACGCTTGTCGCCTAATGCTGGATCGGGATTGGCAAAGTTGATCACAATCCGCTCTACACCTCCTGTTGAGCCACCGGCAATTACATCGCAAGTACCATCTTTCAGAATCGGTTCGAGAACTGCTTTGGGTACCTGTAAGTTCAATGCAAAATCACCTTCTCCTGTGGTGCAGACCGCACGCGCTGCCGAGGCTGCATCACCTCCTCCTTTCAACTCAACTTCATCGAAGAAAACCGTATCGGCATCGCGATAGAAAGGGTTGCGCTCGTAGATCACGGTATCGCCCGGACGAAACTCTTTCAGCCTCCAGGCATTGGTACCTATCGGCGCCAAATTAGCTGCCTGGCATTCGGCATCGGTATTCGCAACCGAGCCAATGCAATTCGCGAATTGCTTCTGTTGCAGGATCATCCCGGCCGAGCCAACAAAGGAGATGTACGGATTGGGGTTCGGTTCCTTCCATGTGATCTTGAAGGTCGTCTCGTCAATCTTCTCGATGTTGGCAATCGGGTCAAAGGATGTCTTGTTGGTACAGCCGGTTGTTTCGTCGGCACAGTAGCGCCAGGTAAAGATAATGTCATCAATCGTAAAATCACTGCCGTCCGACCACTTCAAGCCCGGTTTAATCTTCCAGGTTATGCTGGTACCATCGGGCGCGATACCACCATTTTCTATTGTTGGTATCTCAGCCGCCAGAAATGGTACTAACTCATCGTTCTCATTGTAGCGGGCCAGCGGTTCGAGAATAACAGTGGCGCCGTTAAAGTCTTTGACGCCAGTTGCTAGATGCGGGTTAAGCGTCGTCACCGCCTGCCAGGAAAGAATCGTGAGTTTCTGTTTCTCCTTAGATGTTGGCGCTGCAGTTGGTACTTCCGTTGGCATCGGTATCGTGGTTGGTTCTACAGTTGGTTGAGAAACAGCCGTCGCTTCTGTTGCAGGTACGGTTGTTGGCAACCCCTGCGACTGTTGCGCACCACATCCGGCAAAGATGATGACTGTCACGACCAGTAGCATCGTCCACGTAATACGCCATCTGTACACCATGGTCACCTCCAGAACATCTCAGAACTTCCCGAACACAAACAAACCCTACCAAGCGCGATCAGCCCATTGATCGCCTCTGTTGCTGCTGTGCACGACATGGCACAAAACTCGTTTTATGTAATCTAGTGCTGAAGCACTATCCGAGATGAACACGGGGATTATCTGCTCATCAGGTCAGAGAGTATATCACATCGTTGACATGTTGTGTCATGCTCCTTTCACTCAACATTGAAACCAGATCAACAGCGCTGCTAGCAACGTGACCCCAACAGCCAGCGTGTCGCGAGAGCGCCAGTGATACGTGACCAGTTGACTACGACCTGATCGACTGAACCCACGTACCTCCATTGCCGCCGCTAGATGTTCGGCAGCCATTAAAGATTGCACCAGAAGCGGAACGAGTAATGCCGGGTAAAAACGGAGCGTATGCCACCCCGGCTCTAGCGGAATACCCCTCGCCCGTTGAGCGTCGATAATCTGGCGAATGCGATGTTCCATCACGCCAACATACTGCAAGGAAGAGGTGAGCAGGAAGGTGATGGAAAACGGAACCCCCATCTGCTGCAACGCGCCACCCAAGTCTTCCGGTGAGGTGGTGCGCAGGAATACGAAAAAGATCCCCGCCAGCACTAGAATCCGCAAGCCAATCAGCACTGCCATCCGCCAATCGAGAGTGAGAAAGGCAATCACTACCCAACCGGCAATCATCAGCAGAGCCAGCCGGAGCCAGCGCGCAAACGCCTGCTGTTGTTTGCTCCAGTAGACGATGATAATGATCGGGATCAGGCCCAAGATCAGGGTCGCAATACTCTCAACCATCGTCATCGCGACCGTCCAGATCAATGCGATCACCATTTTCGCTCGTGGATCAATTTGCAGAGCCGGCATACGGTACCTCATCCTGACGGATCATCGTCGTTGACGCTGAATCGCTGCTCTGTAACGCCAGTGTAAGTCGGTAGCGGTCGGACAGCAACAGGTTGGCCGCACTGATACGTGCAGGATCGCTTAGAATGCTGAGCGGAGATCCGTCGGCAACCAGCCGTCCTCCGGCCATCACCAGCCAGCGCGATGCCACCGTACCGGCAAAATCCAGATCATGCGTTACAATGACCATTGTTCGTCCGACGGCAATCTGTTCACAAATGTATTTTGCCAATGCCTGACGAGCAGGCCAATCGAGACCTGTTGTTGGTTCATCGAGCACCAGGATGGGTGGATCGGTCATCATTGCCGCAGCCAGTGTCAGGCGCCGTTTCTCGCCAGCGCTGAGCGCGAAGGGCGACCGGTCGGCAAGCGGTTCAAGCTGAAGTGCTTGCAAAACATCTCTCAGCCGCGCCGGATCGAAGACACCCATCACTCTGGCACCAATTGCCACCTCATCACGCACGCTAGCGCAAAACAGTTGATCATCAGGATGTTGGAATACCATTCCTACTGATCGCGCTAGTTCCGAAACTGGTGTCGTGCGTGTATCGCGACCCAATACGTTCACGCGACCGTGTTGTGGACGGTAGAGGCCGTTGAAGTGTTTGATCAGCGTGGTTTTACCAGCACCATTAGCGCCAACAATAGCTACACTCTCACCTGCATGTACTTGCAAATCAATGCTATCGAGCAATTGCCGTTGCCCGATAGCGTAAGTGAGCTGGTGTGTGCGAAGTAGGGGCGAGCCATTGCCCCGCTGAAGGGTCACAACTGATGGCTGATACACTTCCATAAACTGCCGCCGATCAACTCGCGCCAGCAATGCTTCAACCGTAAGCGGCAGCGGATCAAGACCCAAAACGCGACCGATCTGCGTCGGTAGCGGTGGTTCGAGATGGAATCGACGAATATCGTGAGCCAAAACGTCAGCGGGTCGTCCATCGAGCACAATCTGCCCCTCGTGCAAAACGATCATTCGGGTGGCATCGGCAGCAACCAGGCCAAGACGATGCTCGGCTACAATGATCGTCACGCCCTGTTGATGGAGTGTGCGCAGGATCGCTTGCACCTGGGCCACATGCATACCGTCGAGATTGGCAAACGGTTCATCGAGAACAATAATCCGTGCACCAACCACCAGCACCGTCCCTAACGCAACCAGAAGCTGTTCACCCGCAGAGAGTTGTTGTGGGTTGCGTTCAAGCAGATGTTCAATACCAAGCTGAGCAGCGACTGCATCAATCCGCTGCCGCATCACTTGTCGTTGACAACCCAGACTCTCTAAGCCAAAGGCCAGCTCACGGGTAACGGTGCTGTTAAAGAGTTGCCACTGCGGTGACTGAAACACCACACCGACCGTCATCAACCACTCGGCGAGCGGTCGGCTGCGGGTATCAACCCCGTCAATCACGATTGAACCCTCAATAACCCCATCGTACCCGTGAGGAATAAGGCCAGTGAGTGCCCGCACAAGTGTCGATTTACCGCTGCCACTCGCTCCACAGAGCAACACATACTCGCCAGCGTTGATCTGCGCTTCGATGTTGCGCAACGCCCATTGCGATCCCAACTGCGGATAGCGATAGGAGAAACGGCGAACTTCAATCTGGCTATCGGTCAATTGACACTCCCACGTTGCTCGACAAGACGAACCACACCGGCACGCTCAAGCGCTTTGAGAACGATTAATCCAATTGCCGATCCGACGATGGTACTACCGAGAAACGAAGCGATCAGCAGGCTCAGCGCCATTGACTTTTGCATAAAGACCGGCGCAACCCATAGGCCACTTACGAGGGCAGCGATAATACCGGTACCGACAATCTCACCCAGGGCGGCCAGATAGATATTGCGCGTGAAACGGAAGACCAGACCGGCCAGCAACGCCCCGATCATCCCACCTGGAAAGGCCAGGACTGTACCAACCCCCATCGAAATGCGCAACACGGCAATCACACCAGCAATACCGGTTGCCCACCACGGACCCAACAACACAGCAGCGATCACATTAATGAAGTGTTGGGTAGGATTGATACGGGCGATACCGACCGGAAATGAGGTAAACGGCGCTAATGCCACCCCCAGCGCAATGAGCACGACCGCCTGAGCAATAAAACGTGTCTTCATGGCTTATTCCTTTCTACCAATGACCACCTGCGAGAAGCGATGTCAATTGCGTCTACGATGCTGTTAACGCAGGCAGAACCTGCGCCAACCCAAAACAAATGTAACCACCTCCCTTCGCTTATAAGCAGAGATTGATCCCAATTCCCTGTACTTCCTGGCTACTATCCTTCATGCGAGGCACCAACCAGACGGCGCTGCCCGACCCAGAGTAAACCCGTGTAAACCAGGAAGGTCAGCAGAAAACTCGGGATACTCGCGCCAATCTGTGGCGCCAGTTGTGCTATCGACTGGTAGATCAGGATTCCCAACAACCACGCAGCCAATGCACTGATTCGCCACTCGCCAGCCTCACCAACCAATCCCCACCGCTTCACAACGAAATAGTCAGCCAGTACAATGCCAAAAAGCGGAATGAAGAGCGAACCGATCAACAGCAAAAAGGTGAAGTATTCGCTCATGGTGAGGATGGTTGCGAAGATAAAACCGATGACGCCAGTAAGGATGATCAAGAGACGCTGGTTAAATTGCGGAAAGACATTTTGGATCGAAATTGCTGTCGAGTAGATGTCGGCAAACGCATTGTCGGTCTCATCAACCAGAATGACCGCCAGCGCCACAATTCCGCCCGTCATGGCCATAATGGCGGTAATGAGATGATCAGGGGTGGGTTCACTGACATTTGCGGTTAGCACAAATAGCGCTCCAAGTGCGTAGAACCAGATGTTGGTCAGGGCAAAGCCGAGGTATGTTCCCCAGAAACTATCTTTTGAACGACGGACAAACCGGTTATAATCGGCCACGAGCGGTATCCAGGAGATGGGCATTGCCGCTACCAGATCTACGCCCAACCAAAACGGCATTTCTCCGGTTCCTGGCCGATTCAAGAGCGCAAGAATGTCGTAATGAGTGAACAGGTAGACCGTCATCCAGATTGTCACAATGTAGACGATCCAGATACCAAACTTCTCCAGCCACTCACGTACCACAACGAGTGGGCCACCGAGAGCAAGTAGTGTGCACCAGACTGCAAAGACTGCCACCCAGAGAGAGCGATTACTGAACCCAAACAGGGCCTGTCCAACCTGATCGGCAGCTATGCCAATTACCCACAGCTCGAAGGCTGTCCAGCCAACCAGTTGCACAACATTAAAGAGTGTCGCCAGGTAAGAACCTTTTCGCCCGAACACTGATCGGAGCAGCACCATTGTGGGTACGCCATGCTCGCTCCCCAATATCCCAACCAGCGCCAGCAAGAGGGTGCCAATTGCAGTGCCAACCAGAATTGCCAGCAATGCTTGCAATAAGCTCAAACCAGGAACGAGTAACGCACCGGCTTCTAACACCAGTAACCCAACCCCAAGACTCGACCACAACACGAAGATGTCAAACCAGCGCAAACGACGATGCTCAGCAGGAACGGGATCGACCCCCCATGTTGGTGGAACTTGCAGACGTGGTAGCCATTCGCGCAAACGGGTTTGTAATGACATACCTTTTCTCCAACTAAAAACGCCACCCGCGAAGGGTGGCGCAAATACCGAATATAGACCGACAGTACGACGGTGTATTCCCTTCGCTGGCATTACCCAGAGCAGGTTCGTGAGGTCGATGGTGGATCTGACCATCCTCTCAGCCCGGCTCCCCGAGCTCCCTCTACACACATTTTCATTTGTCGTACCGAATCACGTGATCGTAGTTGAGCGATATTATATGCTGCTGTTGCGGTATCTGTCAAGACTCAGTGTGTGTCGATAGAGCTTTTCACAGTTCTTATCACTACCCGTAAGGTGAGGAGCAAGGGGAGAGCAGCAAGGAAGCGGAACGAGCACAGCAGCGGTAGCTTCCTGTTCCGACTGCGATCGGCGACCAAGTTCCTCGTGCTCTCGCCGATCATGCCCGTCACCGTATCGTTGGAGCGGTTTCTCAATCCGAATAGGGAATTATCCCGGTCTCTGCTCAGAAATCGCCTTCTTTAGCATACGGATAACTCCACAACGTCGCTTGCAGGACAATCGACTTGAACCACGCCTGATGCATACGCTCCACTTCGTCAGCCGAATGTCCTTTGCGGGCAAGAAACTCTTTGATTGTAGCAGTAATGGGGTAAATGAAAGCGATCATGTAGCGCAGTGGAATCATAGGTACCGACTGTACACCATCAGTCTGATTCTTCTTGGTGCGATAATGGCGGAGCGCAATCTCCATCTGATAGTTCAGCCAATCCTGATCGTAAGGGCGCTGACACGTATCGAGAATCCACTGCCCAAAACGTTGGCGAACTCGCGCCAGATAGTGTTCTATCGGCTGCCCATCAGGACCGGTGAAGTAGTAGAGCAGATGTTGGTGTGAACCAACAAAACCGTACCATAGGTCGAGAATTGCTTCGACCTGGTCTTTAAGCACCTCACCCGCCATGCGCAAATACTGCTCGTCTTCATCACTCCACAACACGGTTTGTTTCAGCAAAGCAAATTCTTCCTCACTGATCGGCGATTGGGCTACTGCCGCCGTACCATATGTGTAGCCGGGAATACTTACATCACTCATCGCTACCCTCCCTGGTTTGTTCTTAATCCTTATCCTGCGTTTGACAAGATCAGTCTAGACGCGCTATGATGATAAGTAAAATAGAAGGTTCTTATCTTTTCAATAAGTTACGCTTATCAGACTATGGAACTTCGCCAACTACGTTATTTCCTGGCTGTCGTCGATGAAGGACACTTTACCCGTGCCGCTGAAAAGCTCTACATTTCACAACCGGCTCTATCGCAACAGATCAAGTTGCTCGAAGAGGAAATCGGCGCAGTGCTACTTGAACGAATCGGACGACGCATTCGCCTGACTGCCGCTGGAGAAATCCTCGCCACCCATGCTCGTCGTGCCTTGCAAGAATTGGCGGAAGCGCAAACCGCACTTGCTGAACTGGCCGGTTTACAACGGGGGGTTCTACAGATCGGTGTGGTACAGACGGTGAACGCCTACCTGATCCCAGATCTCGTCGCGGCTTTTGCCACAACCTATCCAGCTATTCGTCTACACATCGAAGAGTTAGCGACCGGCGATATTGAGCAGGGTGTGGCTGAGGGACGATTACAATTCGGTATCGGTTTCACACCCACCGAAGCAGACGGAGTTGTCGGTGAAGACTTGTTCACGGAAGAGCTGGTTCTGATCGTTGGCAGGCAGCATCCGTGGGCACATCTTCCGCAAGTACCGGTACAGGCGTTACACCAACAGCCGTTGATCCTGCTCTCGCCTGCATTCTGTACCCGGCGGTTGTGGGATCGTTGCGCCCACACGGCAGGAATAGAGCCACAGGTACTGGTCGAAATGAATACGATCAGCAGTATTCTGGCTGCGGTGCGGCAACTCTCAGTGGCCACTGTGTTACCCTCCTTCGTGTTATGTAATCAACCCGACCTGATCGGCATTCCACTTGTAGACCCAACCCCACGACGAACGGTTGGGTTCCTCTTCCGCCACCACGGCTATCGTTGTGCGGCAACTCAGGCATTTGTCGCAATGGTTCACGATAGACTCGCTGTAAGCGGATTGACAGCAGTTAGTAGAGATTAACGCCGGTGTTTTTTGGGTTTTGGCGGTGTTCGCCAGGGAATGTCTTTCGCAACCCCACGGTTGCACGTTGTTCCACCCGCTATCAGCATGCCGTCAACGCAGTGCACGGTAGGAACAGTTTCCCCTCCTCACCTTCCCCCAACCCCCTTTCAATCTCCCACTAGGGGCAGGGAAAGGAGATGTGCCGGGATGCGCGGTTCTTCTTCACCTTCACGGAAAGCGGAAGGGTGTTAGCAAGAGCATCAGTCCCTCTCATTTCCTAATCTTCTCATTATGCCCGCTTCCAAAGGGTTCTTTTCTCACATGTCCATCCGACGCAAACCGGTGGTCTCGTTATGCGGGTACGAACAACATCCGTTAACAAACTCAACCAAAACCTGAACACTTCGAGCAGCCCTGAAGAACCCAAAAACCGCTTGACACGCACGCTCGTCTTCGGATATATTTACAAGTGTTCCGTAGGGGCGCTTCGCGATGTATGCGAGGCTGAGAGGCACCCTTGCACCTGATCCGGGTAATGCCGGCGTAGGAAATCGGAACGGATCTGAACAATATCCCCCGGTACCGCCGCTTTTCCCCTCTCGTGCAATGTGCTTCCTGCGGGCAAGTGTCTCATCTATACGCAGGGAGGATTGTGATGCGTTTCACCGAAACACTTTGGGAATCGATTACCGACATTTACAAGGCGATTATTCAGCACCCCTTCAATGAAGAGTTGGCCCAGGGTACACTCCCACGCGAGAAATTCGCCTTCTACATGCAGCAAGACGCGCTCTACTTGGCCGATTTTGCGCGAGCGCTAGCAACAATGGCCGGGCGATCACCCGACGAAGCTGCGATCCTTCAGTTTGTTCACTTTGCTGAAGGGGTAGCGGTTGTCGAACGTTCGTTGCATAACACCTATTTCCGCGAATTTGGGATCGATACGCCAACCCGCCAACAAGCACCTGCATGCTTTGCGTATACCAATTTCTTACTGGCTACCGTAGCTACTCGTAGTTATGAAGAAGGGATGGCGGCACTCCTGCCCTGTTTCTGGATCTATCGGGAAGTCGGTCACGACATCTACCGTCGAGCAGCCCCCAACAACCCCTATCAGAAGTGGATCGACACTTACGCCGGACAAGAATTTGATGAGGTGGTCAAGCAGGCAATTGCGTTGACCGACAGTATCGCCGAACAGGTCTCGGCGACTCAACAACAGCGCATGCGCGATGCCTTTATCTATTCATCACGCCTGGAGTGGATGTTCTGGGATAGTGCGTACCGGCTGGAACAGTGGCTGCCGTAGTATCT
>JAGHYT010000133.1:0-10076 GCA_017743535.1 Chloroflexus sp.
CGTTGGATCGATCCGCACGATTTGTACCGGTAATCCCGGTGCTTCGATCTGGCGAGATTCGACTCCTGGAGCAATCAAATGCCAGCTTGCGCCAGCATCAGCAGAAGCGGTAGGAGTTGATATAAGTGTCGGAACGATGACTGGTTGATGTTCCTGAATTGGTGCCGTCACACACGCTGCAAGGGTGATGACCAGCCCAAGTAGAATGAGCACTTGTTTCCTACGCATACTCTACACGCTAAAGAGTGACTATCAGGTTAAAGGAATCTCTTCAATACTTTCATACAGCATACTCCAATAATGTTGCTTGATTCTGAATTTAGTCCCATGATTATGACCTGTGCGTGCATCAAAATCGACAAAAATTATTCCTTCCTCGATACAGCTCACAAAACGACTAAACGAAAATCCTGATAATACAAACAGCTTCACGTAACGAAAGAATTCGCACCCATCTTCAACTTTTGAATCTGCCACTACATAAAAGCAATTTTTTATCTTCGCACCTATCTCATGCTCCAAATCTTTTAATCCCCAGTATGGCTCTGGATCGAGAGGGCCAAGTCCTTTTTTTTTACTCACTGAATTCAACCAGCTTGCGATACTAGGATCATGCTTATCGGCTTGAGAGGCATCGAATACAAGGCAGAGCTTCTCTCGATCCAGACGTAGACGAAATCCACGGTTGTTATAACTTGTGGCACTCACTGTTGTTCTGAAACTCAATTCACTAGCTGGATATTTCGTTCCAGCTCCTTGATGCTTCCAACCATACTTCGGAAGCAAAAGATTTGCTACTATTTTTGCACTACGTGGTGAAGGTTCTATATGCTTCAAAGTTACGAGAGATCTTGTCTGTGACCGTTGTCCTTTAAGTTCCCATTCCTGCACATTTGGTATAGGGAGGTTATTCTCTTGAAGACCAAGTAACACCTCCAATGTGTTACCAACTGCACCATCGTTACGAGTATCTTTGGTTTGCTTCACGCTCTTGTGCCATCCCGCCGCACTTTTCTGGCGAATAAGTGATATCAACTCATCTTTAGTGTAAAGCTTCATATCTGTGGTCTCCAAAAGTCCAAGAGATACTCAAATGTTGTTCCCATTGTGATGTAATTGCTTGGCCATCCGAATATACCCACTTTATTTACAATATTTGTTCTGTCCCAAATGATAATGTTTCTAAGCTCATACCCTCGTTGCCGCAACTCTTCAATTAATGCTACGTGAATAGTAATGCGCCGATCTTCCCACCACATATCAGGAACATTAATGACACAGTGAGCTTTCGGTTTGAGCAACGGCAGTAACATCTCAAAAATGTCTCCCATCGCTTTTGTATACTCTTCGAGTTGCATCGTGCCCAAATCACGAGGGTCTTGTGAGTATTGCTCAATCTTCCCAAACTGTTCATTCTTTCGATCACGTCTGGATTTATTCAGTCGTTTCCTGTTAAGAAGATTGGCATAGGGAGGCGAGGTCCAGATCAGGCTGATGGTCTCTGGTTGCAGATATGCAGGAATGTTGCGAGCGTCATCGTGAACCGCAATTTGTTGAGTGCAATTGAACAAATCATGAGAGGCTAAACGCTCAACACAGAGGTCAATATATTTCTCTTGAAGATCAAAACCGATAGCATTTCTATTAAGTTCTCGTGCTGCAACAAGCGTTGTTCCACTACCTACGAAGGGATCTAAGACGAGCTCACCTTCGTGGGTGAAGAGACTGATAACTCGTTTCGCAAGCGCGATGGGAAAGGTTGCTGGATGGACATTTTTATCTCTAATGTCTCGACCTTCATATGCAAATTGCCAAACCCCAAGCTGACACTTTATCCACTCTTTTGCTGTCAGACAGTTCAGGTGATTAGAGGGGCATGTGCAGGTTCGAACATGACCGATTGCGATCCGTGTTCGGTAAAGCTGATGTGATTCTTTTATCGCAAGGGGTAGGATGTCGATGCTTGATTCGCTCATTTCTAATACTCTCCCTGGTCAGATGCATTTCAACCTAACCACTTACCCCAACTGATGGTAGCCTGATCGGTAATAGAGCAGAGGTCTGCCCCCGAACACTCGTGCCGCGATCACTTCCCCTACGAAGATTGTATGATCCCCGCCGGGCAGCTTATCGTAGAGCCGACACTCGATCTGCGCCAATACCCCGTTGAGCAATGGCAAACCATTAGGTGACATAGTAAAGCTGTGCGGTGCAAATTTTGCTCCGTCATGCATCGCAAATCGCCGCGAGAGATATTCCTGATCTTCAGCCAGGATGTTCACCGCAAACTGACCGGCAGCGGCAATAACGTCATGACTGGCAGCATTATGGTCAATGCAAATCAGCACCAGCGGTGGGTTGAGTGATAATGAAGCAAACGAACTGACCGTCAGACCGGCCAGGCGATCACCAAGAGCCGTTGTCACCACCGTTACACCGGAGGCAAAGTGACTCATAGTCTGGCGAAAGAGTGATTCGTCGATCATGGTTATCCTGTGGTTCGTTTATGACGTCGTGCAGCGATTGCAGCGTGAATCTCAGCCCCAATAGCATGTTCTGCCCGCGCCTCGTCATCGAGGAGCAACAATTGTGGTACGACTGGCGCCGGGCCGCCTTCGCGGTTAATAGCCACCATACTGAAGTAGCCGGTTGTGCATAGGCGCCGATCACCGATCAACGGATGCTCGGCAAAGAGATGCACTCGCACCACCATCGAGCTGCGTCCCACGTAAATAACTCGCGAGAACGCTTCAACAATTTCTCCCTGACCGATCGGGGTACGAAAATCAATCCGTTCGGTAGAAGCAGTAACGACCGGTAAGCGGCAGAAACGCAGCGCAGCGATGGCCGCAGCTTTATCCATCAAAGCCATCACATCACCGCCAAACATCGTTCCGTACCCATTTGTTTGATGCGGCAAGATAATCTCAGCCATCCGCTCTTCATTGGCAGCCCGTGCCGGTCGATGTTGCAACGACATGTCGTTCATATCGTTTGATCCTGAAGGTACAAAACGGCGCTCTGCCGAGCGCCGTCGCTGGCTACACGCAAACTCGTTGTGGGTATGAGCAAAGGGTTTTCTCGCCTGTCCTCATGCCAGTTCTGAACAGACAAGCGACACCATTTACCCGCCCCATCCCTTTGAGAGTTGGGTCTCTTCACCGGGCTTACGCTTCGGCAAGCGATAGATAAAGCGCACAATCTGATCGGCGGCCACAAACATAATGATCAGTGCCTGCACAATTTTAATCACATCGATGGAGAGGCTAGCCCGTACCTGCATCAGCCGTGCACCGGTCAGCAGCCCTCCCCACAGCAATCCTGAAAAGATGATCCCAACCGGATTAGCACGGGCCAACAGAGCCACTGCAATCGCATCAAAACCCAACCCCGAAAAAAAGTCTGCACTGAGTGCACCGCGTACACCGATGACCTCAATTGCACCGGCGATACCGGCCAGACCACCGGCAATTGCCATCGCCAGAACAATCGTGCGTGGCACATTGATACCGGCATAGCGCGCTGCGTGAGGATTAGTCCCGGCAGTTCGCATCTCGAAGCCAAGCGTTGTTCGATATAGGAACCAAGCTACCACGAAAACCAGTACCAGCGCCAGAGGAATCCCTAGATGAAGAATGGTCGAGCTACCAACCTGAATCCCCGGTAAGCGCGCTGTTTCAGCTACCAGACGAGAGCGAGCACCCGTGGTATCGGCAGGATCACCAAGAATGTACGGCGTTTTGCTCCGGATCAGCCAATCTGTCATGCGCAACGCAATGTAGTTGAGCATAATCGTATTGATCACTTCGTGAGCACCGGTACGGGCTTTCAGAAAACCGGCAATCGCTGCCCAGGCTGCGCCACCCAACGCTCCCGCAATCAGTGCTGCCGGAATATGAAACATGGCCGGCATTTGTAACGTCGTACCGATCACGACTGAGGCGACCGCACCAGCGTAAAGCTGCCCTTCCGCACCAATATTGAAGAGACCAGCTTTAAATGCCAATGCTACGCATAGCCCGCAAATAATAAACGGTGTCGAACGAACTACTGTGTCAGCCAGCGCCCGTGGTGAACCAAAGGCGCCTTCCCAGAGGCCAATATATGCCGCCTGCCAGTCGGCGCCGGTGATACCGATAATGAATGCGCCCACCACGAGCGCCGTAAAGACGGCCAAAATCGGCACGAAAACCCCTGACCAGCGATCCCATAATAAACGGAGCGCAGATTGACGAATACCTGTTTCAGTAGCTGCCTGCGCCATGCTTCTCTCCCTGACTATATCCGGGTAGTAATATTGTGCAATCTTGTCTGTACCGGCTCGCCTCTTCCCACGTCTTTGCTATCTGGTCGGGCAGGCAAAAGACGGATAAGGAAGGTGAATAGTGTGCTCGTTCAAGCACGATCTCAGATTTCCACCGAGACTGAACGATCCAACGTCGCACCTGCCATCAGTAAACCCAGCTCTTCGCGTGAGAGTTCGCCGTTTTTCACGGTTGCAACAATCTGGCCGTGATACATCACCGCAATGCGGTCGGCCAATGAGAGGATTTCATCGAGTTCAGCCGAGACAAGCAACACTGCAACCCCTTCGTCACGCTTTTTAACGATCTGGTTGTGAATAAACTCAATTGAGCCGACATCGATGCCACGGGTCGGTTGGGCAGCAATCAACAACTTAAGCTGACGACTGAACTCGCGGGCAACGATCAGTTTTTGCTGATTACCACCACTGAGCGAGCTGGCTGGCACGGTAATTCCAGGGGTGCGTACATCAAACTCTTTGACCAGTCGGGCGCAGTGTTCGTTAATTGCCTGATCGTTCCGCACAATCCCACGGGCAAAAGGCGGGAGGTAGTACAACTCTAACACCGAATTATCTGTCAGCGGGTACGAAGCTACCAATCCATCACGCTGACGATCTTCGGGAATGTGAGCAACACCCAGTTCACTGATTTGACGCGGTGTTGCGTTCGTCACATCAACCCCATCAATGCGGATAGTACCTGCTTCGCTGGGGCGAAGACCGGTCAGCGCCGCAACCAACTCCGTTTGCCCATTACCCTGAACGCCAGCAATCCCCAGAATCTCACCAGCACGTACTTCGAGATCGACCCCTTTGACCGCCAGTAGTTGCCGGTCATCGCGTACCCGTAATCCACGCACTTCAAGCACTATTGCACCAGGACGGGCGGGCTGCTTTTCGACCTTCAAAATAACTTCACGCCCGACCATCATCGCCGCCAGACTGGCTTCTGTCGCCTGAGCCGGTGTTGTTTCGCCAACAACTTTACCACCACGCAACACAATGATCCGGTCGGCTACCTCCAGCACTTCCCGCAGTTTGTGGGTAATGAAGATGATCGATGTACCCTGAGCAGTCAATGTACGCATCACCCGTACCAGGTCATCAGCTTCCTGCGGCGTTAATACGGCAGTTGGTTCATCAAGAATGAGAATGTCAGCGTTACGGTAAAGAGCTTTAATAATCTCAACCCGTTGTTGTGCGCCAACATCGAGATCGGCAACCAAGGCATCGGGATCGACGACCAGGTTGTACTGCGCAGAAATAGCACGGATACGCTCGGCAGCCTGTTTGCGGTTGAGGAAGGGGCCGTGCGTGACCTCATTGCCAAGAATAATATTTTCGGTGACCGTCATCACCGGTACCAGTTGAAAGTGCTGGTGTACCATCCCGATACCGCGTGCAATCGACTCGTGCGGGTTGGTAATCCTGACCAGCTCACCTTTAACGAAAATTTCGCCCTCGTCCTGATGGTAGAGGCCGTAAAGAATATTCATCAGGGTTGATTTACCGGCGCCGTTTTCACCGAGGAGTGCCAGCACCTCACCCTTGTACAGTTTGAGCGAAACATTATCGTTAGCGACGACACCGGGGAAACGTTTGGTAATATTGCGCGCTTCCAGTACAACCGGGCGTTCCTGGCCATTTTGCGTCACAGGCGACCTCTATTCAAACGTATCACATTACAATCTTACGCAGATATATCATATTGTAGCATATTCTGACGGTTTCGCTGATAACCATTTCCACCTTCGTTTCCAGCGCGGCTCCGCACGGCATTAGCCTTTGGCATCCCGCAAATAACGGAACAGCAGGGTTGAATGCTAGATACCTAGCTCTAACCGCAGGTTGCGTTGAAGAGTCTCGATTGTTGTCACCAGCGTCGCACGTTCTGTTGGCGGTAAGAACGTGGCCTGAGCAGCGTTGCGCGTCATGGTGCAAAGATCATCGACGGTAAAACCCAGATGAATAGCAGCCCGACGAAACTCCTCGCTGATCGTCGTCTCAAAAAAGGTCGGATCGTCAGAATTGATCGTCACCAATACGCCAGCATCGTACAGTTGCCGTAACGGATGGGCTTGCCAGGAGGTGACAGCTTTCGTTCGTATATTACTACTCGGACAAACATCGAGGACAATGCCACGCTCAATGAGGGTTGCTACTAGGGTGGGGTCTTCGATACTACGAATCCCGTGACCGATTCGGCTAACCCCTAGCACATCAATCGCCCCCCACACACTGGCCGGCCCCACAACTTCACCGGCATGGGCCATTACACCTAAGCCAGCCTTGCGCGCTGCCGCAAATAACGTAGCAAATTCTTCCGGCGGATGACCAATCTCATTACCGCCAATCGACCATCCCACCACTCCTAGTGCCCGACAGTCAATAGCTACTTCGAGGATCGGCCACGCTGCTTCAGCGCCATATTGTCGGCCATAATCGAAGACGATGCCCACCAACGGCCCACCCTGCTCTCTGGCTTGCGCAAAACCCGCCGCAGTACCAGCCACTACCTCACGGAGATCGATCCCCCGCCGCACATGCTGCATTGGCGAAATCATCACTTCGGCATAGAGTACCTGCTGCGCTGCCAGTTCTTTCCCCAACTCGTAAGCGAGCAGCGCAAAATCTTCACCAGAAACGATTGTTTCGGCTAAGACCATAAACGTGTCGAGGAAATGCTGAAAGTCGTCGTATTGGAAGAGCGCAGCTAATTCTGCTTCATGCTGTACCGGCAGTGCAACACCATTGCGCTGACTCAACTGCAAAAAGGTGCGCGGTGAAACGGCGCCTTCAAGATGGAGATGCAGTTCAACTTTGGGCATGCGCTCAATGAAGGTTGCAAGGGCCGGTGGCAACATGACGCTCTCCTGCTTGATGCCAACAGTACGATCAGGTATCGTTACTAGTGGCGTACATTGTACCCGATAATTGGGAGATTCCCGCATGGGATAGACAAGAACGAACGCACAGCGGCCACCTCCAAACACACCGACTACGACAACACTTGCATGGCTGGCGCGGAGCCATTATTGTTTCTTGTTGATCTGCCACGTGCGCCTGACACCAATTCTACCAGGCAGAACCGGATCACACCAATCCTATCTACACATCATATTCCGTACACTGACGCATACGCCTGGTAAGATCGGACACGGGTTGCCACAGCAAGAATTGGTGTAAGTGCCTATCCGCATAACCGTCTCACGGTATAACGGATGCAACCCATCGATGGATGTAGGGGCACAGTGACCATCGTCGTGGACACCGGTAGGGGCAAAGGGGTGCCTCGCCCCTCCTCGTGAATCTCGTGCATTGCATGACAGACTTCACTGCAAGAAGGTGATCTTCTCACCATAGAGACCAAAGATAATTTTATCTTTCATTGAACATAGGATTGTGAAAAATTTTTCTTACATACGCCCAATGATCAAAAATTATCCTTTTATTCATAAATCTTAGAGAGTGTCTGAAATGTATCTAGTCGAGGGTTTTGATGGATACGTGATGGTATGAACGAACAGATCAGACGAACATCATATCCTACCGACCTTGGAGATTGGCAACAACAGCGATAAGGCACGTATGCAGGATCAGGACGATCCCCAGACAATGGGTTACAAAAGGGGGGTAGAGCGATTCCAGGTATTGGGACGGGGTATCGAGATGCAACAGGTTCAGTTCGCACTTCTGCCCCCTCCCCCAACCTCCCGACCCGCCAGTGCTCGGGGAGAAGTCTGCGTGCCAGAGGTGCAGCGGCACTGCATCAGGCGCTTCTTCCATTCCCTGAGCGTGTAGCTGAATATGCCCTTGCTGAGCAGGGATTGAAGGAATGATTGGCTTGCTGAAGTCAAGTCTCAGTGTTGTACATAACTCAACATTTTTTCAGACAGGTAATGATTACGCGGGTACGGTACGTGCTCCACGAGAAAGCTGGGTGTTTGGTCAGGCTCTAAGCGATGTCTCATTCGTATGATCAGAATGCCTGCCGTACAGTGAGGAGACACGCGCTGCTGCACGCAGTCAAATAATTGCTGAGAGCAGCTATATCCGCTCACCTCAGGAGTGCGGGCCAGAAGCTCACACTCCCAGGTGCAAGACGTGGATCGGATACACACTCAGTTGCTGATGCCACTGGCCCGCAACCGTTCGGCGTTATCGTAGATGATCAACGCCTCAATAATTTTATCAAGTTCACCGTCAAGAACTGCCGGCAAGTTCGAGAAGTTCTGTCCAATCCGGTGGTCGGTAATCCGATCTTGCGGAAAGTTATACGTCCGAATCTTCTCAGCCCGTTCACCACTCCCCACCTGGGCGAGTCGTGAGGCGCCAATCTCGCGTTGACGTTTCTCTTGTTCACGAGCGTACAGACGCGCACGCAACACAGCCATTGCCCGCTCGCGGTTTTGAATCTGCGACCGACCATCCTGACAGGTGACAACAATTTCTTCCGGTGTACCGGGCTTATAAACGATCCGTACCGCCGAGTCAGTTGTATTCACCCCTTGCCCACCGTGACCAGCACTCCGAAAGACATCAATGCGCAGGTCTTCCGGCTTGATCTCGATCTCAGTATCTTCGACCTCAGGGAGTACAGCTACAGTTGCCGTCGATGTATGGATGCGACCACGCGCTTCGGTGGCCGGTACGCGCTGCACGCGATGGACGCCACCCTCGTACTTCAACTGGCTGTAAGCGCCCTGACCGTGAATCTGGAAAATAACCTCTTTGATACCACCGATACCATTTTCGGTCAGGCTATCAACTTCAACTTTCCAGCCGCGCGACTCGGCGAAACGTGTGTACATGCGGAAGAGATCGGCGGCAAAGAGCGCTGCTTCGTCACCACCTTCGCCCTGCCGGATCTCCATAATGACATCCTTTTCGTCGTTGGGATCGCGTGGCAGCAGAAGCAGCTTCAGTTGCTCTTCCAGCTTGAGCAATCGCTTACGCTGGGTCTCAAGCTCTTCCTGAGCCAGTGCCCGCAATTCAGGATCGCTATCGTCGAGCATCGCTTCTGCTTCGTCAATTGCACGTTGGGTAGCCTGATATTCGCGATAGGTAGCAACAATATCTTCTAGTTCGCGCTGTTCACGAGCATACTGCTGCAAGAGGGATGCATTTGTTGCTACCTCTGGCTTCGCCATCAATTCGGTTAATTCATCGTAGCGTTCGGCAACGGCAGCCAGTTTGTCAAACATAACCCTATCTTCCGCTACTCAAGATGTTCGATGGCACAATACGTGCTTTACGCTGCAACGTATGTGCCATCGCAGGTTTTTCAATTCAGACCAAGCGCAGCAGCCTTGGCCAGTTTCTTCCGACGATTCCGCTCGGCGCGACGACGCTTCTCTTTGCGCTGCTCGCTCTTCGAGATAAAATGCATTTTCTCACGATAGGTCTTGGTGATTCGCTCAGCGACAACACCTTTATTGAAGCGGCGAATGAGCTGTTCAACGGTTTCGCCTTCTCGACGTTCAACTCGCATAGCGCTGCCGGATCAACGGTACCTGGTTGCGATAGAGAATCGTGACCTGGCGTGGGGCATCGCCCGATTCTTTTGTTGCTACCGTGATCCTTCCTCTATCACCTCCTTCGCTGTGGATTTGGTGCGCCCCTTTGCAGCGACATGCGCCGTTATCGTACACCGAAGTAATAGTATACCTGATCGTTTGTGAATGCGCAACCGTCACCCCATTCGTCCCCATTCGTGGGTGCGTCTCAATTTAGGGGCGAGTTGTAGACACGTGTCCACAGTTCATCGAAG
>JAGHYT010000134.1:0-10027 GCA_017743535.1 Chloroflexus sp.
TTGACGATCTGGCGCCGGGGACGTACACGGTGACGGTTGTACCACCCACCGGTTACGTTCTCACGGCCGCCAATCGAGGGAGCAATGATGCCATCGACTCTGACGCCAACCCGACCACGGGTGCAATGAGCGCGACGGTGCTCGAATCCGGCGAAGTTGACCTCACCTGGGACGCGGGCCTCTACCGTCCGGCCAGTGTTGGTAATCGGGTCTGGCATGACCTCAATGCGAATGGCATCGCTGATGCAGGAGAGCAGGGTGTCGGCGGCGTCACTGTCAGCCTGTATCGGTCTGATGGAACGCTGGTCGATACAGTAGTAACCGATAGCAATGGTTACTACCTGTTCACAAACCTGCCGCCGGGCCAATACTACCTCACGTTTACGATACCGAATGGGTGGGTATTCAGTGCACCAGGACAGGGCGGCGATGACAACCGCGATAGTGATGTTAATCCAGCGACTGGTCAGACAACCGTATTTACGTTGGGGTATGGTCAGACCGATACAAGCTGGTGGGCGGGTATCCATCAACCAGCGCCGCCAACCGCCATCACGCTGCTCAGCTTCACTGCCGAACGCCAAGGGAACGGAGTGTTGCTACGCTGGGTCACCGGTAGTGAGCGCGACACAGTTGGCTTCCTGTTGCTGCGCAGTAGTACTGGTAATCGCGTCGATGCGATGCCCATTGTCGCCACGCCAATTCCGGCTCAGGGCAGTGCAGGCAGTGGCGCCAGCTACCAGTGGTTTGACCGCACGGCGCAGCCGAATGTGAGCTATCACTACTGGCTGGTCGAGATCGAAGCTGATGGTGAACAACATGAATTCAGCTTGATTAGTCCGGCAGTGCAATTCACTTATCGGGTACTAGTACCGATTATTCAGCGCTAGTGCACCGCAACCCAGTTATCGCGAGCAACGGGAATTACCGGATCGGGGAGACGGGAGAGGCGAAGAGATAAACGCCTCTCCCGTTTTCGCTTTTGTTACCGTCTGTACTGGTTTTATCTCCTTTGGTGTGATAGCGGTATCGTAATGGTTCATACGTCGGATCAGTCCAGATCAGGTCATTAGCATACTGTAGGGGACTGGTTGGGGAGCTGCCCCTATCAGGGCGGTGATCGGTATGAGTGCCGGAAGATGCTATCAGAGAGGGTCACAGCACTGCTGTGACTGCCATCGCGTGGGGATCGCCGTTCTATGCTGAGGAGGCGGGTTTAGCCCCCTTCCCGTTAGTTTTCGGCTCTACCTCTCCCTTCCTCTCCCCCTATGGGAGAGGAAGGAGTATCGGGGGAAGGTGAGAGCCTCTGCCTCACAACGCTGATCAGCCTGGATGCGTTTTTCAGACAATTTTTTGATTTAAAAGCAAAAAGGCATGACAACATTGGGCCAATATGCTATAATAGGCAAATAAAAGCAAAATCTATAGATATTCGTGTCTCTATCGTCGCGGGTTGCAGGATACACCTACCGAATCATCAAGCGATGCTTTATCTCAAGGGTGCTGTATCCTTCGTACCTGCGAAACAGCTTCATGCAGCATCGTCAGGCATTCGCGCAGGAGTTGCGCTATGTATATCCGTTGGGTTGTGCGTAAACACAAAAATGCCGAGATTGCCAACACCAATTTCTATGATGCCTATCTGGTTGAGAGCTATCGTGATGAACGCGGTCAACCACGGCAACGCACTGTTGCCTATCTCGGCAATATTCGCCAAATCAGTGGCGATTTTCCGACCATTGAGCGTGAGCTGTTTCTGCTTCGCGCCGACCGAATTCTCGAGTCGTTGCCTGAACTAACCGAGGACGATCGCCAGGAGATACGGGAAGCATTGCGGCGAAAGATACCACCGCTTAGTCGTGATGAGGTGATTCGAGCGTTTACGGCCAATCTGGCCTGGTATCGTCAGTGGTGGGAGCAGAATGGTTATTCGTTAAGCGATGATGAGTTGTTGAGCATCATCCAGTCCACACGGGCGGGATTAGGGCCGGTTTGAAAGGGTTTCTAGGCATTCCCTTTCCGCACCTGACCGTCTGCTAACCCATCTGTTCTCTCATTTTGGGAGAGGAAGGGACGAGGGAAGCTAAGTTGGCTGTGGAACGCAGCCGCGTTCTGCTGTCGTGTATTGTTCCGCTCAGACAGATTTCACCCGCTTCCTTCGGGATGTGGGTCAGAGGCTCACGTTCCCAGGTAACGGGACGTTTTTCAGACATACTCTCGGCGCGTGATCAATAATCCATTCGTCACTTAGGCATTCCTCGCATCCGGCTTGACGTGAGAATCGGGTAATTGACCTGACGCGAAAGAGTAGCGATACCCCAACCGATACAGATCGTATCGCCACTGTTGTTACCGTCTGTATGTTCGGCACTCCACCCCGGTACCACTGACGGACACGGTATGTCGTGTCTCAACGAATGTCACACAGTATGCATGATGCCTGGCTTGCCCGCACGTGGTCGCGTAATCATTTGTGGAATGCCTCCTCGACAACACCCTATCTATTTGGAGCGGCAACGCATGGGCTGCCCCTAGCAATACTTGATGGTGCTATGCGCACGCTTTCTGATCAGGACCTGCCATTCTGATCGCATGATACACAGGCGATGCTGCCGGATGGGTTGAACAGATTTCGAGCTTGATCAAGAACCCGGCTTTTTGATGCGCTAACAGACAACGCGGTCTATCTTGACCCAGCAAAAGCCCCTTCAAAAAGAACAATTTTGTCACGACAGCCGAAATAGCTCTGTGGTACGATATAACCATGGAACAGAATACAATCTTGATTGTTGACGACGATGAGCTGATGCGCTCACTGCTCGTCGAAATAATTACCCCTTTCAACCTCCGCCTGCTTACTGCTCAGCGCGGTGATCAGGCGCTGCAACTTGCACAGCAGCACCTACCCGACCTAATCTTGCTCGATGTGGTGATGCCGGACATGGACGGCTTCGAGGTGTGTCGGCGATTGCGCGATGATCCGGTGCTAGCTCAGATACCGATTGTGATGATCACCGGCTTACATGATCGTGAGGCAAAGATCCGTGGGTTTGAATCTGGCGCCGATGAATTCATCACGAAGCCGTTTGATCCAGGTGAATTACAGGCGCGTATTAACACCGTCTTACGCCTAAACCGGTACCGTCGGCTGCTACAAGAGCAGGCCAGAGTGAATGCCGAGCGGGCGCGCTTTGAATGGGTGGTCGAGACATCTGATAACGCTTACGTAATCATCGACCGGAATGATCGGATTCGATATGCCAATCGACGTGCCCGTACCTATCTTGGTCTTGGTGAGCAGGATCATCCCGTTCAGACACTGCGGGAATTAGTTTCTCAGCGTTATCGCCTAGTTCCACCAGAGGCGTGGGAACAATGGCCCGCTGCGACGGTGGAACCGCGCTATCTCGTTCATCCAGAAACACTCCATAGCCCTGAGCAGTGGCTTCAGGTTGAAGCTGCGATCATCCAGGCTACTGACGATCAAGTAGTCGTCACGCTCCGTGATGTAACCCAACAAATTACCGCGCAACGTGATATGTGGACGTTTCACACCGCCATTTCGCATAAATTGCGAACCCCTTTGGCCAGTATTATAGGTGGTTTGAATATTCTCCACGATAATATCGAGCATATGGATCGTGCAATGGCACGAAATATTGCAGCGATTGCGCTGAGTGGCGCTCATCGTCTAAAACATTCTATTGATGATATTTTACTTTATGTACGTAGTCCTGGTGACATTCAGCAAGTTGATCCATGTACTGTCTTTGATTTACCCGTGATTGTTGCCGCTATCAATCAAGAGCTAGCGATGCCAACGATCAGTCTCAAGATTGATCCGGCACTTGACTCTCGTCGTTTACTCATTTCAAGGCGTAGTTTGGAAATTGTTCTACGTGAGTTGTGTGAAAATGCACGTAAATTCCATCCTCAACAACGTCCGGTCGTGACGTTACGGGTTGATGCCGATCTTGCCCAGCAGCAGGTTCGTCTGGTATTTTGCGACGATGGTGTGCATTTACCACCTGAACATTTGCAGAAGATATGGCAACCCTACTACCAGGCCGAACGCAGTTTTACCGGTCAGGTTGAAGGAATGGGACTGGGTCTGGCTCAGGTGGCACGGATTATTCTGGCGGTAGGTGGGAGCTATCAGATGCGGAACCGACCTGATCGGCCCGGTATTTGCGTTGAATTACGCATTCCGTTTGCTCAGGACAGGGATTTCGATCGAAGTTCTAACCAACAGTGATAGCCAATCGTAACGGTGGAGACAGGGAGATAGCGGCGCTAAGCGGTTTGGGGCCGTATCGTGGTCTAACAGTATGTCTACATATTCCTTTCTAAATCACCCTTTCTCTCCTGGCGAAGGGTTTTGGGGGAATGAGGGGGCTGTAGGGGCACGGCGCGCCGTGCCCCAGTAGGTGATTCCGACGGCATCAGGCGGGTGGCCATCAGGTTCCGTCCATCGATAGGAGGCATCCGCCGTGACCGGACGACAAAGGATTCAGAGCGGCGCTCTTTCCAGTGCTGGCAAGTAGCACCGGGTCTCATCGCGTGCATCGCGGATAGCATTGCTCAGATACGTTCACAGTGTTCTGCTTGCAGACGCATGCATTTGGGAGGAATGATACCCGGTTGTCACAGACAGGATTGGTATAACTATAGATTATTGAAAACTCTGAAACCCCTTCGTATATCAATAGGGGTTTTTAAAGTTCTCAGTGTTTGGTCAGGTTTACCGATGAATGTCGTTCCCACCGTCACGACGATCTCCAAATCGATGCCGCTTACCTTGGTGCGCTGGCTGTCGGCCCACATCCTGCGTCGGCAGCGGTGGAACGGCGTCCATCGCAGGCGCACACCAGATGGACGGGTTTGGAACCTGCCCCTACCATGCGCGAAGGCGCATCATCGGCGAGCGACCAGGGGCTCGACCGGAGACCACCTCGACACGGAACGCAGCGTGTCTCGGCACACGCTGCGGATATTCCTCTCACTCCTTGCGACCTCCCCGCTCTCCTCACGTCTGCCAGGTCGGGTGAGAATGTTGAAAGTAGATCAACGAGATTGGTTGACGCAAACCGGCTCTTCTGCTACTCTGTGAAGTCGGTTAACTGGTATCTGAGGAGCCACAACGTGCGGATTGCAATTACCGGAGCAAATGGACAATTAGGCCAGGCGCTTGTCGCCACATTGGCCGATCAGCATGAGTTGATACCATTAGGCCACGATCAGCTCGAGCTAACCGATCCGGCAACGGTTGATCATATTGCCGCCACGGGCGCTGATGTGGTGATTCACGCTGCTGCTTACACAAATGTTGATGGGTGTGCGCGGGATCCAATCCTGGCCTACCGGGTCAATGGTCTGGGAACGCGCTATGTAGCGCTTGGATGTCGGCGCATTCAGGCAACGATGGTCTATATCAGTACTAACGAGGTCTTTGCAGGTGATGGGCAGCGTCCGTATCTTGAAGACGATCCTACCCGACCGATTAATCCGTATGGACAAAGTAAACTGGCCGGTGAGCAGGTTGTGCGAACGCTAATATCCCAACACTTTATTGTGCGGGTGGCCTGGCTCTTCGGCGGTGAACGTAATTTTGTGCGTACCGTTCTGCGCTTGGCGAGTAATCCACCGGCTCAGGGCCTGCGTATGGTGGCCGATGAAATTGGTAGTCCAACGTATACGTATGATGTTGCGATCGGATTGGCTCGCCTGATCAAAACTGACTACTACGGGACGTACCATTTTGTCAACGACGGTATCTGCTCACGTTATGAGTTTGCCGCCGAGATTCTGCGTCAGCTTGGCATGAGCACGCCGCTGCATCCGATCCGCTTACGTGATTTTCAGCGTGATAGTACGCCGCCACCGTACACTCCCCTTGCCAATCTGGCCGGAGCTGCGCTAGGCATCACCTTTCGACCGTGGCAAGAAGCGCTTGCGGTTTATCTGGCACGGCTGCGCAATGAATTATCGTCATGATCGATGTCATTATTCCAAACTACAACGGTAGTGCCCTTTTGCCCGTCTGTCTCGATTCGTTACGTGCGCAGACCCGACGTGACTTTACGGTAACCGTTGTCGATGACGCCAGTACAGATGACTCGGTAGCCATTATAACGTCGCGCTACCCGGAAGTACAGGTCTTACGCTTAGCTCAGAATCGCGGTTTTGCGGCAGCGGTCAATGCGGGATTGGCGGTTACGCATCAGCCTTTTGTGGCCCTCCTTAACAACGATACTGAGGCTGATCCGAACTGGCTGGCGGCACTGATCGGCGCGCTCGAACGCTGGCCGCAATTTGCCTTTGCTGCATCTAAGTTACGGTTGTTTGATCGGCGCAATGTTCTACATTCAGCCGGTGATTTTTATCGTCCGAATGGCGAGCCGGGTAACCGTGGGGTTTGGGAGGAAGATCGCGGTCAATACGATGCGTACAGTGAAGTGTTTGGGCCATGTGCTGGTGCTGCAGCCTATCGGCGCAGTGCGCTCGGTCTTCTGGCCGAAGATGGGCGTGTATTTGACGAAGCACTAGTGATGTACTGTGAAGATGTTGACTTGAATTTACGTGCCCGCCGGAAGGGATTGCGCACCATTTTCGTGCCGACGGCGGTTGTCTATCATCGTTTGAGTGCCAGTGGTGGTGGAGCACTGGCCAGTTACTATTGCGGGCGCAATTTCCCTCTGGTATGGGTTAAAAACATGCCGTCAGACTTGATGCGCCGCTACTGGCCGGCACTCATTGCTTCGCAATTGCGGTTTGCGCTGCATAGCCTGCGTCATATTCGCGAGCCAGCAGCGCGGGCGCGCTTACGTGGTCAGTTGGCCGGGCTGCGGGCCTTACCTCACTTTTGGTCGCGGCGGGCACTTACCGCCGCAGAAACAGAGTTAATTGCCAAAGCACTCGATCTCGGGTAGCTGACAGTAGAGAGATAGTGATGAATGATGAGTGATCAACCATTTCTCTCGATAGTGATTCCGGCTTATAACGAAGAGCGCCGTTTACCGGAAACACTGACCGCCATTAAGACATTTCTTGCCAACGAGCCATACGAATCTGAGATCATCGTAGTTGATGATGGCAGTGAGGATCGCACAGCAGAGTTGGCAGAGTCATTTGGAGTCAAGGTGATCCGCTGTGATCATCGCGGCAAAGGGTTTGCCGTGCGTACCGGTGCGTTAGCAGCGAGCGGCGCGATCATCTTGCTGTGTGATGCCGATCTGGCAACGCCAATTGAAGAATGGCCACGGCTGCGGGCTGCTATCGAAAGTGGTTATCCAATCGCCATTGGCTCACGTGAAGGAGTAGGTGCATCACGTGAAGGTGAACCCTGGTATCGTCATGTGATGGGTCGGGTCTTCAACTGGATCATCCGGTTAGTTGCATTGCGCGGCATTAATGACACGCAATGTGGTTTTAAGGCATTGCGACGCGAAGTCGCTCGCGATCTGTTTCAGCGGGTGCGGATCTACGGTGATGATGCACCGGTGTTGCGCGATGCGGCAGTTACTGCCTACGATGTGGAATTGCTCTTTCTGGCCCAGCGACGTGGCTACCCTATCAGCGAAATCCCAGTGCGATGGCGCTACGGTAGTGAAACGAAGGTTAATCCCTTACGCGACTCGTGGCGGAATTTGCGTGATGTATTACGTGTTCGTATCAATGATATGTGTGGGCGATATGATGTAACATCGGCCCCGATAGAGGAGGTTGCTCCGCGATGACCCCTGCGCAGCGTGCTTATCTACGCCGACTGGCCCATTCGTTACCGGTAACGGTGATGGTTGGGAAGCATGGCCTTACTGAGGGTCTTTTGACCAAAATTGAACAGGAGCTGAATGCTCACGAGTTGATCAAGGTACGCTTTCTCGATTACAAAGATATGAAGCAATCGTTCACCGATACCATCGTCGCCGAGACAGGCGCCAATCTGGTTGCGATCATCGGTCACACCGCGATCCTCTACCGACAACACGCCGATCCTGCTCAAAGAAAGATACAGGTATGAATGTAAAAGCCTTACAGCGTGGTTTCTGGCTTTCATTCTGGACGGTCGTAACCTGGATGACGGTACGCGGGGCATTGATTCCGGCACGGTTGCGTAATCCGCGGATGACCAGCCTGAGTGGGATCGGGCCGGTCTATGCGATGTTGAGTTGGGGGTATGGCCCCGGTATCCGACCGGTAAATGTAATTTTCGACGTGCAGTTCGCCGATGGGGCGTATGGTAGCGTTACCGTTGATGGTGAGGCGTTAGAGGCTGAAGTGCCTCTCATTGGAAAGGCGCATAGTGGTGAGGCTTACACCATCACGGCAACGCTCGTCTACCGCATCCTGGGGCAAACTCTTACCCGCCAGATGCAGGTGTCTGCTCAGGTTGAGTAGCCTGAGCCTGACGTTCCAGTTCGGCAATGCGTGCGCGAACTTCAGCGGCTAGTCGTTGAAGTTCACGATTAACGACGTATTGCCACTCGGCGGCTTCGTGATCTTCGAGAGCGCCGCCTCCATACTTTAGCTCCATTGCTAGATGCCAGCCCCGGCGCTCGGCGAACTTCTCGATCTCGGCACAGCGACTTGGCGGCCAGCGCCGACGAATAAACTGCCGGAAGGCGCGCTCCATACGCCCCGATCCATCAGGATTCAACGAGGGCAACGAGAAGAATGGTTCCTGATCGCGTGGATCGGGGGCGGCAGCTTTGCTGAAGTACAGTGTACGTTGCGTGATTGAGTAGCGCCATTCACCGTCACCATGGTAGTTACCGGGATTGTTGGCAATGGCGCCGGTGAGCATGCGATCAGTAATGGTCATAGGTGCACCTGCTTAATCCGAGCCGAGTTTACGACAGTATTGCACTTTATACAGCATAGCATAGAGATGTTTGGGCGACAACTGCCTTGCATACGTTGTTTTCAGAGTTCTCAGTTTCGGCTCACCTTCGATGATTGGACGATGCTACAAAACCGACGCCCCTCACCCATCCGCTGCCGATGACGCCCGACGCACACCGTTACCTGGGTGCGCGGGCCTCCGGCGTCCTATGGTGTGTGGCTAGAACCTGTGGTTTGTTGTATTACCAAGCTATCGGAGATGGGTTCCAACCCTTGCCTCACGCTTCTCCTTCCGCTCCCCTGGTGGGAGCGGAAGGGGGCTGGGGGGAAGGTGAGGGGCCAAGCGCACATCGCAGTGAAAACCCCTAATACATTACCACATGAGGAAGGGGTGGGTTTGGAAGCCGCTCCACCCATTGTTCAATGTTAAGAGCGTACAGAACGTTTGAGTGAGATACGTCTCCACAATGCATGTGATGGGTGACAGGCGCAGGTAGGAAACGCAGTAGTGCTGCCCTACCCATTCTTGGCAGTTCAATCATTTCTCAAGAGTGGTGCTTTGAAAATAGGCGACCGGTCGGTCGTCTCTCCTTCGTGTTACGATGCGTACTTTACTCTCTTCCTTTGAACTGTTTCCGGGAAGGGAAGCGGTCTGTTGTGTCTCTGTACAGTTGGTCTCTCTGGTGCTCGCCATTATTGAGCAAGGCAGCAATCTGGAGCAAGGTTTTGCATTCAACTCCTCCGGTAGATGTCGGATGTTCGCTGAAACGAGAAGTTTTGTGATGAGTTCGTCAGCAGTATGTTCCTTGCCGGAGTGTGCAAAACTGACGTATACTTACATAAGGAGTATCTTTTGAAATAGACAGAGATACAGCATGACGATTGATCCACGTGAATACCGTGCTACGATAGGCCTTTTTGCCACGGGGGTAACAGTCATTACCGCAAGTGATGGCACGCAAATGCGAGGGATGACTGCCAATTCCCTGACTTCTGTTTCACTTGATCCTCTGCTTTTGCTAGTATGTATTGATCGTAAAGCTCGTATGGCAGCAGTGATCTCTGCTGCCTCTCATTTTGCGGTCAACATTCTGCGTGCTGATCAAGAGGCAGTCGCCCGTCATTTTGCCGGTCGGCCACAAGCCAATCTTGAGATCGCGATGACTGAGTTGGCCGGTGTACCGGT
>JAGHYT010000021.1:0-44381 GCA_017743535.1 Chloroflexus sp.
ACGCAGCCACCCCCCTGGGTACGCGGGCCTCCGGCCCGCATCCTACGGTGAACGTGCGGAGACAGCGCACGTCTTATCAACACACTGTCTGGAGTAAGTTACCAATCTACCGCAAGCTCCCCCTCCTCTCTCTTAGTGGAAAAGGAAGAGGAGCGAGGGGAAAGATGATAACGCCCCGCAGCCACAAACTATATCCCCTTCCTCTCCCCTAGTGGGAGAGAAAGGGGGCTAAGGGGAAGGTGAGGGGATCCTCAGAACCACACTCACGCACCAGCACCGTTACCTGGTTGTGGCTGGCGCGATCGGCACATTTGGTTCAATACCGCGTAGCGCAGCCATTACCAGATCGCGGTTGAGCTGGGCAATAGTGTCGAGGCTGATCTCTTTAGGACAAACCGCCGCACACTCACCAATATTGGTGCAGTTTCCGAAGCCCTCGAAATCAGCCTGAGCAACCATATTCACGACCCGCTGATAGCGTTCAGGTTGACCCTGCGGTAGTAATGCCAGATGAGTAACTTTGGCAGCCGTAAACAACATCGCCGACCCATTTGGACAGGCTGCGACACAAGCCCCACAACCGATACAGGCAGCGGCATCCATTGCCCGATCAGCCGCTACCTTCGGCACCGGAATAGTATTGGCGTCAGGTGCCGAACCGGTACTGACACTGATATATCCTCCAGCTTGAATAATCCGGTCGAAGGCACTCCGGTCAACGACCAAATCCTTGATGATGGGGAACGCCGCAGCTCGCCATGGTTCGACCGTAATCGTGTCACCGTCGTTAAAGCTACGCATGTGCAACTGACAGGTCGTGATCGCATTCTTGGGGCCGTGCGCCACGCCATTGATCATTAGCGAGCACATGCCGCAAATACCTTCGCGGCAGTCGTGGTCAAAGGCAACCGGCTCTTCACCACGTGACACAAGTTCCTCGTTGAGCACATCGAGCATCTCGAGGAACGACATATCAGGGCTAACGTTGTCCATCACGTAGGTCTTGAACTCGCCGGGAGTGTTGCGGTTCTTTTGCCGCCAGATCTTCAGTGTGATCTTCATACTCTATACTCCGGTCACCGGCTGGTGAGGCCAACCGGTGACAATAAAACTAATCTCAGACGACGATAGTCGGATCACTTATAGCTGCGCTGAGTCGGCTTCACGTACTCAAAGACCAGCGGCTCTTTGTGCAGACGTGGCCTGGCGAGATCGCCGGTAAATTCCCACGCTGCTACATACGAGAACTGCTCATCGTTCCGTAGCGCTTCACCTTCTGGAGTTTGATACTCTTCGCGGAAGTGACCACCACAGGACTCTTCGCGATGGAGGGCATCGAGACACATCAGCTCGGCCAGTTCAAGAAAATCGGCGACTCGCCCCGCCTTTTCCAGCGCCTGATTGAGGTCGCTTGCTTCGCCGGGTACATTGACATTCTCCCAAAACTCGGCACGAATCTCGGGGATACGCTGCAATGCTTCACGCAAACCGGCTGCATTGCGCGCCATCCCACACTTATCCCACATCAGTTTACCCAGCTCGCGGTGGAACGAGTCAACGGTACGCTTGCCACGAGCGTTCAGCAAGCGATGAACACGCTGATGAACTTCAGCTTCCACCTCAGCAAACTCAGGACGATCGATGCTGATGCCACCGGGCTTCACCTGGGCAAGGAAATTCGCGATAGTGTAGGGTAGGATGAAATATCCATCGGCCAATCCCTGCATCAACGCCGAAGCACCAAGCCGATTAGCCCCGTGATCCGAGAAGTTAGCCTCGCCGATCACAAACAGACCGGGGATCGTACTTTGCAGGTTATAGTCAACCCACAAACCACCCATTGTATAGTGAGGTGCGGGATAAATCCGCATCGGCGTCTCATACGGATCCTCGCCGGTAATCTGCTTGTACATATCGAAGAGATTACCGTAGCGTTCAGCGATCTTCTGTCGTCCTAGGCGCTTAATTGCATCGGAGAAATCCAGATAGACCCCTAATCCACCAGGGCCCACACCGCGGCCTTCATCACAGACCTGCTTGGCAGCCCGTGAGGCAATATCGCGCGGAACCAGATTGCCGAAGCTCGGATAACGCTCTTCAAGATAGTAGTCGCGTTCGGATTCGGGAATATCTTGCGGACGACGGGTATCACCCTTCTTCTTCGGCACCCAGATGCGACCGTCATTACGCAGTGACTCGGACATCAACGTCAGTTTGCTCTGATATTCACCACTCACCGGAATACAGGTTGGGTGAATCTGCGTAAAGCAAGGATTACCGAAGAAGGCGCCACGGCGATGCGCACGCCAGATAGCCGTCGCATTACATCCTTTCGCGTTCGTACTGAGATAGAAGACATTACTATAGCCACCAGTTGCCAGTACCACTGCATCGGCTGCATAGCGCGAAATCTTACCGGTGACCAGATCACGAACAATGATTCCGCGTGCCCGGCCATCAACCACAACGAGATCGAGCATCTCGGTGCGGGGGAACATCTTCACCGTACCGGCCGCAATCTGACGACTAAGCGCCTGATACGCACCAAGCAATAATTGCTGACCGGTCTGACCGCGCGCATAGAAGGTACGGGCTACTTGAGCCCCACCGAACGAGCGGTTGTCAAGCAAGCCACCATATTCACGGGCAAACGGCACGCCCTGGGCAACACACTGATCAATAATATTCACCGAAACCTGTGCCAGGCGATAAACATTACTCTCGCGGGCGCGGAAATCACCACCCTTTACCGTATCGTAAAAGAGTCGGTAAATGCTGTCACCATCGTTGCGGTAGTTCTTCGCTGCGTTAATGCCACCCTGGGCAGCAATACTATGCGCACGACGCGGACTATCCTGATAGCAGAAGCAGAGCACATTGTAACCAGCTTCACCCAGAGTCGCCGCCGCTGAAGCTCCGGCCAGACCAGAACCAACCACGATGATCGTGTATTTGCGTCGGTTAGCCGGATTGACCAGCTTCATCTCGAAGCGGTGCTTATCCCAGCGTTGCTCAATTGGACCACTCGGTACCTTAGAATCTAGCGCGCTTACAAACTCTATTTGCCGCGTGCCGGTGCGAACTGTCGTTTCGTTCTTCGTCTCGCTCATGCGGGTTTCCTCGCTCTTCTAGCGTTGGTTGGTGATCCTCTACGCGACAAAGCCAAAGTAGACTGCCAATGGGAATGAAACGTTACCAATAAAGACGGCTGCTGCAATCAAAATGGCCAGACCGCGCAACAGGCGATCATATGTGCGGCTATTCCAACCCAACGTTTGAAACATGCTCCAGACTCCATGGTACAAATGTAAACCGAGAAACACCATGGTCAGGAGATAAAAGCCAACGATAAATGGGTTCTGAAAGCCATACACGACATTGCTATAGGTTTCGTATACACCGTCGTGAGGATGGAGAAATTGTCCTGGTTCATAACCAACGATACCAAAGGTTAGATGCAGGATATGATAAATAATAAAGAAGAAGATTAGCACACCACCAAACCGCATCGTGTAATCGGCATACCCTGATTGCCGCTTATGCTGACCATAGCGACGCACCGTTGAAATGCTATTTGCTCGGATGCTGCGCTGGCTTTGCAACGTTAGACTAGTAGCGGCCCAGATGTGGAGGAAAACCGAGGCAAGTAACACAAAGCGTGCGATCCAGAGCAGATGCTCGTGACCGAAGACCGGATAACCAAGTTCGCGCAATCCGGCTGCGTAAGCGTTGTACACTTCAGGGCCCTGATACATCTTCAGATTGCCGTACATGTGAAAGACGACAAAGCCGACGAGAATGAAGCCGGTCAGCGCCATTATCACCTTTTTACCGACCGACGTGCGGGTGAGGGTGAGCACTCCTGTCATCGTTCCATCCTTCCCAGAACAACATCTGCGCAACAAAACAGATGATCAATAGCTGCCAGCAAAGGCCAGCAGCAGGGAAATATCTGTGACTTGCCCCACGAAGTATCTTGTTCTACAGAATTATAACGGAATTACGATCAATTGTCTACCGAATGCAACGATGCAGCAATACCTTGTGAAGAAAGACGCGAGGCTTTACAAAGCGCTAGATCGCTGTCTTAGTTCAAGTCAGTAGAACCGTGCAGAACCCTTCGATCTTGAATCGATAGCAAAAAAGTCTGCAAGGAAGTGCATATTATGCCGCAAACGACCGTGGATGGCTAGAGGTGTTAGGAAGAGGTTAGGGTTTTTCAACGTTTTCGTCCTACACAGGAGTGGTGCGGAGTCCTGGTCATGAAAACGTTGAAAACCCCTCTGGATGAGACCTGATCAGGCACAGATAGGCCAGCAGGGTGGAATGATTAGAGATCCAGCCGAACCTTAGCCCCGAAGTTCTTCTTCTCCTTACTGGGGAAATACGAGAGGCATGCAGCATCGAGCAAATCAGGACTCAGAGTTGGCGTCTCCATATTGTAACGGGCAATCGCGATCAATTGATCAAGAATATCACGCGGCTGACACATCCGAAACGGCCGCTGATCAGGACGAAACCACTTCGCGATCAGATAATCGATACTCCGATCATCGTAGGGCACCTTACGCACTCGACACATAATCTTCCAAATCTCTCGCCATTGTTCTTCCGTCGGATCGATAATCTCGATCTTAAATTTGATCCGACGCAGGAGTGCATCGTCACCTAGGTCTTTCGGATCAAGATTTGTACTGAACATGATGAGCTGATCGAATGGAATCTGTATCTTCTGCCCTGAAACAGTGTTAAGAAAGTCATAACGCTTTTCCAACGGCACAATCCAGCGATTGAGGAGATCGAAAACTCGTACTTGTTGCCGACCAAAGTCATCGATGAGGAAGATGCCACAGTTTGCTTTCATTTGAAACGGCGCTTCGTACACTTTTGAGGTCGGGTTGTATACCAGATTGAGTTGTTCGAGGGTTAATTCACCACCGACAATCACCACCGGACGACTGATCCGAATCCAGCGATGGTCGTACTCGGTATCTTCCGGTAAAGGCCGCCGCGGCGGCTCGTGGATAACCGAGTCGTACAACTTGATAATCGCACCATCGGCATACACTGCATACGGAATAAAGATGTCGTCACCCATCAGGTAGGTGATCCGTTCGGCAATCGTCGTCTTGCCGTTGCCAGGATACCCAAACAGCATAACCGACGAGCCAGAGTTTACCGCCGGCCCCACCATGTTCAAGATAGACTCATCGATCACCAACCCCTCAAACGCATCCCGGATATTGCGCCGGGTAACCTTCACATTCTTCACCGTCTGTGCCTTCACCGACTCGATCCACTGTTCAAGCGGCACCGGACAAACACCCGTATATTGCACTTTTTCCATTGCCGCTTGCGCTGCGGTCTGACCACGCGGTGTCAATACATATTCGTAATTGATGTCGCCAAAACCACGTTGACCGACAATATCGATCTGTTCAACGTTCCGCAAATCGATAATAATCTGCTCAATGATCCGGTAAAACAATCCCATAGCTGCGGCCAGCTCCATACCGGTGGCCCGTCCTTTGTTGTAGAGAATGCGCAGGAATTGCTCGGTGAGGAAGGTTCGGTTTAGTCCGGTTTCCTCCAGAGTTGCTGGTTGTGCAGGCAGAAACGAATTATTCAGTTGCGGGCGTGCTTCATCATCGGTCGGTGGCGGATCGCCAAGCATACGCAGCGTCGCTACGTTTTCACCCCGTGCCCGTGCTTCACCGATCAAGCGTTCGAGATCGCTGACGTGCATCTGAAGATGGAGCAGAGCATCGACATCATTTTTGGCTTGCGCTTCTTTTAAGCAAGCATATACGGCACGAGCGACGGTGTATTTGACACCGTCAATGTAAAGGTGATGACAATACTCTTGATTACGCACATAACAATCGCGCGGATGGCTCTTGCGTGCCAGCATTTCGTCATACGAACGTTGATCAAGAAGATAGCGCATATACACCTCATCGAGACATACTATATCGAGTGGGAAAAGTCGCTGCTTTCATGGGGACAGAGAGGCAACATTGCCAGGAGATTTGCTGGTTGTTATTGTACCGTCTCCGGCGAACCACAGTACTACCAAAAGACAGGGTTTGGCAGCGAATATGCCCGATCGTCATCAAAAATGGGCTTGACGAGTGTCACGGTTTCTATTAGAATTAGAACAAAAGTTCTAATTCTAGAACTGTGCGACGCTACTATCTGGTGGATAATTCCACCATTGCGTAAACAGGATGGCGCCTGCCAGGAAGGAGGGCTGGAATGGCCGTTACCAGTCGTGAAATCCCACCGGTGCGACAAGTCTACAACTTTGGTCAGTTGCTACGAGGTTTCATGCACATCCTGGTCATCATTGCACTGACGATACTGATCAGTATCATCGCCGAATCTGGTCGTGTCTTCCTTGACGATTGGCGCTACGGACGGCCACGAACAACCCATTTATCCGGCTACGCCGGCTTACCTGCCGAACGATCCGGTCAGCCCTCGCGATTTATTGCGCTCAACCTCGACCGGCAGGTCGTCATCATTGTCATACCCGGAGGTGATGTCAGACAACTGCAAACGTGGCAGGGGCCATATCTGTTTGGGTTACACGAAGATCTGACACCTGTGGTATTATCGTTAAAAGATGAAGACCGGGATGGTCTGGCGGATCTCCTGGTCACCATTCACCAGGAACAACTGGTGTACCTGAACCGCGATGGCACGTTTCGACTCCCGACACCGGAAGAATGGTATCGGCTAGCCCAGGAGCGGGACAAGTGAGCACGTTCTCCAATCGCAAACAACGAACAAGGCGGCTGGGACAGCCTCTCTTTCCCATCGCAGACCCGGAGATCGTGCACTTGCCGACACAGCCGCTAGCCGATCTCATTGCCGACCTCGACAAGGCACTGACACCGGCGCCATCAGAGCATCCTCGGGCAACAGAACCGCTCGGTCTGCAAATTCCGGCAGAGATTCGAGCGGCTTATGAACGTACCCGTCAGCCAGTTCGTTCTCCTGCACCTGCTTATCAACCTCGCCAGCCGGCCAATGGTCAGCGCACCGATACTGTACCTGGAACGTCAGCGAGTGGTCGCCTACCCTGCACACCTGATCGCGAGCCAACAAATGCACATCGAGCCGGTAGCGGAACCACCAGGTCACATACGTCTTCCACATCTGCTGTGCAGCGCGGAACACCGGCGGGTATCCCAACGAACGTTGCCTCCTCTGAGGGACCGAGAGCTGCCTTATCGCGTCGACCATCGTCCAGCACAGACCCGGCGCCGACGGCATGGGCAATAGCTGAAAGACCTCGTGGCGAGCGGCCCCTGCCATTTGTACCGGTACCAACAGAGCTTGCCGATGAACTGGTATTACCGTCATCAACATATTACCAGGCCAAGCCGCTATCGATGGCAAGGTTGTTTAATCATCCCATCATCATGCTGGGAATTTCGGTTATCAGTATTGTCGTCATCGTGCTATGGTTCATCATCACTTTTCAATCACCGATCTTGAGTCTCCAGTATGCGGTTGGGAACGAACGGACTATCGCGGGCAATATCGCATCGGCAACCAGACCGCTGCCAGCTCGCGGTGATTACCGATTACGTACCGCACCCAGTCTCTCACCTGAGCAGATTGATCAGATTTTGCGTAGTTATGGATCGCCGGCAACCGGTACCGGTGAAATCTGGTATCGTCTCGGCGTCGAATACAACATTGACCCGGCCTATGCGCTGGCGTTTTTCATTCACGAAAGCGGTGCCGGTACCAATCCAAATTGGGCCGGTTTTAAACCTGATGGCCGTACAACGCATAATGTCGGTAATATTATCTGCGCCGGTTACCCGACATGCTATGGCCGCTTCCGTGATTACCCGGATTGGGCGACCGGGATCGCAGATTGGTATCGTTTAATAGATGTTGAGTATATTCGTGGTAGAGGTTTGCAGACGGTGACTGAGGTCATCCCAATCTATGCGCCATCTATTGAGAATGATGTTCAGGGCTATATCAACGTCGTTACCCGTCTAGTCGATCGATGGCGTGCGGGGAATATTCCTTAAAATTAAGACTATCGACTGGATCGTTATTACAACGTCGGTTGCGACATCATGCATCCGTTTAGAATAACGGTTTGTGAACGACACTTGCACCGTATCACACTCTACGCTGTGTCTTAATGACAAGACGAATGTGACCCCATACTGACCTGAGCAAACTGGGTATGCATGACTGAGTCCACTGCAAAAACTCACCACGGAGCACACAGAGTACACAGAGCGTGTAAGGTTTATGAATAATTAAGGATAATTTTTGGCCATTGGGCGCATGGAAGAAAAAATGTTCATAACCCTATGTTCAATGAAAGATCAAATTATCTTTAGTCTCTGTGATCTCCGTGGTCTCTGTGGCGAGAAGATCACCTTTTTGCATTGGAGTCATGACTCTAATTGAGCGAATATAAGAGACATTCAGCCTGGTTGCAGGCGGGTTGGAATCCATCTCTACTTTGCATGGATTCATAGTTCCAAACCCATGCGTGATCACATTACACGCTATTGCGTTAATAGACGGTACGGTATTTATTTTCAGAATCGGACATGCGCAACTTTTCAGTTCTTATTCTAGCTGTCATCACACTGTTGGGATTTACCTTGTTCCAGCACATGAACAGGGCCGAATCGCGCATACTCAGTACCTGGCGTGGACCGATCAGCGCTGGTGAGACGCTAGCCGCCAATATGAGCACAGTTCAAACTCTGACCGGAATGGCAGAACCGCAAGGACGAGGACTTGATGCAACACTCGTTCCGACCGGTAACCCATTGCGAGCTGCCAATACGGTTATGACGCAGGGATATGGCGTCGGCACGCATGCACCGGCATCCGTATGGGGGGCCATCGATCTAGCTATCGACGGAAATGGCGATGGGCAAGCTGATCCTGAAGGAACCTGGAACCATCCGGTCTACGCCACCCATGCTGGTCAAGTAAAGATCACGCTTAATAGCTGGCCGGCAGGTAACCACGTTTGGGTTACCAACCAGCTCTACCGTACCGGCTATGCTCACCTCGCCAGTATTGCTGTTAGTGACGGGCAGTGGGTCAAACCCGGTGATGTTATTGGATACGTCGGTTCGACCGGTATGTCGAGCGGGCCACATCTCGATTATCAGGTCTGGGTATGGCAAGATAACCGGTGGGTCAATCAGAATCCGCTCAATTATCAGGTGTTTGAACAGCCAACCCGCTAAATTCATACCCACACATTCCCAATTCGTGTCGGGAAAGCACTTTCGATCGTCCCTAGGGATTTTCAAGGTTTTCATCATACCCGGCAGTAGAACGAGAGAGCGGTAGAGAGCCTTCCAACCTGTACCGCCTTGTGTACAAGGGCGTGCGGCTTCTCGTTTCAACGGTGGTCTGCGGCCACAACCCCGGTTGGCTTGTCGATCATGTACGTCACCGTATCGGTAAGAGGGTGACAGTGTGCTGATGCGCCAACCGGTAGGTTGCCACGCGCTGTATGCACAACGTAGGCCAACGGCCCACGCTTTCAGGTGACTGCGAGGGTTGAGGTATCGCATGGGTGATGTTCGTCGGTGTCGCTCCGCAGCCAGCGACTACATCTCAAAGCTGAGAACTCTGAACAGCCCTAGATCGCCCCCCTCACGCAGTCCGAACGCCCGTGCGTCTTCTCGTCTCTGACGGTAAAAATCAGTAAGACCAGCGCCAACTCTCCTCCTCAGCCACGTTCTCAGGCAGTTTGTTTTGACAGCGATTGCTCCAACTCAAGGATTTCTTAGAGGGTGATCAAAAACTTCTCATTGGGCGCGTACCGTGCCTGTGCGACCACTACGGTGGGGTGCCAACGTTCTGTTCCTCCATCCACCGCACGTTCCCTCTGCCGAGCGGGCGGCCCTCACCCCTAGCCCCTCTCCCGCGCTGCGGGAGAGGGGTGATCTAGTTGGTGGACTCGGTATCGTTGACAGACGCAGGCGCAGAGTCGCCGCTGCTACGCTAACCTCACCCCTTCCTCTCCCCGTGGGGGAGAGAAAGGGGGGGCAGGGGGAAAGTGAGGGCCACTAGGTCTGCGCCGCAGCACTGGCCCTGAAACCGTTAAAACCATGTTCCAGCGCGTCGCGGAGACGTATGCGTTACCCGCTAGGTTAGGATTGGTATGCGAGCGGGTCATACTCTTCGCTTGGACTGCTAAAGCGTGGCTTCAGCAGTCTACCCATAGAACTCGCACCTCTGTCAAGCAGATCATCGTTCCAGCCACTATCCTTTGGCCCCTTTAACCGTGCAACCTGTGTCCAATTCCGCCAAACGCCTGCATTAACGTGAGGAAGACAGTGAACGAACGGTATCGGTACGACCAGCACTTGGCAAGATGATACACGGTTCATTGTGACAGGATTGGTGTTGCCTCGTTAGCATTGACTCATTATGAGAGGCAGCAAACGGATCTTCGTCAACAGAGCGATGAGCCTCGTGCACAATACCATTTTGAAGCTCGCCATAGGCCATCTCATGTTTGCCACACCGGCTTAACAATTCAGCGAGACGAGCCTGAAGTCGACCACGCATTGCAGCCGGGCAAGCCGGAACCAGGCGCAACGCCTGAGCGATGCAGGTCTCAGCCTTGGCGTGCTGCCCCTGGTCAAGTAAGTGAGAGGTCAGTGCGCAGTAAACGATAACGCGATCTATCGGACGGCGAGCAGCATTGATTGCGTATTGCAGATAATTCTCAATCTGATCGTGCATTTTCATACTACTACCCGTTTTTACAGTCCCCTCACCTACATCTGACGTAAGCTTGTGTAACTTGTCGATAAGCTGAGCAAGCATCTGGTATTGCTCAGTTTCGATTAATGACTCAACTAATGCTGTGATCAAAGCTGTACGGACGTTGTCATATTCAGGATCGAGTCGGTATACTTGCCCAAAATTCCTGACTGCTACCAGCGGACGATTGTGAGCCAGAGCACTCATCCCTAAAAGCCAGTGAGCCTCGACAGAGAAGGGATTGAGCCATTTGATAATCTGGGCCAACTGCATCGCTTCGTGGTATTGTCTCCGAACGAGACGCTGTTTTGCCTGAGCAGTAAGGAGCAACCGAAGCATCATCCAGAGACTGAACAACCCGCAAAGGAATACGTTTATGAAGGCCACCTCTCCCAGCCCTATCCACAACGATGTCGCGATAATACCAGGCAGTTCTGGCAAGCGTAGAAACATTCGCCTGAGCCAATAGCAGCTGCGGAACTTCGGAAGAGGCCGTTGCCAATATGGTCGTTGCGTGCCCATAGCGACTCCTTTGCACGAGCGATGTAGTCCAGGCACGATCGCGGACTACATCCTGTCTGTGATTTGTTTGGCACAACGCCGGAGATTGTTCAATGCTCCATCCTTTGTCATACGATACGGCTACGTACAGCATAGCAGGCCAGTGTGACAACTACGGTCACATTGGGTGCCACCTTGTCACAAAACTTGTCTCACAGGGTAGCCCTTCATTGCGCGTTCTGACAGATGGCGAAGACACCGTGTGATCCTCGTGCTGGTGGCTGAAGCGATACTCATCGACACAGTATCAACCATTACCACTAATGGTCATACTTACTTTATTAAAAGAGACTACGTGAGTACCCCGTTTTCAGCACGAATGCTGCCACCAATTTCTTTCAGGCGCTTAGATAATGAATGAAGCGCGCAGCATCACAGCAACGATGACCAACTGCACCTGGAGAGGAAAGTTCCTGACTCACCCCAATTGATGTACCGATACGATCTGAGAGAAGTTGTGAACCCTGATGATAGACGACTGATAACTGTCCGTGTTGGTTGGCGCCCTGCGGCACTGGGCACGATTGGCGCACGGTCAACGTGATGGTCATCGTCGCCCAGCCATGTCACGAATCGCGGAAGATGATTCGTTTAGAAGCATACCGATCTGATGGCGAGCACAATCGGGACCGTATCTCCGCTAGCGGGATGGGGCGAGAATCCAGCAGAAAAGCAGAGCGCGGAGCAATGTGCTCCGCGCCGTTCGTATGGTGGAGATGGGGGGAGTCGAACCCCCGTCCAGAGAGCTAGACCGCAGACATCTACAGGTTTAGCCCCTCGCTTGATCTCGCCCGCAGTCGCGCGAGTGGCAGAGCGACTGTTGGGCCAGCCTGATGTCTTAGCCGATAGCGCCCAGGCTAGCGCTACCGGAGCACCCGACTTATGACGCTCGACCCGCAGCCGTCGGGGGAACTACGGCGAGCGCGCCGCTATATCTTAAGCGGCGAGGGCCAGCCGAGGCTGAACCCGAGTGTTGGTGTTGGCAGTTGTTGCCTTGCCCCTTTTACGTGACTGGGCGACACGACCTGCAGTCTACGATGTTCACTCCCTGTCGAAACCAGAGCATCCCCGTAGCAATATTAATAGTATAGCCCGTTTCTGGGTGATGTCAATCGGTCTTGCGATAGAGATTTGTTAATAACGATTGCACATTCGTTATCAAGCAACCCAAAACCGATTATAATATAGCTAATATCTCCCGTGCGGTTGCCTGGAATCTGAAGTGAGCGCGAGAAATTGACCGGTGCAGAGAAATTGTCTCACCGTGTCTCACGAATGCTCAGCCGATGTCTACCAAGACCGGGTAACATTCCACACTTCGCACCATTCGCTTCCTGCCGGGAAGCAGGAGGGCAATGAACCTATGTGCATGATACTGCCAACGATAGGAAGGAGCGCACTATGCACATGTACGAACTTGGCCTAGAGAAGAACGCGGCAAACTACACCCCCTTAACCCCACTCTCATTCCTCAAGCGGACGGCGATGGTGTATCCCAATCTACCGGCAATTATCCACGGCGAGCGGCGTTATACCTGGTCCCAAGTTTATGAGCGAACACGGCGATTGGCTTCGGCGCTGCGTGCGGCTGGGGTAGGATACCGCGATACGGTGGCGGCAATCCTAAGCAATACGCCTGAAATGTACGAATGCCACTTCGGCGTACCGGGTGCTGGCGCCGTTCTTAATACTATCAATGTGCGTCTCGATGCGGCAACCATTGCTTTCATTCTCAATCACGGTGAAGCCAAAGTCTTGATTACCGACCGCGAATTCGCACCGGTTGTTAAAGCTGCGCTTGATCTGCTTGATCGGCCAATCATGGTCATCGACGTCGATGACCCGATGTACACCGGTCCTGGCGACCGTTTGGGAACCGTTGATTATGAAGCGTTTCTTGCCAGTGGTGATCCTTCATTCGATCTCATCTATCCGCCTGACGAATGGGAAGCGATTACGCTTAACTACACCTCCGGCACGACCGCAAATCCGAAGGGTGTCGTATATCACCACCGTGGTGCCTACCTCAATGCGCTCTCGAACATTGTGTCGTGGGGAATGCCTCACCACGCCGTGTACCTATGGACTCTTCCTATGTTCCACTGCAACGGCTGGTGTTTTCCCTGGACAATGGCCGCTAACGCGGGAACGAATATCTGTCTGCGAAAAGTTGATGCAGCAGCGATCTGGCATGCCATCGAGACTTACCGCGTAACACATTACTGTGGCGCGCCAATAGTGCATTCAATGATTGCAAATCATGCGCCACCGCACTGGCGTGAAGGACGCGGTACCCATAAAGTAAGTGGCTTGATTGCCGCCGCTCCGCCACCGGCTGCCGTATTGCAGGCGATGGCCGAGATTGGTTTTGATATTACCCACGTCTACGGCCTAACCGAGACCTACGGTCCGGCAGCGGTTTGTGCCAAACAGCCTGACTGGCACACACTGCCGATCGCTGACCAAGCGCATCTCAACGGTCGGCAAGGAGTTACCTATCACGCTCAAGAGGCTATCAGTGTCCTTGATCCGACTACGATGCAACCGGTGCCCTGGGATGGTCAGACGATGGGTGAAGTGATGTTCCGTGGCAACATCGTGATGAAAGGATACCTCAAAAATCCAGCCGCCACCGAAGCAGCCTTCCGTGATGGTTGGTTCCATTCAGGCGATCTGGCCGTGGTGCATCCTGATGGGTATATTAAGATTACCGACCGGGCAAAGGACATCATTATTTCAGGTGGCGAGAACATTTCATCCATCGAGGTGGAGGAGGCACTCTACAAGCATCCGGCAGTGATGCTGGCAGCCGTAGTTGCCGCACCCGACCCGAAATGGGGTGAGGTTCCTCACGCTTTTATCGAGCTACGAGAAGGCGCAATAGTAACCGAAGAGGAATTGCAACAACATTGTCGGCGCTTTTTGGCCGGTTATAAGATACCGAAAAAGTTTACGTTTGGCCCGCTACCGAAGACCTCAACCGGTAAAATCCAGAAGTTTATTCTGCGCGAACAGGCACGTTCACGCCAGGCAATTGCCGAAGCGTGAAACGTGAGCTAGCAAGCAGTATGTTCCTCGCAAGGGCGGGTTTGGTATAGGGGTTTGTAAAGTTTTTTCTGTATCCGGCAGTAGTGAGGTGAGAAGAGATAAAGATAGGGAACGGGAGCGAGCGGTTCCCAACCCGTTCGCAGCACGCGCAGAGGCGCGCAGCTTCCCGTTCCGACCGGTCTGCCCAACAACACCCTGTTGTCTTGTCAATCATACACGACGCGCCAAGTTCCCCCCCACAAGCGGGGGGCCTGGGAGAGTAATGGAGCGCTGATGCGCCAACCGGTGGGTTGCTATGCACCGCACAACGCAAGCCAATGGCCCGCGATCCCAGGCAAGCGGCGCGGGTCGGGGATCGTCATCAGCGGGTGCGTGATGTTCGTCAGGCGCTCTCCGTTGTTGAGCAGTTCACGCATCGCGTGCAACCTCAAGCTGAACACCTCGAAAAGCCCTGGGTTTTGAACCTGCCTGTAACGTTCTCTACTACCAGTACTGCGCAAGGAATTTTCAAGATCACGCTGACCTCACATCGTGTTTTCATCAATCTGTAATTTCTCTTCATCTCCCCTATTTGACGCTCAGAATGGGCTATGGTACGATCCATCTACCTTTAATACAGCCCCGTGAGGCTGTGAAGGAGAAGTTTCATGAATACCCATTGCCTCAACCTGCTAATGCCGCCTTGCCCATTCCTTTACCAGTGGGCAGGGTTTTTTTGTGCGCAGTCCGTTAGTTGCGGAGGAAGGTATGAGTAACGAGAAGCAGATCTTATCGGCTGACGAGATCAGACGCGCATTAGTGCGGATAGCTCATGAAATTGACGAGCGCAACGGCGGCCTGCGTGATGTAGTTCTCGTCGGTATTCGGAGTCGCGGTGTACCGCTGGCCGAACGGATTGCAGCAGCCATCGCCGATTTTGATGGTACGCGAGTGCCGATTGGTCAACTCGATATTACGCTTTATCGCGATGACCTCAAGCTGCGTGGCCCAGCACCACGAGTACGCAAGACTGATGTTCCTATTGATATTACCGGAAAAACGGTTGTACTAGTGGATGATGTTCTGTTTACCGGCCGCACCGTGCGGGCAGCGCTCGATGCAATTGCCGATCTCGGACGCCCGGCCCGTATTCAGTTAGCCGTTTTGATTGATCGTGGTCACCGTGAATTACCTATCCGTGCTGATTTTGTTGGTAAGAATGTGCCGACCTCGCTCTCGGAACGGGTAATGGTACGTCTGCGTGAGACCGACGGGGTTGATGAGGTTGTGATTCAACGAGGTACCGTCAATGATTGAACGACGTCGTCATGCGATCGATCTCGATGATTTCAGTGCTACCGAGATTGAAGAGATTCTCGAAACGGCTGAAAGTATGCGTGAGGTGTTGGGGCGCGAGATCAAGCAAGTTCCGGCCTTACGTGGGAAAACGGTCGTCAATATGTTTTTTGAAGAGAGCACCCGTACTCGTATCTCCTTTGAGCTGGCAGCACGAGCGTTGTCGGCGAATGTGGTAGCTTTCACCGCTCGCGGGAGCAGTGTTGAGAAGGGCGAATCACTCGTTGACACGGTGCGAACGTTGCAGGCGCTAGGCGCCGATATTATTGTTATGCGCCATAGCCAATCGGGTGCCCCCTATCTGGTAGCCCGTCACTTTCGCGGCTCGTTGATTAACGCTGGTGATGGTCGCCACGCTCATCCGACCCAAGCCCTGCTTGATCTCTACACGATGCGGAGTCACTTTGGTCAGATCAGGGGTCTTAAGGTTGTGATCGTGGGCGATATTTTACATAGCCGGGTAGTACGCTCTAACCTGTGGGGGCTGACTCGACTGGGCGCCCACGTGACCCTGTGTGGCCCGCCAACGCTCATTGGCCCAGCAGCGTTCTGGACAGCAACATGGCCCCAGCTACGAATTGCGCACGAACTGGACCCGTTGCTGCCCGATGCAGATGTCGTGATGGCATTACGCTTGCAGAAGGAACGGATGCAGAGCGGATTGTTACCGGCATTACGCGAGTATACCCGCATCTATGGCCTGACCGCCGAACGCCTGGCCCGTTTGCCGGCTCATGCAATCGTGATGCATCCAGGCCCGATGAATGAGGGCATTGAGATTTTTCCGGAAGTGGCAACCGCATCCTCATCGGTTATCGAAGAGCAAGTTACCAATGGGGTTGCCGTCCGTATGGCGTTACTCTATCGGATGGCCGGTTGAAAGGGAGGTTTCATGCGCTATCTCATCAAAAATGGCACGATCATTGACCCGGCCAATCGTGTAGCCACTATCGGCGATATTCTAGTTGCCAACGGCAAAGTTGAGCGCTTATACGATCTGGCCGATCTCCACAGCGACCGCGAACCGGTTTCACCCGATACTGAAGTGATTAACGCACGCGGTTGTGTCGTAGCACCTGGCTTTACCGATCTTCACACCCATCTCCGTCAACCGGGCGAAGAACATAAAGAGACCATCGCTAGTGTGAGTGCAGCGGCTGCGGTTGGTGGCTTTACAACCCTATGCGCCCGACCGACGACCCGCCCTACTCCTGATAACGCCGCTACCATTCGTCAGTTGCGTGAACTGACTGCACAGTGGGCCAGAGTACGGATCGATCTTATCGGCGCCCTTACGCTCGGTAACGAAGGTCAAGTCTTGAGCGAGATGCGCGAGCTGGCAGAGGCAGGTTGTATCGCGTTTAGTGATGGCGGACGAACGATTACGAATTCTGCCCTGATGCGAAATGCCCTATCGTATGCTGCTGCGCTTCGACTACCGGTCATGGTGAGTTGTCAAGACCCGTATCTGGCGGCCGGCGGCGTTGCTCATGAAGGGGCGGTCAGTGTCCGTCTCGGTTTACCGGGCATCCCTGCCGCTGCCGAAGAGGCTATCGTGGCCCGTGATATTGCGCTGGCCGAGGCAACCGGTGCTCACCTCCACATCAGTCGGGTAAGCACTGCCGGTAGTGTAGCATTGATTCGGGCAGCACGGGCACGGGGGGTCCACGTCACTGCCGAAGTTACGCCCCATCACCTGACCCTGACCGACCGCTGGTTACTCGGTTGGCTTGAAGAACGGCCTGAAATTGAGAGTGGGCGACCGGGTTCTCACCCTGATCTGAGCCTGCCGTCATGGCTTAATCCCGCTCTTCTGCCGCCATACGATAGTTCGACGCGGGTTGATCCACCATTGCGCAGTATTGAACACGTTGAGGCACTAGTTGAAGGGCTGCGCGATGGGGTTATTGACGCAATCGCGATTGATCACGCCCCACACGCACTGGTTGACCGCGATTGCGAATACGGGATTGCCCCACCCGGCATTAGTGGCCTGGAAACCGCGCTAGCCTTAACATTGACCCTTGTTCATCGCGGTGAGATGGACATCGTCAATTTGATTGCCAAACTGACCGAAGGACCAGCACAAGTCCTTAACCGTTCACCGGCCAACCTCAGACCTGGCGCGACTGCCGATATTGTCATCTTCGATCCTGAACGGAGTTGGGTCGTTGAACCTGAGCACTTTGCGTCGAAGGGCCGCAACACACCACTGCGTGGTCAGCGATTAAAAGGACAGGTCATGCTCACCATGGCTGCCGGTAAAATAGTCTTCCGTCGCGACAATTTTGGCCGACAGGCGCAAGCTGCACCACAACCTTCACGGTTAGAAGGAATCCTGGGTTCGGAATGAGCTGACAGCAGGTGTGATGAAGTTGTTTGGAAGTCGATTCGTTGCTGCAAAGCGATGTGTGCGTTCTAGGTGAGCATTCGATGCGGTACAGAGGAACAATCTCACCTGCGTGACGCAGTAGAATTGTCAGCGGTCATTGGCGAGGGGCGCCGCAACGCCCCTCTCTCTGTTGCCACCTCGAAGCATCGTTTTTCTGATGTCTCTCTTCCCTGCGAGTGCAGGCCACCGGACAGATCCGCCCACTTAACAATCCTGTTGTGGGAGATGAAGGTCATCGAATGACATCCATATTATCAGATCGGTGTACTTCCGAAAGCGTCATCTCCCACAAGTCGCGACCACATTCGAGCGCCGTAGGAGCGCGGCGATGCCGCGCCCTACTATGAGCCTATCCGAAATATCCTGTCGCACGATCTATTCATCAGGAGGCATCGGTCGGGGTGCAGCGGCGCCGCGCCCATCCATCAACGAGGTGCATCCGTGGAACCGTGAGACGATTATTCGGATAGGCACTCAGTTGAAATGGCGTTTCCAGCGTCGTCGCCACATCGCGAACGGACGGAAAGACAAGGGGGAGCAATATCGTCAGTACAGCACCTGGGTGTGCGGGCCTGGGTATGCAGGCCCGGATGCGGACCCGGGTGTGCGGGCTTGGGTGCGGACCTGGGTGCGCGGGCCTCTGGCCCGCATAGATGGTGAGTACCGCGCCTGGAATCGTCGTTCCTACCGAGGAGCGAGGGATGAAGCGCCTATCCGACATATCCTGTCGGAGCAGCAGATCGGTCGGGGCGCAGCGGCGCCGCGCCCATCCATCGACGAGGTGCATCCGTGGAACTGTGAGACGATTATTCGGATAGGCACTATGTAGTGCTTCCATCGGCATTAGATTGGTCGCGAATCGTGTTTCAGCTATCGACGGGTTTTATCCGTCGTGATATGAGACAAGTGATTCGGACAGGTGCTACGTCTATTGTCAAAGACCCACGACCGAGGACTCCAGATAAGGTGATTCGCGACGAAACTCTGTGTACCCTCCGTGATAAAAGAACTTTTTGCATATTGATCATAGGCCAAATGTTGGCGCTCCTTCACCGAAACCGAGTGTTACCACACCCGTCCCGTCTATGAGACTTTACAGTATCAGGAAATTGCCGCATTCATCTACACATATCTCAGGGTGCAGGACAGTTTACACCGGGCCAACATTGACGCTCTAAATCCCACAAGTACGGTACACCGGTATCGAACCACTCGGTTTTGGTCTCGCACATAGCGTTAAACATCTCGTCGGTAATGTATACTTTCGAGATCATGTAGTGATCGTCCCAGATTTTTTGATCACGGACACTGGTGCATTGACCACCAATATAACCTGGCATCGACACGGCATTGAGCTGTAGCTCTGGGACAGTACGAAAACGAATGGTTTTGTAGTGTAATTTTAGCTCACCGTTAATCCATAGTTTTACCTCGCCATTGGCCTGACCCGGCGTATTCAGCTTCATCATCATCTGAAAATCGTTCCATTGTCCGCTAGTAATGTAGGTAGGAGTTCTAATATTTTGACGCAGTTTTTCGCCATACCCTGTCGGCTGATCGAGGTGATAACAATACAGCACCGGTTCACCACGATTGTTCACATTCGCTGGATCAAAACAGCGTCTGGTACCGGCGGAATTGTCGTACCAACAGTTCGGCATAATTTGGAGGAAACAACTCACTTCATTGGTTCCATCAGGATATTGCCCGGCCGGCAACGTAAAGGTGATTGGATTATGGGCAGATACCACAAATGCTTTAGATTCGCAGGTAAATTGATAGCCAGCCTCGTACTGGCGGTAGAAGCGCCAGTAGTAGACATCGCTCCGTGGGAGAGCAAACTTGAACGAATACAACGGCTCGTGAGTACCGGCAAGATTCTGGAACTGCTGCGACCAGCCGCCCTTGCGCACTGGATTATTCACAGCACTGACGTTGCTCGGATAGGTTTTATAAACGCGATTCGGCAGATACGGTGCAAGGACTGAGGCAGAATTCCCACGATTGGCAAGCTGATACCAATTCGAGCGTTCCATACTGCTGGCAAAAACAACACCATTCGTTGGATTAAACGCACACACATCACCCGCAGGCGGTGGCACAGGTGTTGTAACAGACGTAGGCGAAGCCGTAGGTGTTCGCACAGGCGTAGGACTTACAGTCGGCGTTGGCGTTACAGCCGAAGGTACATGCTGTACAAGAGGGATGAATACGGATTTGTTGCCTGAAGACGCCGTCGTTGCCACAAGCTCCACCATCAGGTAGTCAATAGCACTCGCCTCTGCATTACCATCAGTTTGATAACGGATCAGTATCTCACCATTGGCATTGATGCTATAAGCAGGCGGAATCGGCGAATCAATCACGCGATTTGTCCACCGCCACCTTTCTGCACCAGTATTATCGCCTAATTCAACCCAGGTGTTGTTCTGGAAATGACGCAATTCCCACCACCAACGCTGAACCTCACGGATCGGACCACGATAATTGACGTGCACACGGATCGCGACTACATCAGCCGAAGTAACACCGATGGGAAGCACATACGTGAACAGACCTTCATAACTGTTTCCAATTGGATAGAACTCCTTGTAGGCATCTTCCGGTTCGTTATCCCATTCCGACATCTCCAGACGAGATAGCGCTTCAAGCGGGGTGTTGCTATGCTGACCTCGCACCGTCTCAAACGCAGTAGGAGCCAGCCAACGCGACGTCGTTGTTGTCTGCGGCTGGTTTGAAGAGACTGGCACGGTATGCAACAATAAAACGAGCACGAATCCCAACACGCAGGTGCTAATCAGCGATCTTGGGTTCAACCACGAGAAATGTTTGGAGCACACCATAACACTCTCTTTTCTTTTCAGATGCGACGCGAGCAGAAACTGCGGGTAACTGCCAGAACAGGAGGAAATTCTTGCAACAAGTATAGCAACAGCTTGTTTCTCTACTGAAACCATAACAACATCATCATTATCATACAAATAATGATCGGTTTCCTGATCATTCCGGAAATTATTTAGAAAAGAAACTTCTATAAAATATCTATGGTGGGCGAGGAGAGCGATGAACAGGATTGGTATGGGCGCAGGTCTCACTCTAGCCCTGAACTGCTGAAGCATGGCTTCAACAGTCCATATCACCTTCACACAGTTCAGACAAATTATCGTTCCAGCCACGGGCTTTAGCTGTGCAACCCGCGTCCAATCCTACCAACCGCATGCGTCAGTGTGTGGAAGGCAGTGCACAATAGGATAGTTGCTATCTGAGTTTGGTTATATGACACTCGATGCTGCTTGACAGAATGAGTATAACAACCGCAACTTTCCAACAACTCTCTAACGATCAAATGGCTGCCAGATAATTAAAATGGAAGATGGCGTATGTTATCTCTTATCAGGAAGAACTGTAACGAGGGAGACCTATGACAACCGAACCGTTGACTGAAACCGGACGACAGTCGCATACCTTCAAAGCAGAAGTTCAGCAAGTACTCTATATCCTGGCTCACTCACTGTACACTGATCGGGAAATATTCTTACGTGAGTTGATCTCGAACGCTTCCGACGCTATCAATCGGGTACAGTTCGAGATGCTGACCAATCGCGATGTGCGTGACCCCGATCTTGAACCCCAAATTACGATTGAAGTCAACAAAGAGGCGCGCACGCTCTCGATCAGCGATACCGGTATCGGTATGACGGCTGAGGAAATGGTTGAGCATTTGGGTACCATTGCTCAATCAGCCGCACGCGCGTTTGTTCAGAAGGCTGGTGAGGTAGCGAAACAAACGGCGAGCGAAATTATCGGTCAATTCGGTGTCGGTTTCTACTCAGTTTTTATGGTTGCCGACAAGGTGACAGTTGTTTCCCAGTCATATCGCCCTGACGCGCCAGCAGCAATGTGGGAGTCGAGTGGCGGCGATAGCTTTACCGTGGGTCCGGCGACACGCGAACGGCGCGGTACGACGATTACGATCCACTTGAAAGAGGACGCCGCCGAGTTTGCGGATCCCTGGCGGATTGAACAGATTGTACGCCGCCATTCCAATTACGTTGCCTTCCCGATCATGCTCGATGGCCGTCAGATCAACGCACGCACGGCGATCTGGCGGAAAGCGCCGCGTGATGTCACGACCGAAGAGTATAACGATTATTATCGTCAACTTACACTCGATAGTCAACCACCACTCAGTGTCATTCACATTTCAACCGATGCGCCGGTCGATCTCCACGCCATTCTCTACATCCCCTCACGACGTGAGCGTGGCATTCTCGAACGACGGATCGAAGGCCAAATCAAGCTCTATTCACGCAAGGTGCTCATCCTCGAAGAAGCGAAGGATCTGCTGCCTGCCTACTTCCGCTTTGTTGAGGGCGTGGTTGATAGCGAAGACCTGCCACTGAATGTATCGCGCGAGAGTGTGCAGAGCGGCACAGCCGGCGGCTCGCCGGTGATGCAACGCCTACGCAAGACGCTTACCGGTCGTTTGCATAAAGAACTAAATGAACTGGCCGAGCGTGATCCAGAGAAGTATCGCACCTTCTGGAAGGAATTCGGCCCCTTTATTAAAGAGGGTATTGCTACCGATTACGAGCACCGGAATGATCTCCTCAAACTGTTGCGGGTGCAGACAACCAAGAGTGGTGAAGAGTGGATCACGCTAGCCACCTACAAAGAGCGTATGGTGAGCGGCCAAAAGGAGATATACTATCTGATGGCTGCCAGCCGCGAATCCGCTCTGAGCAGCCCTCACCTCGATCCGCTGCGGGCACGTGATATTGAGGTTATCCTCTTCACCGACCTAATGGACGGCTTTATGCTGTCGGGGTTGCGTGAATACGAGGGACTGCGCCTGCGCAATATTGACGAAGGTAACCTTGATCTACCTGGTGAAGTTGAACGTCCAACACCGGTCATTGACGATGAACAATTTACCGCTCTGGCCGAGCGCATCGCCGCTGTGCTCGGCGAACGACTGAAAGAGGTGCGTGCTTCGCAGGTGCTACGTGATAGCCCGGCCCGCCTGGTAGCGGAAGAGGCAGCCTTCGGACGAGAGATGCAACGGATTCAGCAAATCCTTGGTCAGGATGTAAAGCTTGGGCCAAGGATTATGGAGCTGAACCCGGCTCACCCGCTCATCGCCGCATTAGCACGTCGGGCGAAGGAAAATCCCAGCGATCCACTGCTGACGCTGGCGGCTGAACAACTGTACGATAATGCGTTGCTGATCGAGGGATTACATCGCGATCCGGCATCAATGGCCCCGCGCATCTTGCGACTCCTCGAACTGGCTGCTGGCGTCACACCAGAGCAGGCGTAAAGGGCCACAAATGGTCACCCATAACCGCCGTGTGATAGGTAGTGCGCCAGAGCAGGTGAAGACGACAACAAGAGCGCAGATACGCTGAGATCGGTAAATACGGGCGAGACGAAGCGGATCGTCTCGCCTCTTCCTCATCTCATACGCTGCTTACATCATCGCAGACGTGCCCGGAATGATAAAATGCCTGTTGCCACGATCGATATTCTTGCCAGTGGACCATTATTGACCATTCAGGATGGCGGTCGCCTAAAGACACGTCGTTACGGCGTGCCGGTCGGTGGAGCGATGGACCGGTTTGCCCTGGCAGCGGCCAATCAACTGGTGGGTAACCCGGCTTATGCCCCAGCGCTTGAACTCACTGCCGGTGGGGTACAGATACGTTTCAATGCGACGATGCTGATCAGCCTGACCGGCGCCGATCTTCAGGCGCAACTCAATGGGCGTCCACTGGCACCCTGGCAGAACACGCTTGCCTTGCCAGGCAGCCTGCTGATCGTACACAGACGGCGCGGTACGTGGGGTGGGCGGGCTTATCTGGCAATCGCTGGTGAGCTTGAAGCTGAATGGGCAGTTGGTGGTGCTGGCACTTGTCTATCCGGTGGGTTTGGCGGCTATCAGGGACGATCGCTACGCTCCGGCGACCAGATAAGCGTGCGTTTGCCTTCTCTCCATCACTACTACAAACCGCGCTGGTGGCCGATTGATCGCCGACCTCCATATCGCGCTCAACCGTGCCTGCGCGTCTTACCTGGCCCTCAACACGATATGCTACCTGAAGCATGGCAACAATTGCTCAATCAATCATTTTCTATCGACCAGGCGGCCAACCGGCAGGGGTATCGCTTGCATGGATCAACGCTCCCGCATCACCAGCTCTCGTTGCCATCATTCGGTGTCGTACCGGGAGCGATCCAGCTCCCACCTGATGGTCGTCCGATCTTACTGATGGCCGACGCCCAACCGACCGGTGGCTACCCGGTGATCGCCGTCGTCATCAGTGCCGATCTCCCACTGGCAGCGCAACTCTTACCCGGCGACCGTCTATCTTTCACCGAAACCAATCTGGAAACTGCGCACAAGGCTCTGGCCGAACAAGCCGCATGGCTCGCCCTCGGCCCAGAAGATGAAGAGAGTGGCTGGCTGTTAAGTGAGGCGGGAGCGTTAGGGTGAGGAGTAAGAGATAAGCGGCTATCCGGAAAATCCTGTTGGTAAGGCTATTCAGAGTTCTCAGCTTCAGCCTCTTATTGAACCGCTCGAAATTGGGAGTAACAACCGCGCAACACCGACGAACATAGCATCGGGTGCGCGGGCTGCTGGTCCACATTGTACAGTGCATGTCAACCCACTGGTTCGCGTATCAGCTCATTACCCCGCAAACGCGAGGTCGTAGTGCACTTAACTGCGCTATGAAGATCGCGCTGACAACTAAAGACATCTCTGCCAGCGAACGATTTACGCCATAATAGCAATCATCGCATTGCTGAGCACCAACACCAGAATTATCCCAAGTGCCGAAGGCCCTGCCCAACGTCCGAGACGGGCAAAGGGAGTACGCACTCCCATTAAAATATGCGCAACGACAGCGGTAACCAAACCTAGCAAGGGATGCAAAATGAAAGGGAAAGTAAGGAAATAGTTGACACCGGCAAAAATACCAACCAACCAGTAGATCAAACCTAACGTTGCCTGAATATCGATCAAAACCGGAAAGATACGGGTCACAAGACTGCGGGGTGCCCCAGGCCGGTATGTAAACGCCAGATAAATTGCTGCTGCAACAATAATAACCGCTAACACCTCACGACCGAATATCGCGTGAATGGAACGAACAGTAGCGAAGATCGGATCCATACGGAATCACTCCTTTAAGCAATGAACGATGGTTGCACTGATGAGAAGGTTGTCTGTGCCCCCATAACCAGGGCTACAGTCACCAAGCTCATTGTACAAATCTTCACAAGTAGCGTCAAATTGGTTCATTCTGGCGAATGCGGCGATAGAGCGCTTCGGTTTCGGGAAGTGGTTCGATCCCAAGTTCTTCACGCAATGCCTGCACACAGCGCGTATACGAACGCATAGCCTGAGAACGACTACCGGCACGGGCATGGGCCCGCATCAAGAGTTGATAGGCCTCTTCATAACACCGATCACGACGCAGCACCTGTTCGGCGATTTGAATGGCCTCGTTATGACGACCCTCGGTACTGAGTTGCTCAGCATACGCAATCGCCGTCGCCAGATACCGCGCCAACAAACGTTCACGCTCTTCAATTGTCCACGGATCATACAATGCCTCGGCAAGATAATCACCCCGATAGAGTTGGAGGGCTGCCTGCGCACTCCGGCGGGCAAAATCGGGATCGGTGCTTGTTAATGCACTACTGGCGCGTAGTTCAAACTCATCAACATCGATCCACACCCCAAATGAAGGGGCAAAACTGTACGCCAGCCCTTGCCGACGAATGAAGAAGGGCGGCACTCGTGGCGGGCGATGCGGTTCGAGCGCTGTATTCAGGGTATTAAGCGTGACTTTGAACTGACGTTCCGCAGCTTCCAGATCGGCTTCCGGCCAGAGCCAGGCACAAATCTGTTCGCGTTGTATCCAATTCCCGCGCATTGTGAGTAATAACTGAAAGAGCTGTCGGGCCTTTTCCCGTTGCCACTCACGGGCCTGAATCTCCTGATTGCCACGCCAGACCCGGAACGCTCCTAACATCTGTACTCGGAGGGTAAACCCCGGATGGTAGTCATCAACCGTATCGTCGGAGGCAATCGAGGGAAATCCCTGTCGCAAGAGCTGTACAGCAACCTCGCGATACGCAGGCAAAGAGCGTGCCCGCAACAATAATGGCACCAGTGCAGCAATATCTCGGGGACCGAAGAGACTGGGGCCAATCAAGACACTCTCGTATCCGTATTCAACCGCTTCCTGCATCACCTGTGCGACTAGCGGCTCTACGGCGGTCGTTCGACCTGAGCGTAACGCGGCTAATGCCCGCCAGAGGTGCACTAGAAACAAACCAAACGCATCACGACCGGTCTGAAACCGTTGTTCGGCCTGATCGAGCCATTCATAGCCACGTGGATCACCCGCTGCCAGGTTTACACTACCCAACGCCAGCAAAATCAACGCGGCAACCCATTCATCACCGGCAGACGCCGCCAGCAAGAGTCCTTCACGAGCATCAGCCTCAGCACGAGCCAGGTCACCGGCGTGACCGTGTAACAGCGTCAGCCCCAAATAGCCCTCAGCGCGGGTTCGAGGCACACTCACCTGTTGCAAAAGCCGTAACCCTCGACTATAGTGCTGGCGTGCGGCCTGATCATCGCCACGGGCAATGACCTGATAGGCGTGACCAAGGCGTAACTCGGCGATAGCTTCAGTCACCGGATTATTGCTCTGCTGAGCTTCACTCAACATACGATGCGCGAAAGCCAGTGCCTGGGGGCCAATGCCAAGCATAGCACTGATCAGCGCCAACAGTAACAGCGGTTCTCGATGAGCCGTTGCCCGCATCAGCGGTTGTTCATTCCAAAGCCGTTCTTCGAGGAGTTGACGGGCCTCACGTAGTCGTCCAGAACGGAGCAATAAGCGCGGTTGCAACGGCTCAACCCGCGCTTGATAGAACTCGACCAGCCCATGCTCACGCGCCAACCGGTACGCCGTCTGAACGAGCCGCTGACCAACCCCAGGCCGACCACGGTTCGTCCAATTTTCGGCCTGCATCAACAACAGTTCGATCCGCTCGGCAGCGTATTGTTGTGGTAACAACTTGAGAGCACGACGGAGAAGTTCGGTCGCCGGAGCTGGCTGAACTGTATCGAGGTAGATTGCAGCTTGGCCTCGTAGACAACGTGCCTGCCCTAGCGGATCATTCAGAGCTGCGAATGCCCGTTCAGCACGCCGATACGCGGCTAACGCTGCTTCCAGACGATTTAGTTGATGCAGCGCCGCTGCCTGAATCTCAACCAGTTCGGGCACTTCATCACTTACCAGCGATAATCGACGCATCCAATCAAGCACTGCTTCAGCACGTCGTTCGGCAAGCAATTGACGAGCCAGGGGCAGAAATGTCGTCACAGCCGTCGGATCACCGGCAGCAATCTGATGGTAAAGTGCGCTCTCGTGATCGCCGCGCTGTTGAAAGTATGCTGCTGCACGCCGGTGAAGCTGTGGCCACTCTGGATCGGCAGCAGCCCGACGTGTCAACCAGGCTGCGATAATGGGTTGAAACCGCAGACCCTGTTCACCAAACGGTTCAACAAAGAGACGACGACGACGCAACTCGGTCATCAGCAGCGACGCCTGAAGTGAGGGATCGAGCGCAGTACAAATGTCGGGATCAATCCAGCGGAGACCGGCGCTTCGTTGCAGACAACGTTGTAGCGGTGCAGGGAGCGACGCCAACACTTCACGTTCGAGATATTCATCAAGCGCGGGGGCTGGCTGATCGCGCAACCCTAACGCACGCCGCCAATCAGGTGCATCGAGCGCGATACGGAGAGCCAGCGCCCAACCGGCACTCAGCGTAAGTAACTCGTCGAAATCAGGTGGCAACGGACGACCGGCTTGCTGCCAGAGCGCAGTTGCTTCATCAGCAGTAAAAGCAAGATCAGTTGGCTCGATCACTAATGCCTCACCTCGCAGACGTGCAGTAGCAATCAACGGTGAGTCAGGCTCACGGCGTCCAGACAACACCAGGTGCAAACGCGGAGGTTGGGCAACGATCAGCCGTTCGATCAATGATCGCAGCTCTGGCTGCTCATCGATATAGTGAGCATCGTCAATGACCAGGAGGGTCTCATCATCGAGTTCACTGGTTAAGGCATTAATGAGCGCGTCAATCGTTAACGGTGGATTGGGATCGGCAAACGACACCATCCGGCTCAACGCAGCCACCAGATGGCGAAGGAGACTGCGCGGATCATCACCGGCATCAGCACGACACCAGGCTGCCGGCCAGCCACCCTGTGTAGCCAGCATCGCTAAGGCGACCGTCTTACCACTTCCAGGAGGCGCCACGACAATGGTAAGCGGTGCCTCGAGAGCCATTGCGAGAAGCTGATCTACACGCCCACGACGCACCCGGTGTAACGGCGCTGGCGGCGGCAGCAGACGGGGTCGCAAAAGAGATTCGTTGTACTCACCTGTAACCGTTTGTGATACCATGAGAGAGGCAGAGATCTTCGTCGCTCAACCATAACCGTTAATGCTTGTCTATTGTACACAGGGTCAGATACAATGTCGAACAACAACGAAGAACACCGACATCCAACATCCGATCGGCCCGAAACACCCGATCTGATCGATCCGATGTTCCAATCTATCCGAGCCTGGAATGAACTCCTCGCCGCTAGTACTGATATGGCATTCGACCTGGTTCTAAAGAACTGGGATTACAGCCGGAGTTTGCGCCATTCTACCGAACAGGCTGTTGCCGACGCGATTCGCACCCAGCAACGCCTGAGCCAGGAAATGTTACAGGCGTGGCAGGGATACGTGGGTGACATTCAATCTATCATTCGACGCATGCGTAAATAATCGCGTCAGCAACGTGGTACCGGTTACATATACACGCCGCCGTTAACATTGATCTGTTGGCCGGTGATGTAATCACCATCGGCGGCAAGAAAGACAACGGCTTTAGCAATCTCTTCAGGCAATCCAAACCGTCCCATGGGGATACGGGCCTTGATTTGTTCCTGAATCTGCTCAGGTACCTTGGCCAACATATCGGTGATTGTAAAGCCGGGGGCCAATGCGTTCACGGTAATGTTGTATTTCGCCAGCTCTAGCGCTGCCGTCTTGGTAAAAGCAATAATGCCCCCTTTTGAAGCTGCATAGTTGGCCTGACCGAAATTACCGGCTTGCCCAACAAATGAGCTAATGTTGATGATCCGACCGTATTTCTGCTCGATCATCGGCTGCATAACCGCCGTTGTGCAATAGTAAACGCTGTTGAGATTATTCTGAATAACCGTGCTCCAATCCTCATCGGTCAGCTTGCGCAACGTGCGGTCACGAGTAATACCGGCATTATTGACCAGAATATCAACCCGTCCCCACCGATCAAGGACTTGCTGAACCATCCGGCGTGCTTCGTCAGCCTGACTGACATTGGCCTGGACTGGCATCGCTTCACCACCATTGGCAATAATGGTGTTCACCACCTCCTGTGCCGCTGCCTCACTACTATTGTAATTAACCGCAACTTTTGCCCCTTCGGCAGCCAAAGCTAGCGCGATTGCTCTCCCAATACCGCGTGAAGCACCCGTAACAATTGCCACCCGACCGGTCAACTTTCCCATTCTTGCCTCCCCAACGCATGATTGTGTTTGTATTCCTTGAGCCGATGGTAGCAATCGCAGCACCACCGGCTCGAACCTCACAATTGTAGCACACCTACATCCGTTCAAATATCGCGGCAATACCCTGTCCACCGCCAATACACATGGTCACCAGAGCATACCGTCCCCCGATCCGATGCAACTCGTGGATCGCCTTCACCGTGAGGATACAACCGGTAGCACCAATCGGGTGGCCGAGCGAAATGCCGCTGCCGTTAGGATTCGTGCGATCTGGCGGTAATTCTAATTCGCGCATCACCGCCAATGCTTGCGCAGCAAAGGCTTCATTGACTTCAAAGAGATCGATATCTGCGATCCGTAGGCCGGTGCGTTCGAGCAAGCGGCGCACGGCTGGCACCGGGCCAATACCCATATATTTGGGTTCGACTGCCGCGTGACTATACCCTACCAACCGCGCCAACGGCTTGTAGCCACGTCGCTCGGCAGTAGCCCGCTCCATCAATACTACGGCAGCAGCCGCGTCGTTGATACTCGAGGCATTACCGGCCGTCACCGATCCGTCCTTCAAGAACACCGGTCGGAGTTTCGCCAGTTTATCGAGGGACGTATCGCGTCGTACCCCTTCATCCACCGTGAACTCGGCTGTTCCACCCTTCACTTTGATCTCAACCGGCACAATCTGATTGGCAAAGCGCCCTTCATCGATAGCGCGTGCAGCCCGCATATGGCTCTCGTATGCCAGTTGATCCTGATCTTCGCGGCTAATCCCCCACTTCGCAGCCACGTTTTCTGCCGTAACACCCATATGGCAATCGTCGAATGGATCGGTCAGCGCACCGACCATCATATCGACGACCTTCGAGTCGTTCATCCGCGCACCAAAGCGCATTGCCGGGAGGCTATACGGACCACGGCTCATACATTCGGCGCCACCCGCGACCGCCGCTTCAACATCACCCTGCAAAATGTACTGAGCTGCCGAAACAATGGCCTGCAAACCACTGCCACACAGCCGGTTGAGCGTCAACGCCGGTGTTTCTACCGATAAGCCACCACGAACGGCGGCATAGCGGGCCATATACATATCGTGCGGTTCAGTGTTGATCACGTGCCCGAAAACCACGTGACCAATTTCATCAGGTTGAACACCAGCCCGTGCTACCGCCTCGCGGGTAACCAATGCTGCTAGCTCGGTGGGGGGATGATCTTTCAGACTACCGCCAAACGTCCCAATAGCCGTGCGCACGCCGCTAAGCACTACGACTTCGCGCTTCTCACTCATGACAACCTCCTTGCGACGGATCGCCGGGCGACTCCGCCGGTTACTTGCCGAACTTCAAGGAACGGTTACAATTATATCAGTATCAGCAACATGTTTTATACTGAATATCCAGAGGAGATTGAAGAGATTGCATATCGGCAAGTGGTGGATAACCAAAGACACCTGGAGGATAGCAAGTGTCTTTAGGGTTCATCCTACTGCCGATAAGAGAGTGCAGCCGTGCATCGGATCTTCAGCGATCCCTGAGCGTGGCTGTAAGATATGTGAGCACATGATTAAAAACGATGATCTCGGAGAGTCGGTTCGGTCTTCGAGGGCAAGGTGCCCTCGTTCCCGAAGTAATATGCGCAAGAATACCTCGCGCTTGTCGCGATGAAAGCACCTGATACCAATCCTTCCTGTGAAAACTGTGTCTCATTCGATTAACCTGGTGCGCTAACCAGAGAAACGTGCGTAAGTGAGTGAGGGTTGCCCCATACCGGTTAGCAGGATCATACTAGTTCTTCTAGACAGGATTAGTATGAGAGCGCGGGTGTCTACCCACGTCTATAGAAATACCTGCACCGAGTAACCAGAGTGTAACTTCATGTGGTATATTTCACACACTTCATACAACAGATTTCCGCGTTAACCCACGGCAGGAGGCTGGGCATGGCCCAACGCAGTGTAGCGATGAGCAGTGTATCATTGAAGGACAACCGGCAGGTTACGATCAGACCCCTAGCCGAGAGTGATCGTGCAGCATTGACCGATTTCGGATTAAGTCTGCCCAAAGATGATCTGCTTTATCTCGAAGAAGACTTCACTAATCCCGAAATCATAACCCGTTTAGTCAATGCCTCACACGCCGAGAATTGGCGACAAATTGTCGCTATTGCCGACGACGGTTCGATAGCCGCATACGCTTCAGCTCGCCGCGTGCCAGGATGGTCAAATCACGTGGCCGAGCTACGGCTCCTTGTCAAACCCGGTTGGCGACGCTGCGGGCTTGGAATGCAGATGGCCCAGGCCATTGTTGAAACCGCTCGCGATCTGGGCGCCCAAAAGGTGACGGTCGCTATGCTGGCTGCCTTGAAGGCCGGTCAGGCCATCTTCTCACGATTGGGATTTGCCGTCGAAGGCCAGTTAACGCGCCACGCCATCGACCGTAACGGTGAACTGCACGATGTGGTGATTATGTCGGCATTCTTGAAGGTGTAGGGCGGACGTAAGTAGCCTATATCTCGTAATGCAAACCGTCTGTCAATAGACTTTACAGGATAACATTAGGGTCTATTGACAGATAGTTTGGATGTTAACCTAATGCTTTCCGAAAAACAAAGAAGAATAAATGTTGTTATGTTTAAAAGCACACTACCACTTCTTCTGCATGAGCAGAGTCATGGTTTCATGATGTGCGCCTCGAAGACACTAGAAATTAAACTTTTGAACTGCTAGCAATATTTCGCCTATCAGCTTACCAAGAGAAAGAGCAGATGCTGTGCTCTCTTTCAGACTGCTGAATATCTTTTGAATATTATCAAGTCTCTTGACAAGCTGGTCTTTGTCTGATTCTTTCGCAGCCTCTATAGCGGCTTCTGCATCTGATTTTGCCTTCTCTATCTCTTTGGACGGTATGTCTGCTACCTTTTCCAGTTCAGCGATAAGACGATGTAGCTCTTTTACAATATCTCCACTGCTAGAAAAATTAACGATATTCCGCTCACCACCCAAATTACTTCCCACGATATTAACGTTACCGCCCCCACTATTGATGTTAATTTCGCTCATATCATTCTCCGTAACATGCGATTAATTTGCAATAACCTTGTTACCCTTACCACCAATGATGGAACCAACTATTGAGATGAGACCACCTTGCGACGATATGGAAACCGAATGATTAATATTTTGCACAATCGTTTCATCTAACGATCTAATTGGAATATCATATTTTTGAAACACGTCACGTATTGAGAATACAATTAGAAGGAGAGAAGATTTTAAGAACGCCAATACATCATCGTTATCGAAAGAGTGATCACTCGGCAACGAGTTTGAAGTCTGTCGTAAAGCTAATTGTAAGTCTCCGTGATGTCTAACAGCTCTGATAGTGTCAATCCATAGAAACAAGATGAATAACAAGAGAGGGATCAAACAAAAAAACACCCCCATACCGGAATCACCAGAAGATCTCGAAGGAAATTGCAATAAATTAATAAACCTAGTTATACTGAGATAGACATACATTATGCCCAGTGGTATCAATGTTAAAATCAAACGAAGGATTATGTCCCACCAGTTCAAAGGACCTAGCACATAGGAATCAACTCCAATATATAAGTTATCGCCGAAAGGAAGGAAACGAATAAACATATTACATCTGGTTGATCGACTTGTTTCATATGATACTACTATATACGGGCGTGGCCCTTCTTTTTCTTGTAAATTCGCATCAAGATATTTATTGATCTTTACAGAAACTTTTCCCACACTTTCTACCCGGAGCTTTTCCAGAACATGAGAGTACAATTCGTTACAAACATTAGGAAGTTGTTCCTTATCTACTTCATACGTTTGAGCGATACAAAAATTATGTTGACGAGCACCAGCAAACTCTAAAGGGTCACGAATATCCAAAATATCTCGATTGAAAACTTTTATGTCGGAGACGGAAGAACTACTTGTTGTTGTTTCAGATGTATAACTCATAATGAATTACCTCTATTGATTAGTGATGATAACTTATGGCAATAATATACCGATTTCCAGCAAAGATGTCAAGGGGTATAATGAATGATAGATTTTGTTTTATATCTAAATACATTTCTCTCAAAAATTATGACAAGTCAATTAGATGGGTAAATACACATCGAGCAGTATAGAGAGATTCTGAGATGAACCTATGTCGTTTCATCTGGTAGAGAGGTTGTGAGTGGGCGCCAGGTTTTTTCAAAGTTCTTTCTCTAGCCGCCAGTGGCGATAAAGAAAAGGTTTCCTAACTTGCTCCCACACTTATGCACATTCAAAACACTGTGCAGTTTCCGGGGTTCATATCTGTCACGGCATCCGTAGTAGAGGTTACCTCCCCTGATGGCGTGCTACTGAGACGGACACGAGTTCCACCGCTGCTACCGTATGCTGTGGAAAACCACCTCATAAGGAAAACAGCTTAGTCGGGGATTACCCCAAGATCATCCAATTCACCATTGACAATAACCCATCTCCCTGCTATACTCAGCCGTAATTGTATTGCAGAACGCTGCACTCATCCAGAGCGGTGGAGGGACCGGCCCTACGAAACCGCGCCAACCCGGCGGAATCAAACCTGACGGGTGGCAACTCCGGCAGCAGAACGCTGGCAGATGAGAGGAGAGCGGCGTCTTCTCGCCAATCGGCAGGAGCGCGTCATCTAATCTCTCATCGCCCCGATGAGAGGTTTTTTATGCCAAACGAACAGTTTTCTGGCCTCAGTACGGCCGCCGTCCACGCTGGTGAACCCCGCCAGCGCGCATTCGATGCCATTACGCCACCTATTGTTCACAGTGCAACGTACACGTTTCGTGATAGCGCCGAGCTGATCGCATTTCAATCAGGTGAACTCGAACGAGAAGAGTACGGTCGCTACGGAAATCCGACCGTTCGTGCCGTCGAGGCTCGCCTTGCCGCCCTTGAGTCACCATCAGCGCCAGCAGCCGCTCTCCTTTGCGCATCGGGAATGAATGCGCTCACCACCGTGATGCTGGCGCTGCTCCCAAGCGGTAGCCACGTTATTCTGACTGACGACGGTTATCGGCGCACTCGCCAGTTTGTCCGCACGATGTTAGCGCGGCTCGGTGTATCGCACAGTGTAGTTGCGGCGGCTGATCCAACCGCTATTGCCGCAGCTATTCAACCAGGACGTACCCGCCTGATCGTTACTGAAGCCCCGACAAACCCTTACTTGCGCGTCATCGATCTGGCAGCAGTGGCTCAGATCGCCCGTGAACATCGCATAAAAACCGTGATCGACGCCACCTTTGCCACACCGTATAATATGCGTCCGCTTGAATACGGTATTGACCTGGTTGTTCATAGCTGTAGCAAGTATTTGGCCGGACACAACGACTTACTGGCCGGCGTTATCATTGGTCGGCCTCCGATTATCAGTGCTCTGCGTGAAACGCAGGGGATTCTGGGTGGCATTTGCGACCCGCATACCGCCTACCTGCTTGGCCGTGGTTTGAAAACGTTTGCCCTCCGTATGGAACGTCACAATCAGAATGGACAGGCAGTCGCTGAATTCCTGAGCCGTCATCCAAGGGTCAGTCGGGTACATTACCCAGGATTGCCTTCACATCCTGATCATGCTATAGCCCGTGCCCAGATGCGAGGTTTTGGTGGCGTTGTGTCGTTTGAAGTCGTTGGTGATCTGCAAAGTGCGATGGCAGTTGTTGATCGGATGCGTCTCGCCTACATTGCACCAAGCCTTGGCGGGGTGGAAAGCTTGGTTGAACAACCAGCTCTCATGAGTTACTATGAATTGAGTAGTGAAGAACGACTGGCGGTTGGTATCCGCGACAATCTCATCCGGCTTTCATGCGGGATCGAGGATGCGAGTGATTTGATCGCCGACCTGCAACAAGCACTTGCTGACGAATAAGCTATGCACTCAACCCTCCAACGCCGGCTGGCCGCCGGCCAGATTGTAGTTACCGGCGAGATAGCTCCGCCAAAGGGGGCGGCCAGAAGCCATCTTGAAGCTCTAGCCCAAAACATTCGCGATTATGTCGATGCAGTCAATTTGACCGACAATCAACGTGGGATCGCCCGGATGTCGTCACTCGGTGGGAGCGTCATTTTACAGCAACTCGGTATTGAACCGATTATGCAAATGACCTGCCAGCATCGCAACCGGATAGCTTTACAAGCTGACGCCCTGAGTGCCTCTGCTCTCGGTGTGCGTAATCTGCTGGCGATGACCGGCGATCATCCACGCATTGGTGATCATCCAGAGGCCAAAAACGTTCTCGATCTGAACTCATTCCAGTTGATCCGCGTCTTGCGCACATTGCGAGATCAGGCCACTTTCCAATCAGGTACACCGCTGAAAGAAGCACCAAGTTTCTTTATCGGCAGTGTCGCGAACCCGAACGTCGAACGGGCAGCCCGGTTGGAAAAGAAGATTGAAGCTGGCGCAGAGTTTGTCCAGACACAACTTATCTTTGATGTAGCGCGCTTCCGGCAATGGATGGCCGATGTGCGGGCTGCTGGTTTACATCAACAGGCGTACATCCTGGCCGGCGTGATGATCTTGCGCCGACCCAATTCAGCAATCTATTTACGCGATCACCTGCCTGGTACGCTTATGCCAGAATCTGTGATCGAGCGTATGCAACGTGCGGCTGATAGTGAAGCTGAAGGAATTGCCCTGGCTGCCGAGTTGGTTAATGAACTGCTCAGTATTGAGGGTGTCGCTGGTGTTCACATTATGTCGGTCGATTGGACACGTGCGATTCCTCGTGTCGTGGAACAAGCCGGTCTACTGCCACGACCACCGGTACCATCATCTGAGGAGAATGTGCTATAACATGCTCAGCAAGTGCAAACAGAGCGAGAGTTGTCTATGGCTATCATTCTGAAATCACCGGCCCAGATAGAACTCTTACGTGCTGCGGGCCAACTGGTACGACAGACGTTTAACGTGCTGCGTGAATATATCCGACCGGGTGTTACCACGGCTGAACTCGATGCAATTGCTGAAGAGTTTATCCGTTCGCACGGCGCCGAACCGGTCTATAAAGGGTACGTGCCCGCCGGTCGCCGCGGGTATATTCCGCCTTTTCCGGGTACCATCTGCGCCTCCATTAATGATGTGATCTGCCACGGCATTCCGAGTAAACGCGACCGGCTCCGCCAGGGCGATATTGTCGGTATCGACATTGGGTTGCGCCTCAACGGTTGGATTGGCGATGCGTGCGAGACCTTCGCTGTGGGTGAAGTTGATGCTGAAACCCAGCGTTTGCTCGATGTTACTCGGCGCTGCCTTGAACTGGGAATTGAACAGGCGCGAGTGGGGAATCCTCTCCGGGCCATCGGCGCAGCGATCCAACGTTATGCCGAAGCCAATGGTTTCTCGGTGGTACGGGAGTACACCGGCCACGGCCTGGGTCGGAATCTACACGAAGAACCAACGATCCTCCATTACGACGATCCCCAGCAAACGCGCAAGATCGTGGCCGGTATGGTCTTTACGATTGAACCGATGATCAATGCTGGGAAAGCAGCCACTAAAGTTGACCGCGATGGCTGGACGGTGCGTACTGCGGACGGTAAGCGGTCGGCGCAATTCGAGCATACGCTGGCGATAACGGAAGACGGACCGATTATTTTGACCGCTTGAACGACACGACTGGCAGTGCAGCACTGCTAGGAGGATGTATGAAGCTCGAAGAAGAACTGATCGCTGCCCTTGCTAGCGGTGATCAAACCCGTGCCATTGCGCTGGCTACCGAATTGCATGCCCGAGGCCTCGATATAGCAGCCATCGAGGCTGCGTTGGCATGTCAGCCTCACCTGGAAGAACAGCTCTGGGAGACGTTAAAGCAGGTAATCCCGATCTCGCGGCGTGCCCTGAAGCGACGAGCGATCCGCGCTGCCGAAGAACGAGACTGGGGAACCTGGGAAGAAGGGCGTCGTCGTTAACGAGGTGCGGAGCGATTCGTAGCAAAGATGATGCATAGCATCTAAGAATGTTTATCCGAATATCGTGCCGACGGAATTCCGAGTCGGGGTACAATGCCACCCTGCCCCTCCCGTTACCCCGTTACCCGACGTATCAACTATGTCCACGCTGCCTATTCCGCAGCTAGGGGTGCAGTGCCGCTGCACTCGTACATCAGGATGAAAAAGGTGCCATCTTTTCCGTTATGTTCCATCTATCGCGTGGTTTCATCCATCGTTCCGTGCCGACGAACATTTGGATAGGCACTTACATGCGCTATTGAACACGGTAGATCACAATTGGCCGCACACCACTTTCATCACGGAGTACGATCTCGACTTGATCGAGACGTAGTAAGCCACGCGACAACGGATCATAATTGACTGCACCTTCCACATAGTAATAGTAGACGTGACCTTGAAAGCGGAAACCGCGAATGTTGCTAGAATGAACAGTAATCCCCGGTTTGATTTCGATCACCGGATCAAGGATTGTACCGTTTATTCGCCCCTGAATCTCGCGGGCCAATTCGGTCACGTCCGGTGTCGTTGCCAATGGCGTGCGGAGCGGTATCGATGACAACAACCAGACCAAGACGCTCAGAAGCAAGCATAACTCTAAACCCATCATGATCCAAAACAGGCCAGAATGCCCTACCCAAAAACGGCCTTTACTTGTGATCCGCTGCTCTGCCCTAACAGACGCCATTGGCTTGATCATCACAATTTCCCTATGCGTGACAATACTGTTGTCTGCAACTTCCATGCAGGCTTGCTAGTGAGTGAACTATAGTGTAGCAAATGACCATTACGAATGCCATAGGTTTTCGGTCACATTTCGCTGAGAATCATCAACGTATCTGACAGATGGAACAACAACAATGACATATTGCACCCTCCTGCTGACAATTCAGATATTTCGTTCAAGCAACGGTCGTATCATCAGATGTTGCCGATTGCCAATATTAGACGTATCATTGCCGCTGATAGTTCCATTGATCAGGAAGATGCTGATGAATCGAGATACTATTGTTCGGATGCGGGAAGGAATTGCCCTACTTAGCGGGGCGATATGCGGTTTGTTAACTGCACGACTGGTGTTGAAAATACTGGCCGCACGTCCAGATAGTCCGGCGGTGATCTGGCTCTACAACCTGAGCAATCCGCTGGTTGCGCCACTGTCTATTCTTGATCGCGAACAACCTCGCTTTGGCGCAATCCTAGAGTTGAGTACGCTGGCGATGCTGTTGATACTAATCAGTCTAACAGCTTTGAGTTGGGTTTGGTTGGGAAGGATAGCACAACGATGACCGAACAATTATCTACCGTTCTAAGCTGGCTCCTTACGTTCATGCTAACGTGTCTCATCGTAGCAATGATCGTTCTCTGGCTTGCCTGGGAACGTCTGCGTCGCTTAAATGTCCCACCCGATGCTGGTTTCTTTGAAACAATGCATTACCTGCCCATTACACTGCCCATTGTGCTCGACGTGCTCGATTTGGGATTTGACATTCTGGCAGCTCCGATCAGTTGGCTTTTACTTGATCGGTTGGGATTACGAGGATTGCGTAACAAAGCAGCGGTTGAAGCGTTGATCCCGTTTACCCAACCGATTCCAATCTTTACCATCGGTTGGGTCATTGCTCGTCTGACCGGTTTGGGAAAGACCGTGCCGGAAGAACGTCCAAGCTAGTTCGCTATTCCGCATCACCTTTATGGGATCGCAGAGGCTTTTAACGTTTCCGGTTTTCGGTTGGGTATGATACGCCTATGTACGTCATACACTCCCTTACAGCGCCCCGTAATCTGTCGCTTCCCTTTCCCTGGGAGCGCACGGGCTTCTGGTTCATGTCCAACGGTGTATAGCCCCTCACCTTCCCCCTAACCCCCTTCCTCTCCTACAAGGGGAGAGGAAGGGGGAGCATAGACATAGAGTGGAGTGCCTACCGCGCTAAAGACGCTGACAAGGGAGCTGAACAACGTGAGGAAGAGTGTAGAGCGGAGTGGAGAATCCGCCCCTCTCACTCACTCCTCTTTCCTCTCTTCCGACCTTACAGGGTCACCGGTACAAACGGTACCTGACAGGGGATATGTGCGGCAACGTGCATCGTTCGGTGGCTGAGATCAATAATGACCCCACAAACGCTCTCATTCCGGTCAACCGCGGCTATTCGCGGGTCGGGATGACGACAGATACAGCGTGGTGCGCCTTCGTGATCGCGGAGGATTGCCTGTAATACATCCAGTCCGATCCGACCAGCAGACTCCTGCAGCAATGTCCAAGCCCTTCCATACCGTTCACGACTCGTCGAAGTCGGTTCGAGAGCACACTCACCGGCAGCAGTAGTGGCATCGAGACAATGATTAGCATGCGCCAATAATCCTTCGTGGGGGAACAATTCAGCCACACCGGTTGGTGTTAGTTCAAAGGCCAGCAATTGACCATCTGCACTGGCCAAGGTAATACACGATGATCCACCTGCCGGAATCTGTTTAGCCAGACGGCGTGCCGTCATTACATCAGTTGCCTGCAACATCAGGCGCAGCAAGACGTGTACCGGCATTCCCTGGCGCTGACCATCTGTGGTCGAACGAAGGAGATTTAAGCCAACTGCAATTCTAGCCTGATTCAGCCCAATCTTCGCTACCATTCCTGCCTCGGTTAGAGTTAAGATTGAGGGGATGCCAGGTCCATCAATACGCAATATGATACAAGCCGCTCGCTGGTCACCCTGCCAGTCCCAGGTTTGCGCCAGCCATACTTCATCGTTTGCGGTAGCCGGTGGCGCCGCAGCCGCAGTTGTACATTCGCCATCATCACCAACCGGCAGATCGCTCGTTGCAGCCGATTCCGTATGTTCTGGTACCCCTGCCGCACGATTGCGCGAGAGAGCCAGTGCTGCATCAGGGTGATGAACACCGACGCCAATCCCGGCCAGTAATTCGGTGCGCACATTCAACGCGATAATTTCAGCCAGCGTTCTTCCTGCGCCAACAGCAATGCCTTGCATTTCGGCCAACACATCAGGCGCAATTTCACGTAACAATGGCTCGTAAGTTAAGGCCTCACATTGGACGGCTTCCCAATCCATCCCTCGCCGATGCGCAAACAGACGGGCATAACTGGCAATACTATGCCTGATCAGTGAGGCGGCGGCTGCGCCGTATTGCAGACCTCGTTCGTATGGCTCACCAGAAATAGTAATCAGCGGAAACATGAGGCTTTTTCTCCTAATAGCCCGATGCACGATAGTGCGTAACAATGTACCCCTGAGCGGAAGAGTTTTACATCCTTAAAATCTAAATAGTAACACTACAGCCACTCTTCCGGGTAATGTGATAATTAGCACCGGACGCTACAAGCTATGGCACAATCCGCACAATTGTAGAATCTTGCCAGAGGTACGGATGATCGCTCTGATCAGTTGCGCTCGCCTGAACTGTTATCGGTACCGCACCTACCGGAACGGAGCCGGCGACGAGCGGGACGGTAAAGGTGTTTCCATTCCCGGCCGCCAGTAAACCAACACTGATGGTCATAACCTGACCACTGATGGTACACGGGCCAGGGGCAGCGGTACACGCACCCGAAGCGAAACTTATCCCACCGGGCAAGGTGATGGTGAGCCGTAGATTACGGGCCGCACCAGCAGTGATGCCACTTGCCTGATTGTCGTAACTCACGGTGAGATCGAAACTGCTCTCTGTTGAAACGGAAGACGCAGAAGAAGTTGCCTGCACGTTCACATCAGGAGCTGGCGGTAGCGTTACATATAGCGGTACACCGGTTTGACCTTCCTGGATGAAGTGATTCTCACTGGAAGGACTATTTGTGCAGGTCACAATCCGCCACCAACCAGGCTGTGGAGAAAGAATGACATCACCACCACGCGCCGTTGCGCTCCCGTTGTTCCATTGACCATCGTTTGAAGCCGTGCCAACAATCCCGCCACTCTGACCGGTCGGATCGTAGAGCGATCCGGGCGGGTAATAGCGCACCCAGGCTGTACCGACATCGTTCAAATCAAAGTTGTGGAAGGTGACACTACTCAAGCCCGGCGCCACGTACTGGAAGAAGGTCGTACACACAGGTGTTCCCGGTGGGTGGCGCAGGCTCTGTCGTAAGATTCCCTGCACAATCTCGTCGCCAGTTCCCGGTATACCGTCCAAATCAACGGTCGGCGCCCCACTGCCACTCCAACCACTACGTATTGCCCAGCCGTTAGTATCATTATCGGGAACACTCGCAACCAGGAGATAGACACCACACGGCGTTGGATTGCTGATACCAGGCAAGCTAACCCACGTCATGGCATCACCAGTATTGGGGAGATAGTTAACGCTGGCTACCAGCGTGCCAACTGTTGGCGGATAACCATCGCTAGCCTGCCAGCCCGCTGGCATCCGGTAGAGAGCAAACGTTGTTGTTTCGGCAACACCACGAATAACATCTGTTGGATTTGCTGTTGGGTTGATCGATGGGCTGAGTAATTCGACTGCTAATTGACCGGTTACGCCACACGGTACATCGATGCGCACGATTGATGCACCCTCGTTTACTCCGTAGAAATTCCAGTTGTAGGTTGTATAATTAGGACCGGCCGTTTGCAATGCGGTTGGGTTCTGCGTGAGTAAAACCGCCTCCGCATCGACAATCGTGACCGTAGCAATTGCCGGATTACCCAGCGTCGCACCGCCGGTCGGATTACTCAATTCGACTTGAACCGTCTCAAACGGCTGATCGTCAGCACTGTTATTCCATATCTGGATTGTGAACGTCTGACTTGTTACACCCGGTGCAAACGTGAGCGTACCATTCGTCGGTATGTAATCGTGCGTGGGCTGCGAGCCATCACCAGGTTGAGCCGTGCCGCCAGTTCGCGTTGCATAATCAACTGTGACCAGTGTGGTATACGCTCGACTCAGCGTCACTGTCAGCGTAGCTGAAACACCGCTCTCTTGCACAACAACGTCACTGCTGGCAAACCGAATCGCAGGTGGATCATCATCAAGGATGATGCCGACCCCAAGGCCATCGCTAATGACCAACGTCTCATCGGTCACAATACTCGTCGGCTGACCAGGTAATGTCGCCCGCGGATTACTCAAACTGACCGTGAAAAATTCATCGTCTTCGGCCAGGGTATCACCGATCACGCCAATCGGTAGCGTCGCCTGCAATAAGCCGGCAGGTATGGTGAGCGTTCCCGACGCAGAGTTATAATCCAGACCAGCGGTAGCTGTACCATCATTTGTTACATAGTCGATCAGGACATCGCGATCCGAAACCCGATTCAGACGCACAATAAAGTTGCTGTTGGCTACTCCACTATCACCTTCAAACCGCACGACATCTTCGATACTTATGCGTACCGGCTCGTTATCGCGGTTGATCACAGTTACACTGTTCGGCGTCGGCGAGAGGCCATTGTAGAAGGGATCGGTACTGATAGCAGGCGCAAACTGGACAGTGAACGGTTGATGACCATCTTCAAGCGAATCATCAACGCCGCTTACGATAAACACCGCGTCAGTATTCCAGTTCGTATTGTCGAAGATGACACTAGGCGGCGCTACATTCCCTTCGGTTAGATCACTAACTGAGATACTGACCTGTACATTTGCGGTAGGCTGGCTGGTCAGACGCAGTCTGATTGTGATACTGTCGCCGTTTTCCGACACAATCAACGGGGCTGCTGGAACAGTAACAACAAAGCCTGCGGTATCGTTGTCGAGAATGGTGAGGGCAAGCGATGGGCCACTTAACCCGTTGTAGAACGAATCGGTACTGCTTGCCTGATGAGTGATAGCGACCGTCTGCACAGCTTCAGCGATTGCATCTTCGGGCACGGAGATTGTGACGGTCTGCGGTGTATTCCAATTCGTTGCGGTAAAGGTAAGTGTGGTCACCGGGCTACCATTCACCAACACCGCACCCTGACCGTCAATTGTCACCGTAACGGCTGCCGTGGGTTCCGTAGCCAGAGCCACAGTGTAATTGACACTACCACCTTCGGTGACGGTAAGGGTCGTAGTGCTGAGAAGAATCCCCGGAATATCATCATCAGTAACGGTTACAGGTAGCGTACTGTTTAAACCGTTGTAAGGCGGATCGGAACTAGTCGTAGCGTGCAATATGGTACGATTACGTGGCGGGCGAGTAATCTGATCGACATTGGGTTCGAGTACGCTCACCGTTTGCGCACTATTCCAGTTCGCCGCGGTAAAGGTCAGCGTAGTGGTTCCACTGCCGTTCACCAGCAAATATCCCTGACCGTCGATGGTCACGCTCACCGGAGCGAGCGGTTGACTGGTTAGCCTGACCTCATAGGTACCAGCAATACCTTCGGTTACTGTCAGTGTGGTTGGGGTAAAACTTAGCCCGGCAGTATCGTTCTCCTGCACCACCACCCGCACCAGCCGGTCGGCCAGTGCATCGTACACCGGGTCGCTACTACTCGCCACCGCGTGTCGCAGGTCGAGGTCGTAGGTCGTGGTCAGCGTCTCGACCACGTTGTCATCAATCGCCTGCACCGTGACCGTTTGCGCCGTATTCCAGTTCGTCGGCGTAAAGGTCAACGTCAACGTCGGCTGACCGTTCAGCAGCAGTTGCCCGCTGCTCCCCACCAGCGGCGATGCCGCGCTTACCAGCTCCGGCGTAATGGTGACCG
>JAGHYT010000135.1:0-10007 GCA_017743535.1 Chloroflexus sp.
GCTCACCCCGTGGCGCCAGACGATTCTCGAACGGCGGGTCGGGCATGATCAACGGGTGCGGTTGCAGAATCGGCGACGGTTCATCCGGCGGACGCGGGGGACCATCGCGGAACACACGCGGGTAGCGCGCGCGCAGGGCGCGGCGCATGCGCGGCAGTGCTGCGCGATCAGTCTGAAAGTTCCAGCGATACCCGCGGTACATCTCTGCTGGCTTCCGACGGATCCAGACCAGCGCCTCGCGAATGTCGCGCCCCCACATCCCGGCGTCCGCCAGGCGCATCCAGAACTCGTAATCTTCCAACCCATCACGCAGACTCTCATCGAATCCGCCGACGTGCTCGAACGCCGTGCGGCGCAACATCACGCTGACCGACGCCAACGGATTGTCGTGGGGAAACATATGGCGTGATGCAAACCCGCGCCGCGACAGGCCCCACATCGCACCGAAGAGCACACGCCATGTCGTGACTGCTGTAATTTCCGGGCGCGATGCTAGCGCCCAGGCGAGTTGCTCTAGCGCTGTCGGCGCAATCAGATCATCACTGTCGAGGAAGAAGAGCAACGGCGCGCGACTGACAGTGACTCCAGCATTGCGCGCTGCCGCCGGACCAAGGTTCAGCTGATCGACCACCCGCACACGCGGATCGTTCACCGCGCGCAGCGCATCCAGCACCCGCAGCGTCGCCGCATCGTCCGACCCATCGTTGACAATGATCCACTCCCACTGCTGCAACGACTGGCGCAGCACCGAGCGGATGGTATCGAGGAACATCGCCCCCGCATTGTAGCAGGGGGTCACAATGCTGACCACCGGCTGCGCCGATGGATCGGCGGGTGCGTAGCCGTAGACTGGACGCGCCGGATCGAGGGGGTGGGGAGGGAGGGAGAAGGGATGCATACCATAGAGCTTTATAGAGCGTCATCGGATCGTCCGAGTATCATACGTTCTGGTTGTTCAGAGTTACGAGATAAGGTGATGGAAACATGCCGCGAATTGCACAACTTACGCTTCCGATTGAAACAGAGAGCACACAAATAATCAACAGACACCTTGATGATATCTAATATCTGCCACTACTTCCATTTCACAGTTTGGATGGTCGCAACAATCCTTTGCAACTCATCCTCGGTCAAATCGTTGTAGAACGGTAGACGAAGAAGACGATCGCTTACATTTTCAGTTACCGGACAATCACCCTCCTTATAACCAAATGAGCGCCCGACAGGCGAAAGATGAAGCGGCAAGTAATGGAACACGCTCATAATTCCATGCTCTCGCAGGTGAGCGATAAGTTTCGTGCGGTAGGTCAGACTAGGAAGCAACATGTAAAACATGTGGTATGACGACTCGCACGTATCTGGGATAAACGGAAGCTGCACCTCGTTCGCTGCAGCCCAATCTGCAAGGTTTTTGAGATAGTACTCATATATACGACGGCGTGTAGCGAGCACATACTCGCGAGCCTCAAGTTGCGCCAGTAGGTAAGCGGCGAGTAAGTCAGATGGGAGGTAACTTGAACCGATATCTACCCAGGTATACTTATCGACCTGTCCCCGGAAGAAGCGACTGCGATTCGTTCCCTTTTCACGAATGATCTCAGCACGTTCAACAAGCGTATGATCGTTGATGATCAAGGCTCCGCCCTCACCACAATGGAAGTTCTTCGTCTCGTGAAAACTCAAGGTGCTGAGAGCACCAAACGTTCCGAGGAAACGTCCACGATATTTGCCAAACAAGCCATGGGCGTTATCTTCGACAACGGTGATCCCGTGATTCGCTGCGATGGCACAAATTTTATCCATCTCACAACCTACTCCTGCGTAATGCACCGGCACAATGACCCGAGTCCGTGAAGTAATCAGGGTTTCAAGACGTGTTTCATCGAGATTCAGCGTATCAGGACGTATATCAGCGAAGATCGGTCGAGCGCCGCGAAGCACGAAGGCGTTTGCTGTCGAAACAAATGTAAAAGACGGCAGAATAACCTCATCACCCGGCTTTATATCAAGAAGCAACGCACTCATCTCTAATGCGTGAGTGCACGAGGTTGTTAGCAGCGTTGCGGCACACTTATGAATACTCGTAAGCAACTCGTGGCACTTCTTAGTAAAGGGACCATCGCCCGAAATATGACCGTTCGCCAATGCCTGAGCCATGTATTGCTGCTCGTTTCCCGTCTGGCATGGTCGATTAAAAGGAATTCGATTCATAGTTGTCAGAACCACTTGTGATACCAGAATCCAACATTATTCACTACAAAGCCGCAGCGTTGATACAAAGCTAGTGCCGCGATATTGCGAATCTGAGTCACTACGCGTACGCGGCGGACCCCCACTGTTGCGAACCAGCGCTGCGCTTCACCCACAATTGCACGACCAACACCCAAGCCGCGTGCTTCGGCACTTACGCCAACTAAACCAATTGTTCCTTCCGACTTATCTGGGGAAAGCTGACACGTAATGAAACCAACAATAATATTATCCTGCTCAGCCACAATAACACGGTCTGCATCACCCTGACAACTTTTAGCAATCCAGACAGCATAGAGATCATTACAACGTTCTCGTGGATAGTGCCGGTCATAATAATAACGAGTCTGCCGATAAATGGTACGTGCGATCTCTTCTAACCTGGGCAGATCGCCAACTCGATAGTCCCGCAAAACGAGATCGGTTTGTGTAACCCCAGATTCCATCGATGCGTTCCACTCAAGCGTCATACGTACGTCAACAAGATGAAATCCGGCTCGTTCTGCAGCCAGTATGCTATCATCGTCATTGGCATCCGCAAGATAATGTACGACACGAACGCCACTTGCCTGACACTCGGCCAGTACTCTATCAAGATCTTCGATGCTAATACATGAGACAGTAATACGTGCTGTCAAAACACCAAAGAAAGCAGTCTCCCACTCGTGGATCTGCCACAGTTCTGTTTTAGCATTGCTCACGACGTCACCTCAGTAACGCCACTACCCTCATGTGATCCAAAGTGCTCACACTGCTCCAATTGCTTGCCATCAATGATCGTGCGAACCACATACGACGGTTGATCCATAGTTCGGAAATGAATACGCGCGATGTATTCTCCTATCATTCCTAATATAAACATTTGAGTGCCGGAGAAGATTGCAATAATTGAACCCAGGAATGGGAAACCCGGTACGCTATAGCCAAGAACGAGGTAGCCCCCAATAACATATGCAAGTACTCCCAAGCCGAACGCTGTCATCACAAATCCAAGCAGACTTGCAACGCGAAGGGGCCAGACACTGAAGCCAGTGATCATAGTCATGGCATGCACCAGAAGTTTTCCAAGAGTATAGTTCGAAGTACCCGCGGCGCGTGGCGCATGAGTAACAGGTATATGGCTAAAGCGCCGTGTACCCCAGGTAAGCAGAACATCGATGTTGACCGACGGACTGCTGTAGTTTGCAAATGCTGCACGTAGCGGTGCCCGAAATACACGGTAGGCGCTGATATTGCGCGCTGTCTCGGCACCCATAATCGACTGGAGAGCCAGCTTTGTGATACTTGAGGCCAGGTTGCGCAGCAAACCGTGCTGCATTTTCTTCGGTGCACCATAGACAACATCGTAGCCTTCGTCGAGTTTTGCCAAAAGGCGTGGAATCTCTTCAGGAGGATGCTGCAGGTCATCATCCATGGTGACGATAATGTCGTACCGAGCAGCACGAATTCCTGCTAACAGAGCATTGTGCTGACCATAATTCCTCATCAGATCGATAGCACGGATTGCCGGGTATTCAGACAGCAACTTTTCAATTACTACCCAACTTCCATCAGGGCTACCATCATTGACGAGAATAATCTCATATGATTCTGTTATTCCCTCTAGAACACTGATGAGTCGCTGTATTAGCAGCGGAATGATCAATTCACTTCGATAGACCGGAATGACAACCGAAAGTGAGTGTTCCAAGGCTGCATCACTCCTTCATTTTCCCATATCCGAGCTATGTGCAAGCAACCGCCATACAGCTACTTCCAAATGGAATCTGTGATCCTCTACGAATAGCATGCAGTTCAGCTTCAAAGAGAAGTTCGACCGACCTTCCGATTATCCCCCCCATTTGGCGATGTTCGCGGCGCTCTTGCTCAACGTTAATACCCCTTCTCAAACCGAGGCGACATGGGAGTGAGCGCAGTACAAAGATAGGCAGTGGCAACATTGCGAAGATATAAGTCACATATTCTACGTGGAATCCTGCATCTTTCAGCGCCTGCACCAGGGTATACCTGGTATAACGGCGGTAATGACCGGCATAATCATCTTCATCTGACCACAATATGTTATACGCAGGCACCGTGATGTACAGTTTGCCTCCTGGTATCAACAAACGATGCAGTGTGCTCAGAAATGATCGGTCGTCGGCAACATGTTCAACAACATCAAAAACTCCCGCTGCAGGCAATGTTTGCGGACAAAAGCCCGCATCTTCGAGTGTAGAGCAGATAACGGGACTGATACCACGTGCTATAGCATTCTGAACGCCAACAATACTGGGCTCAACGAGCACCGCTTCATGTCCCATATCACGGATCGCTAGTGTGACAAATCCATTCCCGCCGCCAATATCAAACACTGCTCCTGCTGGCGGAAATCGCTTGAGCACTGTGCTAATGCAGCGGTTACGATGCCGAAACCAGAAGGAGTACTGCTCAACCTCAAAACACCAGGAACTGGCACTTTCAGGGTATGAGACTCCAGAATGGCTCCTTGCGAACCAGACACCCGGCTCGCGCATCTCAAGGTTAGTACTGATTGCCTCAATTTGGATCATTGATGCGGTTCCTCACCCGAATGTACATATCACCAGATATTGCCGTCTGACCTACCAATCTCAATCTTTGACAGGAATGACCAGCGTTTCGATGACCGTTGATCCGCGAGCAGCCAACCTGCTGACAACGGGAAGTTCGATAATGCGAGTCGTCCCGTCGGAGCGCTGCAGCGTGAGTGTACGCACAAGCGCCAACTCACCATTGCGATGGGTGAAAACAATTGCACGCTCAGAGTCAACTGGACAGCCTTGAACAAATAATGTTGGCGATCCTTTCGCCGCAGTATCAGTGTTCCTGGCAAACCGTGAACATGGCGGATTCGCTGGTTCGTCTGAGATCCGTTCGGAAAAAGTTGCGGGATGCCACCTTGGAGCGGCTATGTACTGAATATGTCTTTCCGGAACTTTGCCGGAATATGCCATTGTGAGTGCACCCTCAGCAGCCCAGAATTCTTCGAGAGCACTATCGAGAAACGGGCTTAGCATGTTTTCCTTGCCCGACAGGCTATATTCAAGATTCACGGGTATGAACTGAACACGCTCAGATATCGCTTCAGGCGGCACAAGACGCGCCAGCGTGGTGAACACCTCTCTATCAGTCTCATACCTTACCTGATACAGACGCGCACTCCCCACCATACATATTGACAGTATCATCAGCAATACTCCGAAAACACCTACCAGCACCCGCTGTATGTCGTAGCGTCGTATAACAGATGTAATCAGCCCGATCAAGGAACCTATCAGCACTCCCCCTCCGGCAAGTGGAATATACATCAAATATTGTCCGAATCCCTGTCCTAAAACAAACACAAAAGGTATAAAAAATGTCACCAGAAACCAGACAATCCCAAATACCGGCATGACTGATATTTGAGTAATGTTACTATATTGGGATTGCTCACTCTTCCAGGTGGCAACTGTTAGTACCAAAACAACGCTGATAACTGACAAAAGTACAGTTCCAAATACGGAAGATGTGCAGTAATTTACACCCACTATATACGAATGCATCAAATAATAACGATTAGGTGAATCAAGAGTGGCATAATAAAACGCCCTCAACCAATTATAAGCTCGCTGTATAATCATCGAAATATCGGTTGTTACTCCTCCTCGCTGTTGCGCTATCGCGGTGGTTGTCACCCACAAGGCATAGAGGACTACAGCCATAGTTAGCATGAGAGTATACAGCACCGTCCGGTAGACAATCGCGCGTCGCCTCGCTTCCGGTTGCTGAACGTAGCCTAAGATGCCCATGATCGGAACTAAGCTAACAATACCCACCGCCGCCTCGACCCACAAAAGCGCAATCAGCAACGCCAGAATCCCGCCTGATAACCAGACATATTGAAACCTATCAACGACCAGAGCACTCCAGATGGCATGCAGCATCAGCAGCACAAATCCGGTCGTAAAGACATATGCGGAAGTTACAGTGGGTAATGGGGCATAGTTTGACATTAGAAAAAGCCAACCTGCAATAACGGCTGGCAATCTGGCGCGCAGCATGCGATATACGAGCCATCCGAGCAGGAGTCCATTTAGACCCGCACAGACGGTTATTAGCAGCCGCACCGGAAACTCATGCGTCCATAACAGAGCAGCCAAGTACGGATACACTGTCCACGTAATCACTCTCGATCCTCGCTCAAACGGAATCCTTACAGGTTGCCACTCAAGCGTCCGCAGGTCTCGGACAAGAGCCCCCGTGTACCAGTCATCCCAATACAACCCCCGCTGCCAGACCAGCAGATAACCCAGCCAGAGACACACTGCTCCAACCAACAGATATCCATAGTTTGAAAAGAATGCTACGACGCGACGAGATACGCTAACGACAGGCGGCATACGACCAGCAAACACCAAGAAGGTTGATACACTCAGCGCGATCACTAGCATAAGTGCCGCCTGATTGATGACAGCATTCCTTGTCGGCCTGACCACTGCCTCCGTAATCCAGACGCGATCATAATCAAGCGTGCTCCGCATCTGCACTTCAACCACAAGGCGCTCCGCGCCTGGCGGCAGGTCTAGCGTGACGTGATGCCATTTCCCTTGCGTAGGAGTTGCCGGAGGGTCGAGCGTAACAAGGCGTTCCAACAGTCGATCCTGCCCGCGCTGCACGCTGATCACCACATCAACTCCGTCTGCCGTTGGCGGCGGTCTGCCGGTGGTCGCGTCGATTATCACCCAGGACGGCTGCGTCAGCCACAACTCCACCTGCGCCGGTTGAACGTCTGATGCTTCATCGAGCGACGCCACTGCCCGCCAGACGCCATACGGTGTTGCGCCGGGATCATGGGTTGCGTGCAGATCAATGACTGAGCGATTGATTCCATCCCAGCTAGCAGCGGGGAACGTCAGCGCTGGAGCACCGGTTTGTGGGCCAGCACCCCAACGCCACGTTAGTGGACGCGGCATCGGAACGGAAAAGAATGCAATAATAGCACCACCTATTATCAAGCCAATGATCAGCTGGCGCAGAGATGGGTCACAGGCTTGCAATTCCTGCGCCAGCTTGGGAAGGACGATCAGCAAAACCCTGGTTAGCAGGGCTGTTGCGACCAAACCCGAAAATAACGCCGGCGACGGATCGGAAAATGGAAGGCGCTGGATCGCTGCCGTGACGATGATGCCGCTTGCGAGCAGCGACAACAACGGCAATACAAGGCTGCGCCAGAAAGTGACTGATCGCATCATACACTTTCCTTGCAAGCTTTCCATCGCGTCGCCTGAGATGACTTCGTAACTCACAAAATGGGCACATTCTGCCAGCGAGTCGCCATCAACCTTCACATTCGTGTCGGAACATACTTTTTGATCACGCCTTTAAGTCTGAAGAACAAAAAGCACATTATTTTTGCAAGAGTTGGGTTGAATTGCCGGATGCGACCATATACCTCGTAAAGCCGAGGCATTATATAACGCTGTGACAATGAAAGCAAAACCTGTCTGGGATTCTCATCTCCTACACTGTTATTCGCAAGTAGCAGAATCTGTCTGGAATTTTCACTAAGTAAACGGTCACGCTCAACCCACAAATAGTCGGCCAGATTTTGCAGTCGCACCATCTCGACCGCACGAATGGCTATTTCATGCGCCAGAGCCGGATCAATCGGCGCAACGCTGCGCGTCTCACGCCGCTGATGCGCCAATTCAAACAGTTCAACCATGCGCGATCCCATCTGATCGAGACGGTAGTGCGCGCAGATTCGCTCACGCGCGCAGCGACCCATTTCCTGACGCTTTTGCGGATTGGTAATCAACGACTGCAGCGCCTGAACATAACTCGCGAACTCCGATGAGTCGCGCTTCACCAGAATGCCGCACTCTGGCGTCACTAACTCCGCCTGCCCGCCGACATCCGCCCCCACTATCGCCAGTCCCATCGCCATCGCCTCGTATATCGCCAGAGAAATTCCCTCGTGAGCAGAAGGCAGAAAAAAGATGTCGCTGACCGCCATCAACTCACGTACACGTTCATTACTGACCGCGCCCAGCATGCGCACCTCGGTCAATCCTTCCTTCTGAACAAACCCACTCAACTGGTCAAACAGCGGACCATCGCCTGCAATCAGGCACACAAATGGCAATCCTCGGCGCTTGAGTTCAAGGAGAATCTGCGCGGCGAGCAGCGGTTGCTTCTGATCAGTTAGACGTCCAGCATACAAAATAACCGTTTTACCTCTGTCAACACCGAGTTCATGGCGCAGCAACTCATGACGCAGCAATTGATCATAACGTTGCGGATTCCACTCTTCCGGATCAATGTTAGTGGTGCAAACGAAGATGTGATCACTGCTTGCACCTCGATCACACATCCACCTCTTCAAATAGCACGAGGAGACAACCGTAAGATCAAGTTGCGATTGGTTGCTCAAAGAAAGTCGTGGATAACCTCCATTTTTCCACTCCTTCTGCTCCATGTGGAGGTAATCAATAAAAGATACGCCCGGAAAATATGAGCGGAGGTATGGAAGCAGAAAATAACCGAATTCACTATTAGCAATCATAACCGTGTCTACCTGACGAGATCTGATTAAGTATCTAATGAAGCGGGGGTAATCGCTGGGATGGAGAAAGTGATCGAGCAAAAAAATATCCGGCGTATATCTAGAGAACTCGTGGAACCATCGGTGGGGAGAAGGGAGCGTGGCAGCAATAGTAACTTCAAACTCGTGGTGAAGCACCAACTCACGCAGTAAATCCAGGTTAAACTTCTCAGAGCCTCCCAGATCAAGCCAGGGTACAATCATCAGAATACGCCTTTTGGTTCGCAATAGAAGATTATCCACCGGAATGTCATCAGAAACGACATCATACGGAAGCGGATCGTGTCTATGGATGCGAGGCATTCCATTTTTCCATAACCCGAAATATTTTCTCTGTAGCTGCTCATAGAAATGCTTTTTCTTTTGATCATCACTAAGGTTAGTCCATGATCGCTGCTGATGTGGTCGCCTGCGGTACCATATTAAGTATTCGGGAATTGTTCCACCCCAAAATCCTTTACTTGCGCACTTCAGCCAAAAATCCCAGTCTTCGCAACCATCTCTGATATCCTCATCAAAGCCACCAACTTCAAGTATCAGGGATCGACGAAAAATCGCGATGGACGTGCTCTGGTTCTCATTCAGGTATCGCTCTGGATGATGAAAACCTGAATTCCAGAGATAATTTTGATGACCAAAACCGACAACGAATGACGTGGCGAAAGAAAACTGAGGATACGACAGCAGAAACCACAGATGTTTTTCAACAGTGGTCGGCTCTATAAGATCGTCCGAGTCGATATTGAAAATAAAATCGGCACACGCATTCTTTATCGCCACGTTTCGCGCAGCAGGTAAGCCCCGATTTTCAGGCAGATCGATCACCTTGACTCGCCGATCTATGGTGCGGTACGGCTCAAGAACCTTTAGCGACTCTTCATCAGTAGAACCGTCGTTGACAATGATCCACTCCCATTGCTGCAACGACTGACCTAAGACGGACCTTGCAGTTTCGTGAAAAACATCCCCTGTGTTAAAGAACGGTGTAATGATACTCACCACCGGTTTCGCATTCTTATCCAGAGCCTGGTAATCGTACTGGGGTCGATGCTTCGATCCGGGCGGGTTTTGGAAGTCTATTGAGTCTACCATAGTCACTAGACTTCATCAAGGTTTAATGGTATACTATTTTCATACGAACTGAAATGGA
>JAGHYT010000136.1:0-9949 GCA_017743535.1 Chloroflexus sp.
AGATGTGTATAAGAGACAGGATTACTACTACACAAGGGGCAAGTGATACCCTACAAACAGGCTGTTATTATGCTAAAATATCGTTATCAGAGATTTTGTTCAGTAAGCGCAAGGAGGCGCACCATGGCAAACAAAACCAAACCGGACGTTCCGGTCGAACAGGAGATTCGCTTTTGGATGCGCACACCGGCAATCACCATCAATCTTGCCGCACCACTCAGTGAAGCGCTGGCGCTGATGCGCGAGCATGACATCAGGCGGCTACCGGTAGTGGTTGATACCGGTGAATTGCGCGGTATGATCACACAGGGAGACATCCGAGGCGCCGATATTATGCGTGTTGCCGGCCTTGATCCGGTCGATATTGCCCAGGCTTTGCGTAATGTAAAGGTATATGAGGTGATGACCGAAAACCCAATTTCGGTCACACCAGAGACCGGTTTGCGCGAAGCTGCTCTGCTGATGATTGAGAACAAGATCGGCGGTCTGCCTGTTGTTGATGACCAGAACCGGGTGATTGGAATCATTACAGAGAGCGATCTGTTTGAGGCGCTAGTACAGCAACTGGAAAGTCATCCCCGGTTTTGATGCCGAACTCATTGCAAAGGTGATGAAGGAAACCATTGTCTAAAAACCAATCCTCCCTGTGAAAACCGTGTCTCGTTCGGCTACCCTGGCGCACCAACCGGAAGAAACTGCGTAAGCAGTGCAACGGTTGCAGCATACGTTTGGCAGGATGTTACGCCGTTTATCACGACAGGATTGGTATACGATTGGGTTACACTCTTCCCAGAGACTGCTGAAGCGTGGCTTCAGCAGTCCATATAATCCTTACCATCTCGTTCCAGCCATAATCCTTTGGCTGCGCAACCCGTGTCCAATTCCACCAAACGTATGCGTTAATGCGAGGAAAGCAGGGAACGGGTGGGATCGTTACTGCACGAGGTTGGCGCGATAATACCCGGTTCTGCTTGACAGCATTGGTATTACAAGAATTAAAAACTGGTAAAAGATTGATTGACAAAAACTACTTGTCTGTATATCATACAGATTGGAGGGTTTTTTTACACACCAATAATGCAACTCTGCTCCATAAACTGATTGTAGACCTAAGACACAGGCTCGGTGTCATGTTGTTATTCAACTCATCAATCTTGTTCCTCGTTCTCCTCGCAACCAGACCCTCTACCATATTGCAATACCCTGGAGGTATAAATATTGACAGTATCGAAAGTCCTGCCTTATCAGGCAGGGCTTTCTATTTGACATCATCAGCCGATCTGGGAGGCTAGTCGATGACCACTCACGTAAGACCATCGCCTGAACTCACTCCCCACCAACTCGAACGATTTTACGGGGTTCTTTCATATACCGGTCTCATTCTTACCGAAGCCGATGCTCAAGGGATTATTACCTTTGCCAACCCCGCCACGCAGCGTTATTTCGGATACTCTCCAGAGGAGTGTATTGGTAAGTCGGTGCTCGACTTCACGCATCCCGATGATCGGGTACGACTGCAGCAGACAATGACTGAATTGATTGGTGCGCGCCAACGCTCGGTAGAGCTTGAAGACCGCGTGATACACCGTGATGGAACTATCTTTGCATTCCTATGGTCAGTTGTTATCCACTACGATGACGACGGTAATTTGACCGGTTTTACTTCTATCGGTCAGGATATTTCTGCAATGTACCGCTTACGCGAGGAGTTATACGAACAGCGCGAGATGTTGCATAACGTCATTGATAATCTTCCACTTGGCATCTTTTGGAAAGACAAAGAGTCGCGCTTTCTCGGTTGTAACCGCCGTGTCTTGGCTGATGCCGGTCTGAGCACGTTCAAAGAGATCATCGGGAAGACCGATTTCGACCTCCCATGGCAAAAAAGAGCGCTCGACTATCAGGCAAGCGATCGTTCGGTGATGGCGTCTGGCCCGAAACTGAATATTGAAGAGACTCTCACTCGTGGTGATGGCACTACCATCTGGCTACGCACCGGTAAAGTACCGTTGGTGCGTCGTAATCATGTGGTGGGAGTATTGGGATTCTACGAGGATATTACTGAGCAACGGCAGCAAGAGCAAGAGCGGCGAACGCTTCAATTGCTCGTCGAGAATGCACCGGATGGGATCGGTCTGCTTGATCGCCAGTTGAAAATTAGCTATGCCAATCCGGCATTTGTCGCAATGTTGGGCTATCGTGAACTGATTGGGCAATCCTGGCCTTCCTTAATCCATCCCGATGACCGTGATCAGCTTGAAGCGATCATCCGCCAGGCAGCAATCGGCCAGGACGCCTATGCCAGATTGCGCTATGTGCATGATAACGGTTCAATCATCACAGCCTATGTGTCTATTCCAGTATTGCGCAATCAGCAGGGACAGATAATTGGCTATGGAATTATAAACCACGACGTTACTGAGCAATTGAAGTCTGAAGAGCAACTCCGTGCCAGCGAGCAGCGTCATCGGTCGCTCTTGCAGGCGCTGCCTGACCTGATCTTTCTGCTATCGCAGGATGGTGTCTTCCGCGATTATCACTCAAATGAGATTGCCGTTGCTTTTCCACCGGAGTATTTTCTCAATCGCCATTTCACGGAAGTGCTGCCACCAGAGCTGGCCAACTTGACAGCCCATCATCTGGCAGAGCTGAAACGCACTGGTACCTTGCAACGTTATGAGTATCAGATGCAGATAGATGGTCAGATGCGCGATCACGAAGCGCGGATGACGTTCAGCGGAGATGATGTGCTTATAATGATTCGCGACATTACCGAACAACGCCAGGCCGAGCGTGAGCGCCAGACCATTGCATTACAGGAACAGATCATTGAGGCGCAGCAAGCGATTTTGCACGAATTGAGTACACCTCTGTTACCGATTGCCGATGGTGTGGTCGCAATGCCGTTGATCGGTGCGATTGATACCAGCCGCGCTCAGCGCATCATGGAGACCTTGTTGACCGGCGTTGCTCAGTATCAGGCGACGATTGCCATTATTGATATTACTGGGGTGAAGGTCGTTGACACGCAGGTTGCCAGTGCGCTGCTGCGTACTGCTCAGGCAGCAGGTATGCTTGGTGCGCAAGTGGTGTTGACCGGTATTCGCCCAGAAATTGCGCAGACGATTGTGTATCTCGGTGCTGATCTTCGGGGGATTGTGACCAAAGCAACATTGCAGGAAGGAATCGCTTACGCGCTATCCCATCAGCGTGTTAAACAACCGACACTGAATGGCCGCACGGTACGGTGATTGCTGTACCAGGCGAGGAAACCGAAACGAACGCAGCAGTGTGCAGAAGAGGTGACTTCCTGTTCTAACGGTCAGGTCTCTCGTTATTGAGCCGCTCATGCTCTTCAGCGAACGGTAGGAGCGGGGTTTTACCTCTTACCTTCATGTACGGGTAGATGCGCTGATCGCGAGGTTGCCCCGTGCACCTAGTTGATTGCGTGGGTTCCCCCTTCACCAATCCGCTATGACCCTTCCGTGCCCGCTAAGTGGGGGAGGTGTGAGGGTGCAATCGGAGGGCTAATCCTTCTTGCTTGCCATCCTCGCGTGCTCTTGCCGCGCCGCGGGCTGGCGGCCCGCGCACCCAGGTGACATACAGGCGTTAAAACGTTTCCCCCTTACCAATCTGCTATGACCCTTCCGTGCCCGCTAAGTGGGGGAGGTGTGAGGGTGCAATCGGAGGGCTAATCCTTCTTGCTTGCCATCCTCGCGTGCTCTTGCCGCGCCGCGGGCTGGCGGCCCGCGCACCCAGGTGACATACAGGCGTTAAAACGTTTCCCCTTCACCAATCCGCTATGACCCTTCCGTGCCCGTGAAGGGGGGGAGGAGTGAGGGTGCAATCAGGGGGTTATTCCTTCTTTCTCGCCATCCTCTCGTTCTCTTTTCGCGCCGCGGGCCGGAGGCCCGCGCACCCAGGTGACTGCGGGAGGCGGAGATCATTGGCAGTGGATGCGTGGGGTTTGTCGGGGTTTTCCGCTGTTACATCTCATCTGATCACGAAAGGCAGCCCGAAGCTGAAAACCGCCGGATAAGCGAAGCGTTGGTTTCACCTGTCTACTGTAAGACTCAGATTAGCGGTGTACATTTCCAGAAAAAACGGTGTAGCTCTAAGAGCCTGATCCCAAGCTTATGTTTTTGATTATGCTCTGAGAGCGCTGTAAGTGTACATAATGTTCATTAACGTAACCGCGAAAGCCAGGACCTTTGAAATCGCTATTTGGGTGCGCACAGGCATAATTGAGATAGTTTATAATGACCATATCAACCGACAATCGTTTTCTCCGGAGCATCAACAATGGACAAACGCGAACAAATTCGATTGACAACCCTGGCATCATGCGCTGGCTGAGCAGCAAAGTTGGGGCCGGGCGCCCTTGCTTCAGTGCTGGCTACGCTTCGCACACCTGCTCACCCGCAGGTGTTAGTCGGCTTGGCCGAAAGCGATGATGCTGCCGTCTACCAACTGAATAACGATACGGCGCTTGTGCAAACGGTTGACTTCTTCCCGCCGATTGTCGATGATCCATACACCTATGGCGCTATCGCTGCGGCTAACGCGCTCAGCGATGTGTATGCCATGGGGGGGAAACCGATTCTCGCGCTAGCTATTGCAGCGTTTCCCGATAACCTCGATCAATCGATCATCTCGGCGATACTGCAGGGCGGTATCGACAAAGCTACCGAAGCTGGCGCGGTCGTGGTTGGTGGTCATACGGTGACCGACCGTGAACCAAAATATGGTTTGTGTGTAACCGGGCTAATTGATCCACAACGGATTATTACGAAAGCTGGGGCGCGTCCCGGTGATCGATTGTTCCTCAGTAAGCCGCTTGGTACTGGCATCATTACGACTGCTGCTAAGCGCGATGCGGTGAACGAAGCTGACCTCAACACGGCTATCGAGAGTATGGTAACTCTCAACCGGCGCATGGCCGAACTAATGGAACAGGTTGAAATTCACGCCGCTACCGATGTGACCGGCTACGGCCTGCTCGGTCATGCTGGCGAGATTGCCCGTCAGAGTAATGTATCTCTGCGTATTGATGCTGGGGCCGTACCAGTTCTCCCCGGTGTACTTGCCTATGCCGAAGCCGGCATGATCCCCGGTGGTTTACGGCGCAATCTCGAATTTGCCGCTTCGTTTACCACCTTTGCCCCTACTCTTCCCCCTGTCTATCAACTGCTACTGGCCGACCCGCAAACGTCAGGCGGATTGCTGATCGTTGCACCGCCCATTGCTGCCAACACGTTGCAAGCACTATGCGCTGCGGTTGGGCAGCCGATCTGGGAGATCGGTGAGGTGATCGGTGGTAGTGGCCTGATAGTTCAATAGCCAACTATTTGTCTCACCAATATCGAAACATCGTAATAGTTTGGTTTACCAGCCTGAAGCTGCACGTCGTACTCTGAGGAACGTCCACAACCTGCTGCGCTCCTTCACCGATTCTCAGATCGTTGATGCCGCTACCGGTAGCACCGCTGCAGAACTTCGCGCTTATGTGACGTTGCTGATGAAGAAAGTTGATGATCGTTAGTGCGTACACTGGTACCGAACAGGTTGTCAGGATAGTATTGACAGAATTGGTACTCAGTGAGGGTTTTTCATAGTTTTTCCCCTACCTAGAGGTGGTGATAAAGGATATAGAAGAGTTGCAGAGGTGGGTTGCTGCCCCGTTCTCAACGTATGCAGGGGCGCGTTTGTTTCCCATTCCAACGACGGAAAGGGATTGAGGGAGGGTGAAGAGGTGAGAAACGCTTTGCGGCACGGGTACTGAGAACTCGGAACAGCTCTGACTACGGTTATGTCTGGTTGACGAGATACTCTTTTGATGGTAGTTTGAAAATGTACCCCTATTGTAAGAAGACATTGTGATGGAGGGATTATGCCTGTAATCACCATTGGTGAGCGTTCAGTGAATGTTGAGGCCGGAACCAGGCTGGTGCTGGCCATCGAGCAAGCTGGGATCGCGATCGGGCATCGTTGTGGTGGAAATGCCCGCTGTACTACCTGCCGGGTTGTGTTTGCCGAAGGTGAGCCTGAAGAGATGACCGCTGCTGAATATGCCAAATTGAACGAACGAGGTCTCCTTGGACAGTACCGTCTTGCTTGCCAGATTGTCTGCAACCACGATATGGTGATTGCCGAAGTACCGATGACCCTCGAAAGCCAGGGTTGGACTGATACTGGCCCGACCCCTGAACCCACAGTAACCCCCGATCCAACCACTTACCCACGGTCAACACTCGCTGCGCAGCACTCGTAACACAGGTCTGAGGGTGTAGTGTAATTGACGTTCCCTCGCCGGTAGTTGTTTGCGCCGATGCTCCCTTCCGCTCCCCTTGTGGGAGCGGTTTGGGTTTGGATAGAGACGATAGGCGATAACCGTGCGCAGCGTCAGCCCACCGTGACGGGCATAATTGCCGACACTTTGCCACTACGTCGTCGTTGCGATAACGCATCCTTGTAGGGGATCACTACCATCACGGAGCTTCGGGCTTCCGTCTCGACCGGTGCGGTAACAAGCAGGATGTTCGTGCCTAGCCCTTCTGCCATGGGCAATACCTGCCAGGCAGAATGTTTCATTCTTCATCTAAACAGCTCCATGCCTAGTCCACGATAGCACAGTATCCATGCAGAGCTGTCGTTTCTGTTTTGCTGAGTGGAAAAATTATTCGTAACGTGGAAGATTGTATACACGAAAGCGATAAGAAATATTCCTGGATCGATCCGTTCAGATCACGATGTTGATTTCTTTGGATCTTCTCAATTATAGATCGACAAAGTATACTGCTTATATCCCGATATACTAGGGTAAAGAAAGCGACTAGGGCTGTGCGGAGTTTTCACCCTTTCCAGGTGAGAGGAACGGGGAGCGGAAAGCGAAACGAGCGTAGTAGTGTCGGGTTCTTAACCTATCCACAGAGCATCAGGCAGGGCACGTGCAGCTTCTCGTTCTGATGTGCTCTGCGACCGTTTCCCTATCATCTCACCACTGATGACCGTGATTGCGCATAGGAAGGGCAGGTTTTACTCACCCTGACCATTGACGGGTAGTCCTGATCCAGAATGACCATACAACCTGGATCAGCGGCTCGCGCACCCTGGGACTGCGTGGATCGAGGACCGTCATGCGGGTGTGAACGGCGTCTGTAGTAAACACGACCAAAATTTGAAAACGCCGAAAAGCTCTGAAAGAGATGCTTTTAGATCGACCTTGATAAAGCATCTCGAACATTGACAAAGTTCTAGTATCGGTAAGACTCCGTCAGTGTTAGACGTTATCTACTCACAGGAGAGAAGACGATGCAAAAAGTGTTTTACTGGATGTATGTGTTGACTCTGTCAACCATTCTTGCGGCATGTGCCAGCACCACTCACACGTCTTCAACTGGTCCCGACCCTAGCAACCAGGCAGTGGCTGTAATCAGCCAACCTGCCACTGCCGACCAGGGAAACGCAGCCAATCAGGTCGTTGCACTAAACAATTCAGCAGCAGCGGCCAAGGTGGTTGATGCTGCCTTGCCACCAGTACTTGCTGATAGGTCTCTCTCAGCGAAAGGTGATCCAAATCGCGGTAAGACGATTTTTACTTCGTGTGCGGGTTGTCATTCTCCATCCACTACTATGTTGCTTGGACCAGGGCTGGCCGGGTTGTTCAGTATCGAGGGGCCGAAATTGCCTGATGGGGTAGACTATCAGGGGCTATTACCAAATGGTAAAGAGCGTAGTGAAGCGAACATTGCCGAATGGATCAGAACTGGTGGATCGGGCAGTATTGGTTATATGCCACCTATGCCGCTTACCGATGAGCAGATGGCTGATTTGATGGCGTACCTGCGTACATTAGAATGAGAGGGTGTCTCCTCAGAACTAATGGATAACACGTTCATGGGTACAGCATGACTCGCAACTAGCCTGACACCGAATCAAACGTTTGGGCAAGGGGGCAAGGTGATGCCTTGCCCCTATAAGTGTATCCTGTGCACATCGTACTATCGCGGAGGGAGCAGTTTACACGCTGTCTCGGCTGGTGTTTGTACATCGTGCCGGCTGATGTTTCATACTCGATCTGAACAACGAAACGTTGTCAACCAGATGCCACGCTCGCCAATATGCGCCGTACTTCTTCCACATCCTGCTCGTGTGGCAATCCGTGTGCATAGCGATCGCAGGCACTCCACGCACAGCTTAACAGGCGTAACAGGTGTAACCGTTCAGTCTCTGCCGGATCGAGGATGCCGGCACTGCAATATCCTTCGTACAGTCCTTCACGCCAGGCTGCTGGCAGATGTGCTCGCATCCCAAACGCAAGATCGAATAAACCATCACCACTGACGAACCATCCCGGTTCTTCAAGCGCTTCCAGGTGTACGTGCTGACCGCCAACCGTACATCGTACCGCCTGCGGGCCGAAGTTCCCGTGCATCAATACTGGAACTGCACAGTCGATCCGTGGATCTTGAAGAAAGGTTTGCAGTATCGCAACCTCTTCCGCACTGAAGATGAGTTGTGGAGTTGGTAAAGCGGCCAAACGCTGCCCGATAGCGATCAACACATGTCGCCAGCTCAACCGTGGCCAGCGGCCATTGCTTGTTGGGCGTCCGGCGCCGGGCATCGTTTGACGGTGTAATCGCCGTAGTGCCCGCCCTGCCTGACGAGCAATGCCGTACAGGAGGTGCTCATCGTGTAACTCGGCTGCTGTTTGTCCGGTGACGAAACTTTCAAGCGTATACGCAAACGGTACGAATGTCTTACTCAGATCGCGCTGGATGATCCGTGCGCCGGGAACACTGCTCAACGCCAGGCCGCGTAAAAATGTGGTATGTGCCGCCAGATCGTCTTCCGGGGAAATGCGCAAAATGACATGCTCGCCAGGTAAGGTGAGCCGCACCAGCAAATGATGTTCGGTTTGCCGGTATAACTTGGCAGCCTGTGGACGCAGATTCAATGCCCTTACCACGATGGCAGTGTAGTCACCTAGCCGACTAAGACTCCGCTGCCATGCTTCGCTTAGTTCAGAGGCTGCCGGTGAAACGGTATGATTGAGGTGACGAAAATCGGTGATCATCATGGCGTTGATGGTGCAAGCATCGGTAAGCTGAAGCGTGCAGCTCGTCCGCCGAGTCGATCAACAATCCAGATACTTCCATCAGCGGCTACAGCAATGCCACTCGGGCTGACGATTGGTACGCCATCACTGCCCACTCCCGTCCAGCGTAGTAGCGGCGAACCGTTAGCCTGGGCGGTGAGCACGTGCTGTCGGGTTGGCACTGCTACATACACAGTACCCTCTGGGCTGACTGCCAGCATTGGATCATCATACGTATTGACTTGCCATCCTGGTACCGGCCACGTTGCCAATGGCGTCGGGTCAATCCGACCATCAGCAGCCCGAGCAAAGACCTGTACACGCCCGTTCCAGGTATCAGCGATATACAAGTTACCGGCGGCATCAAACGCCAGGCTGGTCGGTTCATTGAATTGACCAGGGGCGCTGCCGGCACCACCGAATTGGTAGAGAAATTGACCGTTGCTATCGGTGACAACGATCCGTTTGTTACCGGTGTCGGCTATGTAGACATTTCCATCGGCATCTACGGCAACACCGCGTGGTCCGAAAAGGCCCAATGGCGCAGCCGCATTACGTACCGGGTCACCTTCAGTGATTGTTGCCCGTCGCCCATCACCGAGATCCATGTCGCCACTGCCCCAGCTTGCTACCGGGCGGAGGTCGGCGTTGTACTTGACGATGCGGGCGTTCCAGGTGTCGGCAACATAGAGATTGCCCTGCTGATCGAAGGCCAGACCGCGTGGTTCGTAGAACTGATCAATGCCATTGCCCTGGGTACCGAAATTGCGAATGAGTGAACCATCAGATGTAAAGATTTCGATCCGATGATTGAATGTATTGGCAATATAGATTCGTCCTTGTTGATCGATA
>JAGHYT010000137.1:0-9915 GCA_017743535.1 Chloroflexus sp.
AACGCAATTCCGGCCTGAGTCGCGCCTAACATCATCTTCTCGCGAGCCTCGATGTTGTTGCCGTTTGCCCAGGCTTGACGAATATTACCGGCGATCAGTTCAATGGCCGACAGACATAAGACATCGGTCATTGGCTGACGTTTGACCGAAACGTATGCTTCAATCGCATGCACTAGCGCATCAACACCGGTTGCCGCAGTCACACTCGGTGGTGACGAGATGGTTAGCAGTGGGTCAACAATGGCAATCGTAGGCATCAGATACGGGCTGCCGATCAGCATTTTAACATCGGTCTTCTGATCGGTTATCACGGTGTAGATCGTAGCTTCACTCCCAGTACCGGCAGTCGTGGGAATGGCAACAACCGGAACGCCAGGCGCAGGAATTTTACCGATACCCTTGTATTGTTCGATTGAGCCGGGATTGGTGACGAGAACGGCAATGGCTTTCGCTGTATCGATTGGACTGCCACCACCCACGGCGACGACGAAATCACAACCACCCTCACGATACGCCGCTAACCCCTCTTGTACATATTCAACAACCGGCTCAGTATTGACACCAGCATAGACCACGCTGCTAATGCCGTGGTTGGCTAGATTCTGCTCGACCTGACCAACCACACCGAGCTTTTGCATAATTTGATCGGTAACGATTAATGCCTTCTGCCAGCCCCGCTTCGCGCATTGCGTACCAACCTGTTCAACAGCACCTGAGCCAATCACCATCTGTGACGGCATGATAAATTCGCGTGGCGACATCATGTCCCCTCTCCTTTCTCGTTAAGCAACGACATTGTAGAACAGCAAGTGGTCAGTTGAAAGCACCAGGAAAGTTGTTTGAAGTGTAATACGTTTTTTCCTTCACGTCAAAGATACGAGAGAGTGTCTGGCGAAAAGCGAAGTGAGCGAGGAAAGGCGGGTTCACAACTCATCTGCGGCGCTTGCAGAGGTGCGCAGCTCCCCGTTTCGACCGCCGAAAGGGGGCGAAAAAGGGGGCGAATCGGATCGGAGAGGCAGTGCTGTTCCCTTTTCTTCTTCCCCTTTGTTGAAAGGGCAAGGGGATAGGTGAGGGTCGTTGGGCGCTACACCCATTGAGCCACTTGCACGTTTTGGCAACTTGTGCTATACTCTCAGGCGAAATCAATCCCCAATAGCTCAACGGTAGAGCAGCTGACTGTTAATCAGCGGGTTCCTGGTTCGAATCCAGGTTGGGGAGCCAATAAGACAGCCGCCAGTTTCGGCGGCTATTTTACTTTTAGCCGGTCTCACGCGCCAAGATCATGCCTGACAGACAAAGACTCTTCTTCTCTCACGGCGTTCACGTGATGTTAGCATACGAGCACCGTGGTCTTTGGGCACACTCCGCATTGCCTCGCGCAAACCTGCACGGATTCGCGTTTTGTATGTCTCCTGGCTGTGATGCGGTACAATTCAGTAAACTCACTACACAGTTCTGAGGAGTACACTATGCACCCTGATGAATTCCGGCGTCTCGGGTATCAAATTGTCGATATGATCGCCGATTATCGGAGGACCATCGCCAGCCGACCGGTCTGGTCACAGTTGCGTCCCGGTGAGCTACGCAGCCAGTTACCGGCGAATCCCCCTGAACATCCCGAACCGCCAGAGTCCATCCTTGCCGATGTTGAACGGTTGATTATTCCCGGTCTTTCTAACTGGCAGCATCCACGCTTTTTTGGGTACTTTCCGGCCAATGCCAGCCTGGCTTCGCTGCTCGGTGATATGCTCAGCGGTGGACTCGGTCAGTTAGGACTCAACTGGCAGGCCAGTCCTCCTTTGACCGAGCTGGAAGAACTGACAACTGACTGGATGCGGCAGTTGCTCGGTCTGAGCGAGGCATGGCGTGGGGTGATTCAGGATACGGCCAGCACCAGCACGCTGGTTGCGCTCCTGTGTGCCCGTGAACGCACCAGCGATCATAGTCAAGTGCGCGGTGGCCTGCAAGCCCTTCCCCAGCCGCTGGTCGTCTACACTTCAACGCAGAGCCATAGCTCGGTGGAAAAAGCTGCCCTCCTGGCTGGCTTTGGGCGCGAAAACCTGCGCCTGTTGCCGGTCGATAATCAATTTGAACTGCGCGTTGATGCGCTTGAAGCGGCGATTGCAGCCGACCGTGCGGCGGGTCGTGTACCCTGTGCGGTTGTTGCCAGCATCGGCGCCACTGCCACAACAGCCTGTGATCCCCTTGAACCGATTGGCGAACTGTGTCAGCGTGAGGGAATCTGGCTCCATGTCGATGCTGCTATGGCCGGTTCAGCGATGATACTCCCCGAATGTCGGCATTTGTGGCAGGGCATCGAGTACGCTGATAGTCTGGTTCTCAATCCGCATAAGTGGTTGGGTGCCGCATTTGATTGCTCGCTCTACTACGTGCGCGATCCACAACACCTGATCAGGGTTATGTCGACGAATCCGAGCTACCTGCAAACCAGTGCTGATGGTGCAGTGACGAACTATCGTGATTGGGGCATTCCACTAGGAAGACGCTTCCGCGCTTTGAAACTCTACTTTCTCTTGCGTTGTGAAGGCGCCGAGGGGTTACGCGCTCGTTTACGTCGTGACCTCGCCAATGCCCGCTGGTTGGCAGAACAGATCGATGCTACGCCGTACTGGCGAAGATTAGCACCGGTACCATTACAAACAGTTTGCGTCCGTCACGAACCGCCTGGCCTTAGTGGTGATGATCTTGATCGTCATACACTGCGCTGGGTAGGGATGATTAATGCTAGCGGTGCCGCATACGTAACCCCGGCGATGCTCGATGGACGCTGGATGGTGCGCATCAGTATCGGCGCCGAGCCAACCGAACATGCTGATGTAGCGGCTTTGTGGGAACTGATGCAAACGACTGCGGTTCAGGCAATGGGGGCGGCTTAGGAACCCGCCCCTGCAATGTACCGATGTGCTTATCGTAGAGCCAACAGAGGGTTGGTCGCAGATCACTCCGAGAATCTACTTCCTAAACTGCCCAGCGGTGTTGCATATCTACTGAAGTACCCGCTGTTGCCACGTACTCTTATCATACACGGCCAGTGCGTTAATAAAGATTTGCACCGTCTTATCATCAGCCGTCGTGACCGAGACAAAATACGGCACTCCCTCAGCCACCCAGGCCATAGTAATCAGGTCTGGATCAAAGATAGCAATGCCACGCACGCCTCGTAACAACGTCTGCTTCACCCGATCACTGCCCGCGCTCGGTTGATACTGCTCCCATATCCCACGAGCTGCTGAACCACCAGCAATAGTGATCGTCGCCGTCCCACCACGTGGACGCAGGGCAACTAAAAAACCCTTCGCATCGGCAAAGGGGGTCGGTTCTGGCAATACATCGTAGTCATCAGCAAATGTCGGTGGGAGCAGGTATTGCACCTGCACCGCTGCATCGGGGGGAGCCAGCACCGGCTCAGGGATGAACGAACGACCGGCACAGCCACTGAGAAAAACCAGTACTGCCAAGAGAGGAAGGTATCGACGCATAGCTGAAACCTTGCTTTTACATCGTAACCACGTTGAGCATATCAATTTCAACCGCAATGGCAAGTGACGACAGATGTAGATTCCAAAATCACATACCACCTCTGCCTCTATTTGAGAAGCAGAAGGGGCAGGAAGGATGAGCGTATCAACCGCCGACCTTTTCGTATGAGCTTAGCGCGTATCTGAAAAAACCTGCTTCTGTCATCACCCGGAGACACCAACCGCTGATACGCCCGTGCAGAGAGCGAATGCAGCCGATGGCGCAACACACGAACATACCATACGGGGCAGATTCCGATCACGCCCCGTATGGCACGGCGACGGACAGGATTGGCAAGTCTCGCCATTCTCCTGGTGTCAGCGCGAACGACCATGGATTTAGAGATGTATCGGTGATCCATGCACCAGCGCATGGGCAGCTTCACCAATAGCCTCGTAGAGCGTCGGATGGGCATGGATCGTTTGCATCAGGCTCTCGCCGGTAGCCTCGTGGCTGAGGGCAATGCCACCCTCGGCAATCATTTCAGTCACCCGCGGGCCGATCATGTGAACGCCCAAAATCTCATCGTACTGGGCATCGGCCACCAGTTTGATAAAGCCGAAACGGGTTTGACCAATGACCCGCGCCTTACCATTGGCCGAGAAGGGGAATTTACCTATTTTCACCTGATAGCCGCGCTCACGTGCTTTAGCTTCGGTGAGACCAACGCTGGCAATTTCGGGGTTGCAGTAGGTACAGGCAGCGATCTTGCCATAATCAATTGGGGTGACATGATGACCGGCGATATGTTCAGCGGCCAGAATGCCTTCAGCACTGGCCTTGTGGGCCAGCCACGGCGTGTTGGCCGTACAATCGCCAATTGCGTAAATCCCCTCGGCGCTGGTGCGCAAGAAGCCATCAGTCTCGATAAAACCACGACTGTTCACTTTGACACCGACCTCTTCCAGGCCGATATTCTCGGTATTTGGCGCAATGCCAATCGATACCAGTAGCTTTTCGACGGCAATTTGTTGCGGTTTGCCGGTATTATCCACTACGGTAACAACGATCTTATCACCGCCGACATCAACCCCTTCGACTTTCGCACCGGCTAGGGTCTTGATCCCACGACGCTGGAATGCCTTGGTCAATTCAGCGCTTACCTCTTCATCTTCGTTAGGCACAATCCGCGGGAGCGCTTCAACAATTGTCACCTCGCTCCCGAAGGAACGAAACATCGACGCAAACTCAACCCCAATCGCACCGGCGCCAATAGCCAACAGGCTGGCCGGAACCGTTTTCAGATTCAGCATATCGGTTGAGGAGAGCACCCGCTCGCCATCGAAAGGAATGCCGGGGAAGGGACGAGGCCGACCACCGGTGGCGACGATGATATGTTTGGCCGCCAGCACGCGCTCACCACCCTCGTTCAATTGCACGTGTACTTGACCTCGTCCGATCAGGCGACCACGACCGGCAACAACCTCGATTTTATTCTTCTTCATCAAAAACGCAACACCGTCAGTACTCTGCTTGACGACTGTATCCTTATGCTTCATCGCACCGGTCAGCTCGAAGGTGACGTGCTCTACATTAATGCCAAAACGCTTCGCCTCTTTCACTTCTTCCAGCAGATCGGCGCTGTGCAGCAACGCTTTGGTGGGAATACATCCAATGTTGAGACAAACGCCACCGAGCGCATTAACTTCAATAATAGCCGTCTTCATCCCAAGCTGGGCGGCCCGAATGGCTGCAACGTATCCGCCCGGTCCTGAGCCAAGGATTACCAGATCGTATACCTGTTCGCTCACCGTATAACCCTTTCTTTTCTGGAGCAGCGACACCCCAATCGCTGCATCGTCCGATCATACGACCGCATTGAAATGATAGGCAAGGGCGCAGATTACCGATGAACCCTGCGCTCTTGGAAACGCTTAGTGTTGAGCTGCACCGACATGAAGGTGCGCATTGTAGCTTGATCGTACCAATGGGCCACTCTCAACGTGGGTAAAGCCTCGTGCCAGAGCGTAACGACGAAACTCGGCAAATTCATCAGGCGTGACGTAGCGATGGACTGGCCAGTAGCTTGCATCAGGCGCCAGATATTGGCCTATCGTCAGCACATTCACATCGACCTCACGCAAGCGATCAATCACCTCAAAGACTTCCTCATTCGTCTCGCCAGCGCCCACCATCATACCACTCTTGGTCACCAAATGCGGTCGCGCAGCCCTGGCACGGGCCAACAACTCGATACTCTGCTCGAACTTTGCCCGCGGTCGGAACCGTCGAAACAGACGTGGCACCGTCTCGATGTTATGGTTAAGCACATCCGGCTCGGCTGCTAAAACTGTTGCCAGTGCATCCCAATTCCCATCAAAATCGGGAATGAGTACTTCAACCTTGCAATCGGGCACTTTCTGTCGGATCAGTTCAATAGTGCGGGCAAAGATATGCGCACCACCATCGGGCACATCATCACGATTGACCGAGGTCAGCACGGCAAACTTCAGCTTTAGATGGGCAACCGATTCGGCCACTCGTTCAGGTTCTTGTTCATCAATTGGCTTCGGTTTCCCTTTACCGATGGCACAGTACCGGCAACCACGGGTACAAATATCGCCAAGCAAAAGGAATGTCGCAGTGCGATGATTCCAGCATTCGCCAATATTTGGACAACGGGCTTCTTCACAAACGGTGTGCAAATTCTTTTCGCGCATCAGGCGCAACACATCGTGATAGTTGACACCACCCGGCGCCCGCGCTTTCAACCATTCAGGGCGACGTGGTCGGTTGGTTGCAGTCGGTGTAGATTGCGTCACACCTACATCACTAAGTGGGATAAGTTCTGCCATTGGCGTTCTCGCCTTCCAGTGATCGTCGATTAGGTCACACGATCAGATAACGATTCAATTGGCATTCATATTGTACCGCAGATCATTCTAAACTGAGCGACCGGTCTTTTTACGATGCTTCTGTTCGTACATTCGCTGATCGGCTAGTGCCAGTAACACTACACCCGAACCTTCTTCAGCCCAGGCAAATCCATAGCTGACTTGAAAGCAACCCACCACTTGGTACAACTTTTCTACTTGCTGTCTGGATAGGAGGACGGCAAATTCATCGCCGCCTAAGCGAAAAGCTTCAAACCCTGCCTGCCGCAGGGCTTCAGCAAAACGTTGCAATAATTGATCTCCGGCCTGATGCCCCTGGCTATCATTCACCTTTTTCAAATCATCGAGATCAAGGAATGCTAATCCCCATCCTGTCGGAAGACTATCCGCCAATCGCCGCTCAAGCGCACGTCGATTCCCTAAACCGGTTAGCCAATCGTATCGAGCCTGTCGCTCAAGTTCTTCGCGATATCCTGCGGCATACAGAGCCGAAAGTAAATAATCACAGAAGAGAGCTGCTAGTCGCAGTTCTGTTGGATCATCGATATTGGGTATTTCAAGGAGAAGATACATTGGATAAGGAGGGCCGAAAAAGTAAGCGCCATATCCCCCGGCAATCCGACCACGGCTGGGAAGTCCCTGGGCAGAGTCAGGATCAAGCACCCTGAGCTTCCCAAGCTCGAATATCCAGCCTACATAGCGTTGAGCGTGGTCGAGGACACCAGAAACCGGCAGATCCGTATAACCGGTTGCTGTTTCGTGTAAGAGCAGCAACCGTACTAACAGCGTCTCAAGACTCATACCTTATCGACCGGAATGTTCAGCAAATCCGTCCAGGTATTAATGAACGCAAATACCCCTACGACTGCGACTGCCTCTTGCACTTCAATATCGCTCAGACCTGACTCACGCAGTTCCTCCAGAAGATGTGTATCAGGTGAAGCAGTTGCAGCCTGAGCAAAACGGAGTAATGCCTGAACACGAGTGGGCAGCGTCGGCAAAATTTCGCCACGACGTAACGAATCGAGCAAACTCGCTTCCAACCCCTGAACCATCAAAGCATGCAGATGAATTTCGGCAGCGTATCGTGATCCACGAGACTGTGAACTGATAACTCCCATCATCTCTTTCACTGTACGCGGCAGCACTCCACGCAGCACCACATGACGGAAGGCTTTCCAGAGTGCTGTTTGTATATCGGTGCTTTTAGCATGGGCAAAGATATTCGGGACAACTCCAAATCCAAGTTCATCCACGATCTCCTGTACCGTATCTTTCGACATACATACCTCCGAATCAATACAAATAGTGAAACTACATGCCAGTGCTCTGGGCTGAGAAGGTTTGTTGTGCACAAATCTTTTGTTGCCAGTGTGTTGCTATTGTATCATGAATGGTAAGAAAGGTGTCATTATTCGGGAATGCAAAATCCGGTAAGAAGAAAGAGATTTTTGTCTTCACTAAATAGAAGTAAATACAAACTCTAAAAAGATAAGATAAAAGTAGATATTCGATATAAAATGTCAACCTTCAAAAAACAAGCTATGCCATTAACAACACCTCTTCACGTGGCACCAGTTCAAACACCTCGCACATCCTTGCAATAAGTCGTTCAGTAACCTCGGCAAAGGATGGTACGATACCGAGTTCGTTAGCCAGTGACGTTACACCGCGATCCATGATCCCACAGGGAACGATCAACTCAAAGCCACTGAGGTCTGGATCAATGTTGAGCGCCAGGCCATGGGTCGTCACGCCACTTGCACTAAGCTTCACACCAATGGCACAGATTTTCGCCGCACCGTTTCGCACCCAAACCCCGGTTAAGCCCGCGATACGCTCGCCAACCAGACCGTAGTCGGCTAACACCCGAATCACACTCTCTTCCAACCCACGCACATAGCGGCCAACATCACTGCCGTGCTGCGAGAGTTTGAAGATCGGGTAAGCAACCAGTTGTCCCGGCGCATGATAGGTCACTTCCCCACCTCGATCACTCTGAACGACCACCACACCGCGTGCGGCTAACTCGGCAGGTGAGGCAAGCACATGCTCAGGACGTGCCTTGTTGCCTAGGGTAATTGTCGGTGGATGTTCAAGCACCAGCAGCGCATCACCAATCTGACCGCGCGAACGCTTGTGGGCTAATTGGCGCTGAATATCCCATGCCGCAGTATATGCGATACGACCAAGATGATATACCGTCAATGTGCGCATATTTCTCTCATTCCTAACTGACATGGTTCTTGTCCAATGGAGTATGTAGTATCACGCGAAAATCTAACTAGTGTCATCTAGTCGTGTTGGTAAACAACTTTGTTGCAATAGCTTGCAGCCTTTCCTGACTCTCGCTGTAGGGAAAAGGTCAACTATTGCGCCCTTTTCCGATCACTGTTCTCAGTATAACCGATCAGCCTGGGCTATCGGGAAGGAAACTTGTGGTAGGCTAAAGAGGGGTATCCTGACAGTACCGAGGTCAACACAATGCGAATGCTACTGATAGTGCTAACCGGCTGCCTAATCTTGAGTGCGTGTAGCGAAACGACCGCAGGCGCCGATCTTACCAGACCATCACCAATGATCTTCTCGCCAGAAACGTATACTCCAACTACCATGATTATCACTCCAGCACCGATTACGCCTACGCTTACCCCATCGCCAACACCGGTGTCACCACCAACAAGCACCCCAACACCTTTGGTTACACCGACGGCACCACCTACTTCCACACCCGTGCTGTCGGCAACTGCAACACCTCTGGCAACCCCATCACCGGTAGGCGACCGTACACCTGTTCGGCTGGTTATTCCAGAAATAAAACTCGACCGAACCCTGATACCGGTAGGGCTTGATGCGAACAATGTGCCGGTTGTTCCCGATCACGACGTCGGCTGGTACATCTACAGCGCCAAGCCGGGGCAGGGTGAGAATATCGTGTTGTGGGGGCATGTGCTGCGCTTTCGCAAAGCTCCTCAGATTCCAGCTCCCTTTGCCAATATTGATCGCCTGACTGTTGGGAGTGAGATATTCCTCTACAGTGCTGATGGGACAACGTTTCGCTACGTCGTGGCTCGCAAAGAGCGCGTGACTCCCGATCAAGTGCAATACATTCTGCCCACGGGTGATGAGCGATTGACTCTTGTATCGTGTATTGGCGACCGGGTCATCGTTGATGGAACGGTTGAACTTACGCATCGTCTGATCACGATTGCAGTACCGGCGCCGTAGCGGCGATCACGGCTGGAGGTGCTATCATGTCATAATAACGTGAGGTGGCTTGGGAGATCAGTATCTGATGGTTGGATACGTTTTAACGGTGATGAGCACTTTCATGCGCATGACGATCCCCTCAGAGATGTTCTACATCGTATGTAAAATCTGGTAACTTGCTGATGGCCTCAGCTAGATGGCGACGGTGACAGCGTTGGCTCTCAGCTTCAAAGCATGTAAGGGCAATCCGCCTGTATTGCTGGAGCAAGTGCAGGATTTCGCGCTGCGTTGGGAGTGTGGTCGGCAATATCGTGCGTCGATATGCAGCAAA
>JAGHYT010000138.1:0-9892 GCA_017743535.1 Chloroflexus sp.
CGGCGTACACCTCATCGACCCCCAACCGCTGTGCCATTGCCTCAGCCACCAGCGCATTATCGCCGGTCAACATGACAATGCGTTCAATACCGGCTGCCCGCAGGGCAGCAATCTGCTGCGCAGCATCGGGGCGTTCGCGATCCATCACTGCTACCAGCCCCAACCAACGGCCACCACGCCACACCAATAACACACTTCCCCGGCCCTGCTTCATCAACGCATCAGCCTGCGCGAGGAGCTCCGTTGGAACCGCGATCCCGCTCGCTTCAAACAGGCGAGGTGAGCCAACCAACGTCTCAATCTCATCCCACGTTGCCCGCACCCCCATACCGGTTACCGCAGAAAATTGCTCTGGCGGAACAACATCGATTGACTGCTCTTCAGCAGCACGTAAAATGGCCCGCGCAATCGGATGTTCTGAGGGCTGTTCGGCCCGGGCAATCGTAGCAAGTAATTCATACTCGCTCACCCCTGTCATCGGTACCAGATCGGTTACCACGGGTTTACCAAAGGTCAGGGTTCCCGTCTTATCGAAAGCAATCACGCGCACCCGGCTCAGCTCCTCCAAATGAACACCCCCTTTGAAGAGCACGCCGCGCCGCGCTCCCGACGCAATTGCGCTCAGCAACGCCGCCGGTACACTGATAACCAGAGCGCACGGTGAGGCAACGGTCAGGAGCACCATCCCCCGATAGAACGTATCGGCGAATGTCATTCCGCTCAGAGGAACGAGTAGTATGAAGAGCGCAACCGCTGCAATCACTCCAATCGCATAGCGCTGCTCGAACCGCTCAAGAAAACTCTGTGTGCGTGCTTTGCGCGCCTGCGCCTCACTTACCATTGCAATCACCCGCGCCAGTGTGCTCTCGCTCGCCGGCTTCGTAACCCGTACCTCTAGCGCACCGGTCTGGTTGAGCGTCCCGGCTAGTACGGTCATACCCGGCCCCTTCTGCACCGGCATCGACTCACCGGTCAGCGCCGACTCATCGAATGTCCCGGCGCCATGTTCGATAACACCGTCAAGCGGCACCCGATCACCAGGACGGAGGATAACAATATCCCCAACCTGGACCTGCTCAACGGTCAAATCAAGCTCGCGACCATGACGGCGCACCCGCACCGTATCGGGCCGCAGTGCCATCAATGAGGTAATCGCTTGTTCGGTACGCCGCAGGGCATACGCCTGCAATACGTTACTCAACGAAAAGAGAAAGAGCAAAATCGCGCCTTCGGTAAAATCACCCAGATAGGCAGCCCCTAACGCCGCCAGTACCATCAGCAGATCGACTTCAATTGACCACTGGCGTAACGCCTCGATAATTGCCCGTACTGCGTAAAATGCACCAAAAAAATAGGTGGCAAGATGAACAAGCAGTGTCAGAGTATCAGGCGCACCGGCTCCCTCTAACCAGATACCAACCACGATCCCGACCAGCGTGAGCACCACGAACAGCGGTTCGAGAATCTCATCGTGAAACCATTGCGACAGTTGTCGCCAGGGAGTAGCCCGGGAAAGTGTTGTCATGTCAATGCCTCCTCTTCGGCGCCGGGTGAGTGCCCAGTTATGAGTGCAATACCTGTCGGTCTTCAGGATCGAGTCGAGCGAGTAGATCATCACCGAGACGAGCGAAAATCCGTTGCGCGAACAGTTCCATCCAGATGAACTGACGGGCAATTAAGACCATATTGCGGTTCGTGGTCACGGTTGCGGTCGTTGCCAGATGGCCAGAGGCGATCAGAAATTCACGTTCATCGGCGACCACAATTAAGGTCTCTACCATGCCGTGCAACTCGGTCTCACGCTTGGGATGCCGCACGACCTGCCCAAATGAGAAGGGTGCTTCACCGGTGAGAATGACACCCAATGCTACTCCGCGTTCATGCGCCGCGGCCAACGACTGATAGAGGGCCTCGACATCGGCATCGGTCAGCACCAGCATCAGCTCGCGGGTAGCACTATCGATCAACTCGCGTGCCGCAGCTAGTGCCTCTTTCCGACCACTAAAGTTCCAGAGGCGATCACTCTCCTCGTGATGAAAGAGAGGCATCAGTTGATTGCGTAACACTGCGGCTCGCTCGCGAGCCTCGCGTTCGTAACGGTCGAGTAAAATCGCCGGTGAAATTGGCCGATAGAGCGTCGCCTTCTCTTCAACCGATTTCAGCACTGCCCCCCGCGCCTCCAGGCGTCCCAGTGCTTCGTACACCATCGACCGCGGTATCCCGGCTAATTTGCTGATCTGATACCCGGTTGCGGGGTGATCGGTCAGCAATGCCAGATAGACTCGCGCTTCATACTCGGTAAGCCCCAGCGCCGTAAGTTGTTCTAAAAGGTTCGTTTCTACCATAGTTGTTCACTTCCGAACTACTAAAATTGTACTCCCTGGTACATCACCTGTCAAGCGGTTCTTTACAGCCAACCTGCGCTTGTCAATCAACACTCAACCAGATTTGGCGACCACAGGCGAAGCCAGCACAGCGCCACGTATAGGGATAGCGTTTTCGAGGCATCTTGGGCCAGAGTCGAGCATTGCGCAGACATGTCACCCTTCTGCGCCGACATCGACGATGCTGTGAACCAGATTGCATTGCATGACCCCTCTATCAGGATTATCGCAATGGTACGATCCGGTGTCAACTCACCTGCTAAGCCGGATGGAGCTTTTCAACCTTTCCGGAATTTCCTTGTGCCTGGAAGCGCAGGTCGCTGGTTTGCATTCTGTGGTGAACGGGGGAAGCTGCACGTCGTGGAATGTGAGGAGAGGAGTAAGTGGGCGCTGAAGGGTCGGCTTTAGCAGTCTTTAGAGGAAGGGCCGGGGGGAAGGTGAGGGCCGCCAGGCGTGCTCCGCAGCACAGACGCTGAAGCCGTCGAAGCCCTTTTCCATCGCGTCGTGGAGACGCATGCGTTGCCCGAGACACGATATTGCGTACCAGTGTCAAGGCTCATCAAAAGTCCAAGTTTTTGATCACGCTCCTTAGTCGTTCTTGTGGTATGATCACGAATCAGTCAGACAGCGTAGTGAGAGGAGAACTGTCCATGACTATGCGTCCACTTGATCAGGAAAAGGCCGATCAGGATTTTTCTTTCTTGCTTGATTGCTTTGCCAAGGTGTTGCACGATGTTGGTAGCCATGACGTAGCAAAAGCTATACCCTGGCTTGATGACTCAAAAAGTCATGCTGCGGTCTCAACCCGTGAATTAGCCCAGGCGATGATCATCGCTTTTCAGTTGCTCAATATTGCCGAGGAAAATGCGGCTGTGCAGCAGCGTCGTATCGCTGACCGCGATCCCAATATACCACCCGAATTGGGACGTTGGCGTGACGCGATCCAGAAACTTCAGTCTGCAAATGTAACTGCGGAAGAGATTGCAGCCGCTCTGCCTCAGATTAAGGTTGAGCCGGTGTTAACCGCTCATCCGACTGAAGCGAAACGGGCAACGGTGCTCGCTCATTACCGTGAGCTGTATCTATTGCTGGTACGGCGCGAGAGTCAACGGTGGTCACCGGCCGAGCAGGCCGAAATCAAGGCCGATATTGAGACTCTCCTCGAACGCCTGTGGCGCACCGGTGACATTTTTTTGAGCAAACCAGGTGTACCGGCCGAAGTTCGCAATGTCTTGCATTATCTGGTAAACGTCTTTCCTGATGTATTGCCGGTGATCGATAATCAATTGCGCTATGCCTGGCAAATGGCCGGGTTTGATCCTGTCCTATTGCGAGACACCTGGCCGCGTCTCCACTTTGGTTCGTGGGTAGGTGGTGATCGGGATGGTCATCCGTTAGTGACTGCTGAGATTACTGCTCAGACTCTGCGCGAAATGCGTTTGCAAGCATTACGCTTACTGCGTCGTCGGTTACGCCAGGCAGCCAGTCATTTGAGTATCTCAGATATCCTTGTACCTACTCCGCCTGGTCTCATCGATCAAATTCAGCGCCTGGCCGGTATCTTGGGCGAGCGGGGAGCACAGGCAATCGCCCGTAATCCGAATGAACCGTGGCGGCAGGCACTTAATCTGATGTTGGCACGGCTGCCTATCGATGATGAGCCGGCTGAGGCGGCCAGCTTGGTTGATGAACCAGATCGATACCGCCGCGCAAGTGAGTTGCTCGACGACCTGCGCGAGTTTGCCGGACATCTCCGTGCAATCGGCGCCGAGCGACTGGCTGAAGCTGAGATTCGTCCATTGATGCAACTGGTTGATACCTTTGGTTTTCATCTGGCAACGCTCGACATTCGGCAAAACAGCCAATTTCACGACCGTGCCCTGGCGCAATTGCTGGAAGTCGCTGGTCTGCCATCCGATGACCTGTTTGATCCAGAGCGAAGGCGAGACTTGCTCGAACGTGAGGTTGCTTCACCGCGTCCCTTTGCCCACCCCAATACGCCACTCGGTCAAGAGGCCGCAGCCGTCGTCGAGTGCTATCGGGTACTGGCTGCGCACATTGCCCGTTATGGGACGGATGGATTAGGACCACTCATTATCAGCATGACCCGTGATGTCACCGATGTGCTGGTTGTCTATTTGCTTGCACGGGAAGCCGGTCTGGCGTATGCCACCCCAGAAGGTCTGGTTTGCCGGTTGCCAGTGGTACCCCTGTTTGAAACTATTGAAGACCTTGAGCATAGCCCAAAGATTCTCGCCGACATCCTCGATCACCCGGTGACTCGCCGTAGTCTGGTCGTACAGGCCCAGGGCGGTGAGTTGGTACAGCAAGTCATGATCGGCTACAGCGATAGCAATAAGGATGGTGGGATTTTAGCCAGCTATTGGGCGTTGTATCAGGCCCAGCGTGCAATGGCCAAGGTAGGACGGGATCGAGGTGTGCGCATCCGCTTTTTCCATGGCCGTGGTGGAACGATCAGTCGTGGTGCAGGTCCAACCAATCGTTTTATTGCGATGTTACCGTCAGGTAGTCTCAACGGTGATTTACGCCTCACCGAGCAAGGCGAGGTTGTTTCACAGAAGTATGCTAATCGACTCACGGCTGCGTACAATTTGGAGCTCCTACTGGCCGGGACGACGATGCACACCTTGCTCCAACGACACCATTCGGAAGAACCACATCCCCTGGAACCGGTTATCGGCTGGCTGGCCCAGAAGGCCAGGGTAGCCTATCGCGACTTGATCGAACGTGATGGCTTTATCACCTTCTTCCGGCAAGCTACGCCTATCGATGTGATCGAACAGAGTCGGATTGGGTCACGGCCCACACGACGTACCGGACAGGCGACGCTGGCAGATTTACGAGCGATCCCGTGGGTATTTAGCTGGAATCAGGCACGCTTCTATTTGCCGGGATGGTACGGGGTTGGGAGTGCGTTGAGCACGTTGCAGCAGGAAGACCAGGAAACGTGGGAACGGCTGCGGGCCGAGCAATGGCGTTGGCCGCTCCTGCGTTATCTGTTGGCAAATGTGGGTACTAGCCTACAAACGGCAAACCGCGACATCATGCATGCCTATGCCGGGCTGGTTGAAGATACCGCGATACGTCGTCAATTCCTTGAACTGATCGATGCTGAATTTGCGCGGACTGAGGCAGCATTGACGGCGATTTTCGGGATGCCCATCGAACAACGGCGACCGCGAGTCACAGCGACTCTCGCCCGACGGCAAATTGGGTTGGCGCCGCTTCACCATCGTCAGATCGAACTCCTGGCGCAATGGCGTGCTCAGAAAGCAGCCGGTGATCCGGCAGCCGAAGCAACTCTCATCGATCTATTGCATCTGGTGAATGCTATTGCTGCCGGTTTACGCACTACCGGTTAGGGTAAAAGCGTTCTGTCGAACACAGCCGACTATGGCCGGGCGGGTTGTGAACCCGCCCTTTCCCGATCAATCCTCTTCACCCTGACCAAACACGATGCGTCCACTACGAATCTGTTTGCCGGTAAGCAGATTGAATAATACCGGCAGATATGGAATGAGCAGCGCAATAAGAGCAGTCAGTAACAAACTGAGTGAGAGTGGCCGAGTAACGAAGATGCTCAGATCACCTTGACTGATGGCAAGAGCAATAAAAAACTTTGAAACGCTCTACCCACTCACGTACCGGTGCACAAGGCGCTCTCCGGCATGGCGGGCGCCAATGATATTGCGGGCGACCGGACCAATTTCCAATTCTGCCAGTGGACCGGTGACGAACAATCCTGGCGCCCATTGCAAATCAGGGCCGATCACGGGGTAACCGCAGGCTGCCACAGGGAGGTTGTTGGCAGCGATAACGTTGTCGAGCCATGGTTTCCCAGGACGTTCGGCGGTAAAACCGGTAGCGAGGATGACAGTTTGCACCGTCAATCGGTGATGGTTGAGTTGTAGCGTGATGACACCGTCTGCAAAAGTAGCAGTATGTACTTCATCGATCAAAAGACGTAGTTTGTGTTGTTGGGCAGCGGTTGTCAGGCTCTGTGCCAGTTCGACCGGCATTGTCCCCGGTAAGCGAGCAGCGGTAATCAGCGCTCGCCGACGGTTCAGGTCGGGTTCAGCGTGAAAACGACGTAGCTCTTTCGGACCCATCCAGCCCGGCGGGCTATCGAACGGTGCGATCTGGATTGGTCGTCGCATCACAAGCGTAACCTGGGCAACAGAGCTGAGCGTGAGCGCAAGATGGGCGGCACTGATTCCACCACCGATAATGGCAATCGTCTGACCCTCTCCGATCCGATCTCGCGAAAACGCTGGTTCATATAGGTGATAAATCGCCGCCCCTGAGTTCCGTAACAGTTGCGCCCACTGCGGCCAGCGTAATTGCTCTGTACAGCTTAACGCCAGAATGACGTTACGTGTCGAGAGGACACCTTGATCTGTTTCGACCTGCCAGATCAGGTTACACCGTTGCAGACCACAGACGCGACCATGGAGCGTGTACTCGTGCAGCCGGTAGCGTTCAATCAGTGACTGGGCATGCGCTCGAAAGATTTCCAGTGATGGACGTTGATAGCGTCCATGAAAATGGTGCGATCCGGCACCTGTCTTTTGGGCAAATTGCAGCAGGTCATATGGATCAGGGGCAAGGTGATGAACCAGGGTAGAGCGCAAAAAACGCATACCACAGACAGTGGTACAGGTGTCCCAACGTGCCAGCAGACGTTCGTGCGGATCGATAATGCGTAGGCGGTCGGCTGGAACGTGGCATCGTTCCCGTAGAACGAGAGCTAGATGCACACCATGAATGCCGCCACCAACGATCAACCAGTCCAGATACATAGCAGTAGTACCCTAGGAACGTGAACGACGCTCAACATCACGTAGTGTAAGACCGCGGTCGCGCAATGCCTTAAGCAAGCCCTTGCGCTCAATTTCGCGAAGTGCAGCCGCTGAGAGTTTCAGGCGAACAAAGCGTTGTTCTTCAGGAACCCAGATCCGTCGTTCCTGAACGTTTGGGAGCCAGCGCCGCTTCGTGCGTCGCTTTGAGAACGACACGTTATGACCAAAAGACGGTGCTCGTCCGGTTAGATCACAGCGACGGGACATACGAAAACCTCCCTCGATATTGCATGACTCCACTGCAAAAAGGGGATCTTTCCACCACAGAGACCACGGAGATCGCAGAGACTAAAGATGATTTTATCTTTCATTGAACATAGGGTTGTGAACATTTTTTCTTCCATGCACCCAATGGCCAAAAATTATCCTTAATTATTCATAAACCTTCCACGCTCTGTGTACTCTGTGTGCTCCGTGGTGAGTTTTTGCAGTGCAATCATTGCATGTATCTCAAACGGTAAACTATTGTCCCTGGGCCGTTGCCGATAGCCCTGCCTCGTCCTTGAGGCAGGTGACCGGCGAGATGCCCAGGTAGTCATCCGAACTCGAATACTGCCTGGCCGATTATTGACAGCAGTTGGCTGGCGTCCTCACCGAGATGTCGAGAGAACGATTCACTCGCTTAGAGCGTAATCACCTGATCGGGTGGATTACCGGCCAGTGCCGCGTAAAGATCGGGGAAGCAACCAACCTGTACTCCGGCAACGGTACCGGTTACTCGACAATTGCCTGGCTCACCGACAGCCAACCCCCGTTCCAGAGCACATTGATCGCACATCATCAAGAGAATGCCTTGCTCGGCAGCAACTTTTGCCAATCGTTCGCCCATTGGGTCACCGGCTCGCAGCAGATAGGTGTTGTCGTCGAAGAAAAACATCCCAACGACCATTGCACCGTGATTCCCGGCTTCCAATTGCGGCAGAATCATCTTACCGAGCTTGTAGCTAGCGGTGTGTCCTGAAGTAGCGAAGATGTAAGCGACTTTCATATTAGTTGACCCTTTCGATAGTTATATCTTGCGAAACACGCCGTTGATAATAGCCGTAAGCACGCGATCCTGTCAATGCTGATTGAGCAAGGCATGGATCGTCACTCATCGTCTATGATTGAGACAATCTCCCACCGACCAAACGGATCAGAGAACGTCTGCCACTCTTCTGGGCCAAGGGCCATCTCTTCATCGGTCAATAAACATCGTTCTAAGCGCGCTCGTAATGCAGGCTCATCAAGGTCCTGGCCGATAAAGACCAATTCCTGGCGGCGATCTCCCCACCGGTCGTCCCAGATCGCAGCGAGCGCCGCCGCTTCAGCAGGATCGTCCGGCTGTGTTGCGACTGCCGCCCACCATCGGCCACCCGGTTCGATCCGGCAAGATGCACCAGCCTGCGACCAGATACCACACTGTTCCATGCGGGTAGCCAGCCAAAAGATACCCTTCGAGCGCAGTACACCTGGCCATTCCTCGTGGAGAAGTTCCCATAAGCGCTGCGGGTGAAAGGGTCGGCGTGCCCGAAAGACAAAGCTCCTGATGCCGTATTCTTCGGTTTCGGGAGTATGCTCACCGCGCAGTTCCTTCAACCAACCGGGCATTCGGGCGGCACGCTCGAAGCTAAAGAGACCGGTATTGAGAATCTGGTCAAGCGGCACTTGTCCGAACACACTGCGAATGATGCGCGCTTCTGGGTTAAGTTTGTGCAGGAGCGCTTCCAGGCGCACCAGATCGTGCTCACTTACCAGATCGGCTTTGTTGAGAACAATAACGTCGGCAAACTCAACCTGATCGATTAACAGATCAACGACAGTGCGGTCGTCTTCTTCGCCAGCAGCCAGATCGCGGTCGCGCAACTCATCGAGCGAGTATAGATCACGCGGGAAATTGAAGGCATCGACAACGGTGACCATCGTATCAAGACGGGCTACGTCGCTCAGCGAGGTACCATCGGGGCCGGGAAAGGTAAAGGTTTCAGCAATTGGGAGCGGTTCGGCGATACCGGTAGACTCGATCAACAAGTAATCGAAGCGACCTTCACGAGCCAGGCGAGCAACTTCAACCAGCAAGTCTTCACGAAGGGTGCAGCAAATACAGCCATTGGTTAGTTCAACCAATTGCTCTTCGGTGCGACTGAGAGCTGCTTCGCCAGAGCGGATGAGGTGAGCGTCGATATTAACCTCGCTCATGTCGTTGACAATGACAGCAACCCGCAGACCGGCCCGATTAGCCAGAACGTGGTTGAGGAGTGTTGTCTTGCCACTGCCGAGAAACCCCGATAGCACGGTAACAGGCAGTGGGTAAGGGCGAGAGAGTGCTTGTTTCATATTGATACCATGTATCTATATTAAGAAGTCAAAAAAGATTCCGCATACGCGGCTTCAAAATGATACCCTATATCAAAATGCGTGTCAAGCCCGTACTCTCTTGCAGATGTAGAAACAGAGGTGAGCGGGAGGGGCGGGTTCCCATCTCGGTCCCGCCGGTCTCCTCCTGAGACGAGCATAGACAAAACCAGCGACGTAGCACCGGTTTCAACCGGTGCAACCCACACGCAGCGTCGCCATCAAACAGCTCAATAACGAAACCAGCGACGTAGCACCGGTTTCAACCGGTGCAACCCACACGCAGCGTCGCCA
>JAGHYT010000139.1:0-9892 GCA_017743535.1 Chloroflexus sp.
GCTCCCACCCGCCCCCTTCCTCTCCCGCAGCGCGGGAGAGGAAGGGGGGCTAGGGGGGAAGGTGAGGGCCGCCAGGCGTGCTCCGCAGCACAGGCCCCGAAACTGCCGAAACCCTGTTCCATCGCGTCGCGGAGACGTATGCGTTGCCCACCACCGGTTCCCTGACCATCTCTTGGCTGTGAAACCCGTGTTCAATCCTACCAAACGAATGCGTCGGCACGAGGAAGGCAGTGAACGGACGGGACACTTGCTGCTCAAGTTTGGCAATCTGATACTCGGTACTTCTTACCGGAGTTGGTCAAATGATCTCCTTGCCTGAGCTATGTTGGGATGGACTGCAAGATTCTATGGACTGCTGAAGCCACAGCAGTCCATATTCCACCTACCCCACGCGCTGCACGGAATATTTACCCCACCTGAGATGAGATGTTGTCTACCTATGCTATACATCACGTAGCGGTGTAGTGCATCCGGTGATCCGTGAGCCGACACGTGCTGATGGATACGGTTGGACAACCGCTCAAGTCAGGTGCACCCGCTCCTGACAGAACAGCATGGTTCAGCCACACCCTTATCCTGTTCCAAACTGGCGATCACCGGCATCGCCTAGACCGGGCACAATGTACCCACGCTCGTTGAGATGGCTGTCGATGGCTGCCAGGTGAATTGCTACATCGGGGTGTGCTCCGGTAAGAGCCCGTACCCCCTCTGGGGCAGCGATCAACCCCAGAAACTTGATTCGTTGTGCTCCCCACTGCTTCAGAATATCGACCGCTGCTACCGCTGAACCACCGGTTGCCAGCATTGGATCAACGATAATTGTTAGATCGATGTCTGGCTTACTCGGTAATTTGTTGTAGTACGTGACCGGTTGTAATGTCTCGTGGTCGCGATACAGACCAAGATGCCAGACGTGTACGGTCGGCAAGATGTCTACGATCGCTTCTGCCATTCCCAAACCGGCGCGTAAAATAGGAATGATGCCGATCCGCTCGGCAACTTCGTAGCCAGCACAGGTTGCCAGCGGGGTCTCAACTGTTAATGGGGCTAGCGCCAAATCCTGAGTAGCTTCGTAGAACAACAGTTGCGCAATTTCGCGCACCAATTCGCGAAACTTCTTTGGTTCAGTCCATTTGCTCCGCAAGAGGGCCAGCTTATGCTGGATGAGTGGATGGCGTGATACAAATACTTGTGATGACATATTTTGTTTTCCTGCCTGGGTGTGTGAGCCAATTCCTCATACCATCGGGCGTCGGACGAGAACGCTTAAATCCGCATCATAGCAGATTTGCTCTAACCCAGATGCAGTGATAACGGCGACCGACCAAACGATCGCCAGCCATGTCGGGGCCTTCAAATACATAGTTCCACAATGCTACGTATCGTAGGGTGAGCGGGTACAAACCATCGCGAGTCGTATTTACACACTGGCGGGTTTGGAACTCACCCCTGCCCCTCGTGTCCCAACCATCTTGACGATCCGTTCATTGTTCTGACCGACAACGTCGTCTTACACCCGTTCAAGCTTATACCCCACCCCACGCACCGTCGTGATGATTTTTGGTTTCGACGGTTCAATTTCCACTTTTTCGCGCAGACGACGGACACAGACATCGACCAGATTCGTTTCACCAACGTACTCGTAGCCCCAGACTTCACGGAAGAGCACTTCGCGGGTAAACACCTGACCGGCATTAGCAGCCAGAAAATAGAGAAGTTCAAACTCCATCGGTGTTAGCTTGACGTCCTTCCCGCGAATCGTAACCTTATGAGCGACAGCGTCAATGGTCAACTCGCCTACCTGCACAAATGTAGGTGCCGTCCGCGCCTTTTGCATATCGACGCGGCGCAAGATAGCTTCAACGCGAGCCACAAATTCGGCTACCTTAAACGGTTTGGTAATATACTCATCGGCCCCACGGCGCAAACCGTGCACAATATCGTCGGTACCATCGCGTGCGGTAATTATCACGATTGGTACATCACTCTTGGCTCGAATCCGTTCACAGGCTTCAAAACCATCGACGAATGGCATCATCACATCGAGGAAGATCAGGTCGAAGGATTCGCGTTCAAAGGCTTCAAGCGCTTCCAAACCATTCGCCACCACCTTTGTCTCGTACTGTTGGGTCGGAAGTGCAGTCTGGATCAGGCGCCCGATAGCAGGATCATCATCGGCAACCAGTATCCGACGCTTCGGCGGTGGTTGATCGGCAGCACGTTGAGATGTGCGATGAAAAAGTGGCATAGGCTTTCAATACTGCATGTGAAACCGATGTTCCGGTCACTTGCACATCACAAACTGAAGCGGCAATCGAGCATAACCGCCATTGCCGCTTCGAATAGCACCTCATACTGCTTCATCGAGTCGACGACGATATTCGGCTCGCGGCACCAGGATGGGCCGTCCGCGTCCCTGTACAACTTCGGCATTGACGATACAGCGCCCAATGTGCTCCTGCGACGGTAACTCGTACATCACCTCAAGAAGCACTTCTTCGACAATGCTACGAAGGGCGCGCGCACCAGTACGGGCTGACATCGCCCGGTCCACAATTGCTTCCAAACTATCGGGAGTAAACTCCAATTCGCAGTGATCGAGGGCAAACAGCTTCTGATACTGCTTGATAATTGCGTTTCGTGGTTCGGTCAGAATACGCAGCATCGCTTCGCGATTTAGAGGATCAAGCGCCACGATCACTGGTAAGCGTCCAACAAACTCTGGGATAAACCCAAAGCGCATTAGATCATCTGGGATGATCTGCGCCAGCAGTGCGCCCTCATCCTCAACCGGATTGATCGGATTACTCCCAAAGCCCATCAACTGCTTGCCACGTAGCCGTTTGGCGATAATATTGGTAATACCCTCAAAGGCGCCACCGCAGATGAAGAGCACATTCGTCGTATCAAACGGAATGTACTCCTGTTGAGGGTGCTTACGACCGGGCAAGGGGGGCACATGGGCAACTCCGCCTTCAAGGATTTTCAGCAGAGCCTGCTGAACACCTTCACCGGAGACATCGCGGGTAATCGAAGGATTATCAGACTTGCGGGCGATCTTATCAATCTCATCGATATAGATAATCCCTGTCTGCGCCCGTTCAACATCACCGTCGGCGGCCTGGATCAGGCGTAACAGAATATTTTCTACGTCTTCACCCACATACCCGGCTTCGGTGAGGGCGGTAGCATCGGCAATGGCAAATGGAACATCGAGGATGCGCGCCATCGTCTGCGCCAGCAGCGTCTTCCCACTACCGGTTGGCCCGATCAACAGAATGTTACTTTTGCTAATCTCAACATCGTCGATTCGGGCGCCAGACCGCACACGTTTGTAATGATTATAGACGGCAACGGATAAAGCTATTTTAGCCCGATCCTGCCCGATCACATATTGATCGAGCTTTTCGCGCAATTTTCGCGGCGTCGGCAGACGAGACGGGCCGGGGGGTGGGGTGCGTCGGGCGCTTGATGTCTTCTGATCGCTTTCTTCGGCAATGATAGCGCTGCACAGGGCAACGCATTCATCACAAATGAATACATTGCCGGGGCCAGCGATCAGCCGTTGCACTTCATCCTGTCCGCGCCCACAGAACGAGCAGGCATACGGATCACGACCAGGATTGCGGGTTCGGCTCATGGGAAATTCTCCAGACGGGCGGGTGAGAGCAGAAACCGCTCTCACCCGATACGTCATTACTTCTTTCCATCCTCGCGGATGAGGATTTCGTCAATAATACCGTACTCTTTCGCCTGTTCAGGCGTCATAAACAGATCGCGGTCGAAGTCCTTTGCGATCCGTTCGATAGGCTGGCCGGTGTCTTTGGCAAGCAGCTCACGCACCAGTTGTTGGAGGCGGAGCAGCTCACGGGCCATAATTTCCACATCGGGTGCGTAGCCACGTGCGCCACCGCCTGCCGGGTGCATGTGGATCGTTGAGTGGGGAAGGCTGTATCGTTTCCCCTTCGCGCCACCGGCCAAGATCGGTGTTGCCATACTACCGGCCATCCCGACACAAACTGTTGCGACGTCAGGTCGAATATGGTGCATGGTATCGTAGATACCGAGACCGGCCGTTACCGATCCACCAGGGCTGTTGATGTAGAGCCAGATGTCACGATCTGGGTCTTCACTCTCAAGGAAGAGCAATTGAGCGACGATCAAATTAGCAATCTGATCGTCAATAGGTGTTCCCAGAATGACAATCCGCTCTTTCAACAGGCGCGAATAGATATCGAAAGCCCGTTCACCACGGCTGGTACTCTCAATGACCATAGGAATCAATAATTCCGGTCGTTGTGAGAGCCATTCCGGACTCGGCATACTACGCCATTCATGATGATAGCGTGTTGACCAATTCATAGCAAACTCCTCATTCGGTTGTTGAACGACCGGCTTGTTCGTCGGGAACAATCGCTTCTGCTGCCGGAACAGCTTCGACGGCAGCAGTAGATGAGTCTGCACCTACCGCCGATTCGTCGTGGTTGGTACTGACGGCATGTGTTTCCGGTGCACCGTCAGCAGCGGCAGGTGACGTAGACTGTTCATCTAATTCACCGCTCGCAATTGCCTTTATGCGTGCGCGCAGCTTCTTATCGAGTACAATATTCGCGACCGACGAGAGTAGCTGCCCACGCAGCGTCTGCTCGACTTGTGGTCGTTGTTGCTCTTCGTAACGTTCCAGAAGATTCTTGATCTCAGCTTCGATCTCTTCAGGACTAACCGTAATCCCTTCTTGCTTGATCACTTCGGATAAAGCAAGGGTCACCTTAACCTGCTTTTCCGCTTCCGGTAGCAGTTCTTCAATAGCCTGATCACGGGTAACACCTCGATATTGTAAGACCTGGTCGAGTGTGATGCCGTAGCGAGCAAATTGTTGACCTTGCTCCTGGAGCATCGATTCGGCGGCATTACGGATCATCACATCGGGTATGTCGAACGTCACTTGCTCGATCAAGCGTTCAATGAAGGCATTAAGCTGTTCTTGCTCAGCACGGCGCTGTTCGAGTTCCTCAAGCTCTGATCTGACGAACTCCCGAAACTCGTCGAAAGTGCCATTAAAGTTCTCAAGCGCGAGTAATTCTTCTGGCGATGGCACAATCCGACGCTTAATGCCGAGCAGCTCGACATCAAAGATGATCTTCTTCCCGCGTGCTGACTCGTCAGGATGATCATCAGGCACTACTGAGACGATTGTCTTCTTCTCGCCAATGTTCATCCCCACCAGGCCCTCGTAAAGACCCTTGGCCAGGCGATGGGGTTCGAGGACCACAACCTCTTCACTCCACTGCGATTTTCTATCGTTGGCGTTGTTATCCTGATCCGCTTCGCTTGCCACCTCAGCCGCTTCCGCAGATGTTTCAGTAGCAGAAGCAGAAACGTCCGCGGCTTCGGCAGATGTTTCGGTATCGGTGTCTTCTACCACTCTCGTGCGTAACCGTATTTCTACCTGGTCGCCATGCTGCGCCGGTCGCGGTTCATCAAGTTCCTGGAGCGTCGTATGCTCATCGAACGTATCTTCCAACGCATTCTCGACCATCTTGTCACTCACCGGTTCTACCACAAGCGGTATGCGAATCTTGTGGTAATCGCCGAGGGTAACGGTTGGCGGTACCGGCACGTTAACGGTAAAGATAAATGGCTCGATGGAGTCGATCCGCTCGAGGGTCGGCGGGCCAACTACCTCAATCTTTTCTTGTTGAATAGCCTTCTTGTAGGCACTGTTGATCAGATGCTCTGTGGCTTCTTCGATCAGCGCTTCTCGCCCGAAGGTGCGTTCAATAATAAAACGGGGCGCTTTACCGGGACGAAAGCCATGAATAGGAAACTTCTGCGACAAGCGGCGTGCCGCCTGATCAAGCCCTCGTTCGAACTGATCCCGGTCGATTTCAATCTTCAATGAGATCAGACTTTTTGGTAATTTCTCAGTAGTAACTTTCACGGTAGTATCCTTAACACAATGCTACTTCGGGCAACAAGGAGTACCTGCTTGCCTCTCCAAAGACGTGCGCATATACTGGTGCGCCGTATGTTGCATTATAGCACGTCTATCTAAGAGATGCGAAGGGATGTCAGGAGTTTGTAGGCGTTTTCAGAGTTCTCAGCTTCGGGTCATCTTCGATGACCGGATGATCGCCTAGGTACGCGGGCCTCCGGCCCGCATGGGCAGTGTACGGAGGGGGTCCTAGCGGTTGGCGCATCAGCACATCATCACCCGCTAGGTCTCAATTTCCCACCTTCTCCTGCTTGTAGAGGCGAGTTGGGAAACCGCCCCTGCAATGGGGTGACGGGCAGGTAATTGAGGAGACGGCAGTGCTCTGGGTGGGTTGGGAACCCACCGCTACGATACGCTGACGACATGATTGACGAAAAGGGAAGATTGGCGTGGCTAGACCGCCGTCAGAATAAGAAGCTGCGCGCCTCGGCGCGCACTGCGAGAATGGTTAGATTGTCTGCGCTCACGGTGCGTTATATCGGTCGAGACCTAATCGGCGCGCTACTTGTTGAATAAGGGTACGAATTTGACGGTACCCCACCTTCCTGCTCGCTTCGTCGAGCGGCACCCAAGCTGCGGCTCGAATGCCTTCAGCCAGAGCCGGGGTTGGGGGTTCGGGCGCTGCGCTAGCGAGGAAAAAGGTTACCTGTTTGTCACGCCAGCGCCCGCGGCGGTAGATTGGATATGTGATCTGATCGAGCCGTTCGGCAATCGTACAATGAATACCGGTCTCTTCGCTGACCTCTCTGACGGCTGCCTGTTCATCGGCTTCACCTGCATCAACGTGACCTTTCGGCAACGTCCATACACCTTGCTGATCTTGAATTAATAACACCAGAGGTTGTCCAGTCGGATCACGGGACAGTACAATGCAACCGGCGGCGCGGATTGGTGTGTCGGTCATACTCCCTCATAGTCCGAAGAGACGGCCAATGGCTGCTTCAATCTCCACCCACCATTGAGCCATCGGTGTAGCGTTTGCCTGCTGCGAAATCCACTCTAAGCGCCCACTTGCCAGCAGTACTCCCATTGCAACCATCAGTGCACCACTAGCCAGGCTGGTCGTGTGAAGAAACAATTCATGCCCAAAGACCTTCACAGTAAAGCCGCGTCCGCGCAGAAAGCGCCAGAATCGCGAGCCGGTTCCCAGGCGATGGAAGAAGGTGGCAATGACAATCAGAGGTAGCCCCAATCCTAGCGAGTAGATGAAGGCTAGAACAGCACCCTGAAGAATGGCAACATCGCTGGTTGCGGCAAGTAGGGTCAGCAGCGCACCTAAAATCGGGCCGACGCAGGCCGTCCAGCCCAGGGCGAAGGTGGCGCCGAAGAGGTACGAACCGGCAAACGTAGCAGCCGGACGCTCTTGCAGTTGTGGCCCGGCGAAACCTTTACCCAGCATTCCCATAATGCCAAAGCCGATAATGATCAAGCCGCCCCAAAAGGTAAGGGTACTCCGGTTGGCAAAGAGCAGGCCGCTCAGAGCAGTCGCACTGGCGCCGAGGAGGGTCATCGTTGTCGCCAGGCCAAGAAAAAAGGCAATACCCATCATTGCGATCCGTGCTCGTTTCTGACTGCTGGCCTGAAAGGTGAACGCGAAGTAGGCTGGCAGAATGGGCAGGGTACACGGCGACAGAAAACTGAGCACACCGGCCAGGAATGCCGGTAGTGCCAGAACAACAACGCTGCCGCTACCGGTGAGAAAGCGGGTCTGCTCACCGGCATCTAAGCTCAAGGCGAGCAAGACCAGGATCGCCAGCACACCAATCACTGCAAAGGTGATCAGGCTGCGCTTCCCAAAACGGCGTGGTGGGTCAATTGGGTGAAGGGTCATACAATCCTCGCTGGTTGTGAATGGCCTGTCGCCAGACGAGGAGCAGTGCGCCGAATGCGCGCTGCTTCCTCATCGCTGACCGGCGTTGCTCCCATGAAGAATAAGGCTGCGCTAAGCACGTCATACCGATAGCGCCGTCGCTCCCATCTTCCAGATGTATTCCGGTACAGTAAGGTTACCCGCCAGAACATACCTTCGTTGTTATACTCTTCCGACTCGATCCAAACCAGTTCTCCTGGTGAAAAGAGGTTTTGCAACCGCTGATAGCAGGCATCGCGGCTAGACGTTGCGGTGTCGATCATACCTGCACACCTCTCGCACATATCTTCGCGAAGCAAGCGATAGTGAGAACGTCAGGTTCTTCCTCGTCGCTTACTCCTACCACATTTGGAATAGATGTGCCCTGTCATCGTACCGATTGGTCAATTCCACATCGCTGTACTGCTATGCTTTTCATCACTATACCATTATACCCGTATACACGCTCAATACAACATCACACAACCAAACGTTAGACAACACTTAATGTTCTGTGCATAGCCGCTTAATATCAATGGTCTATCCTGAGAAGTGATGTAGAACAGGTGTATCTCGTCAGGAGTCGGGAACAATGCGTGTGGCATTGGTATGCGAGACCTTTCTCCCTGATGTCAACGGGGTAACGACCACTCTCTGTCGTCTGCTGGAGTATCTGCAGCAGCAGGGTCATGAAGCACTCTTGTTTGCCCCTCAGGGTGCTCCAACGAACTATGCCGGGGCCGAGATTATCCCGCTCAGCGGGATGCCATTACCGCTCTACCCTGAAGTAAAAGTAACCCCACCCCAGCCAGGGTTAACGTCCCGGCTTCGTCAGTTCCAACCCGAACTGGTTCATCTGGTCGGCCCAGTGGTGTTAGGTGCGATTGTGCCAAGCATTGTCCGCCGACTCGGTCTACCGCTGATTGCTTCCTATCACACCGATTTCGGTGCCTATAGCCGGCATTACGGTTTTGGTTTTCTCCAACATGGCGTTAACGCCTGGCTACGTTGGATTCACAATCGCTGCCGGATCAACTTGTGTCCTTCCAGTTTTACGCTGCGGGTCCTGCGTTCAGCCGGTTTCCGGCGTTTACGCATCTGGGGACGCGGTGTTGATACTGAACGGTTCCACCCACGGTATCGGAGCGAAGCGTGGCGGGCAGCGGTTGGCGCCCGACCTGGTGAGCGCATCCTGCTCTACGTAGGTCGGCTGGCGGCTGAAAAGCGGATCGATCTTTTGCCGGAGGCGATCCGTGGCATACCAGATGTCCGATTGGTCTTTGTTGGTGATGGACCGTTTCGCGCCGAGCTACAACGTCGTTGTACCGGTCTACCGGTTCACTTTACCGGCTATCTCAAAGGCGATGATCTGGCAACAGCGTATGCAAGTGCCGATGTATTTCTGTTTCCCTCTGACACCGACACGTTCGGGCAGGTTATTCAGGAAGCAATGGCGTCGGCGTTGCCGGTAATCGCTGCCCGTGCCGGTGGGGCGATTGATCTGGTACACCACGGACAGAACGGCTACCTCTTCGCCCCTGGTGTTGCAACCGATCTACGCGCCCGGCTCCGTGAATTGCTGGCGAACGATGATCTGCGGCTGGCCCAGGGTATGGCTGGTCGGGTCATCGCCGAGCAGCGTTCGTGGCCGCGGGTGATGAACGAACTGATGGGATATTACGCTCAGGTGTGCCGTCGCAGCAGTCGGCGTAAGACCAGAGATTGAACGGCGACGTGAGTTCAGGGCCGCAGACGGGGATACCATCCTCTGTGTGAGCATGGTTAACCATGTCGGTTCATTCTGCATTGTCCTCTTATAAACCCTACCTCCTGAAGTGAACAGGTAGAATCAACGCATGCCGTGTCGTATCCCGCCACGGTGATCTATTCATTGGTGCAAAATCACCATTCTCCCTTATACCGCTAACCTACGTTGTTCTCTGGGTGCGCGGGCCTCTGGCCCGCATCCGTAGGTGCATATCGGCGACAAACTACTATGTTTCCTGGGTGCGCGGGCCGCTGGCCCGCATCCGTAGGTGCATATCGGC
>JAGHYT010000022.1:0-44223 GCA_017743535.1 Chloroflexus sp.
TCTCCCACAAGGGGAGAGGAAGGGGGATGGCTGAGGCAGGACATTAAGCACGCCCCCTTTGCCCTAATCTACGAGTGCTCTCACACCGGCAGCGGAAGGCGGCGCCGAGGCTGATTGGGCGCCCTCTCCAGCGAGCGTGCGCGTCGGGCGAGCGATGGATTCCGGCTCCACACTGAAGGACGTGGGCCGGAGGCCTACGTTCCCAGGTACCTGGTGGGTCGGGAATCGTCTTGGTGCATGGATGACATTCCTCATGCGTGTCCCTCACTTCGGTTGCGGCGAAAAGAGAAAACGTTGAAAAGCTCCGTTGTCCAACACTATCTATCGTATCGGTAGGAGCGAGTTCTAAACCCGCTTACCGTGGCGTTCTGATACTACCCAAACGGGTGCAGTACATAACGTTCTGGTCACCCTTGCAAGGAGCTGAGAGAGTGAGAAGAGAAAGCATGACCTCCATTCAACACTTGCCTGTACCAGACGAGAACGTTGGCGAACGTAGCGAAAGAAGGAGATGGGTTTGAGGAATATGTATCACGATATGTAAACGTGAAGTTGGTTTGCCCCGCCGCCTCTTCGATATGCGGTATACTAAGGAACAGAAGAAAAGATAGAGAGTGTGTCTGGAAAACACAGCGCTGGTAGCCGGACGACACCTCTCGTTCTCTCTCTTACCGATAGGAGCGGGAGACACACGGCAATATGCGGAAGTCAAGAGAGATTTTCAGGCACGCCCTGAGGAGATGTCTATGCGCTATGCGCTCGAACGGTTTATTGCTGAAATCAAAGATGCTATTCTGGCTACCGGTAAGGTACCGGCTGATTTGATCGAAATTACAACCCCAAAACCCAATATTCCTGCTGATCGTACTTTTGTTACGTTCAAAGCAGCAAAGGCGCTTGGTATTGATCCGAATCGTTTGGCTGCCGATCTGGCTGCAACGTTGACTCTCCCACCAGATTCGCTGATTGGTGAAGTGTCTGCCAGCGGCCCGTTCCTCAACTTTTCCTTGCACCCGCAACGTCTGGCTGCTACCGTGCTCGAAGAGATTATGGCAAGCGGTACGGCATACGGGACATTGACGGATGGTGCCGGTCGAACGGTCGTGATTGATTACTCTTCGCCCAACATTGCCAAGCGGATGCATGTAGGTCATATTCGCTCGACGATCATCGGGCAATCGCTCGTGCATATCTTTCGCGCCCTTGGCTATCGGGTGATCGGCGATAACCATCTTGGCGATTGGGGTACTCAGTTTGGCATTATTTTAGCTGCGATGCAGCGCTACGGACGTCCGCAGAGCGAAGGCGAAGCGGCCATGGCCGAGCTTGAGGCACTCTATACGCGCTACAATGCCGAGATGAAGGATGATCCTGCCCTTGAGGAGGAGGCCCGGCGCTGGTCGCTGGCACTCGAACAGGGTGATCCGACGGCGCGTGCGCTCTGGCAATGGTGTGTTGATCTGACATTACGGGCTGCACAGCGTAACTACGACCGGCTAGGTATTCGTTTTGATTATGCCTACGGCGAGAGTTTCTACGAGCCGATGCTGCCCGGTGTCATTGAAGAAGCCTTACGCTCGGAAGCCGCATTCCGCGATGTCGATGGCGCTGTTGTAGCCGAACTTGACAAACTCCCTCGGTTTATCATCCAGCGTAGCGATGGTGGTACCGTCTACATGACACGCGACATCGCCACGATCAAGTTTCGGATTCAGGAGTTCAACCCCTCGCACATTATCTATGTGGTAGACGCACGACAGGAATTGCACTTCAGACAACTCTTCGCTATTGTGCGGGCGATGGGCTATGCGCACGATGTAGAGCTGGTTCATGTTCCGTTCGGAGTTATTACCACTCCCGATGGTCAGCCACTTTCGACCAAAAAAGGCAACATGGTCTATCTTGAAGCTCTACTTGATGAGGCTGTAGCACGAGCACGCGCCCTGGTTGATGCGAAAAGTCCTGACCTATCGCCTGAAGAACGCGCAGCAATTGCCGAAGCTGTTGGCATCGGCGCCGTGATCTACAACGATCTCTATCAAGATCCTCGCCGAAATATTACCCTCGATTGGGATCGCATGCTCTCGATTGAGGGCAACAGCGCAGCCTACCTGCAATATTCGCACGCTCGCTGCCGTTCAATTTTGCGCCGGGCAGCCGAAGAGGGCGTGGGATCAGAGACGCCCGATCTGACCCTTCTGACCCATCCGAGCGAGCAACGTCTCATCCGCCATCTGGCCCGCTTACCCGAAGCAGTCCGCGAGGCCGCTGCACGCTATGCGCCATTCGTGATCGCCGACTGGTGTTATACCACGGCCCGCGAATTTGGTATCTTCTTCGAGCAATGTCCGGTCTTACGCGCCGAGCCACCAACGTTACGGTCAGCGCGCCTCCAGTTGGTTGCGGCAACAGCGAATGCGTTGCAGAATGGATTGGCACTGCTGGGGATCAAGGCGCCTGAGCGGATGTAACAACCGGCATATGGGCAACCTGAGCGTTTGCAATGCCGACAGCACAACGGTTGAGGTATGTATGACGGCCACCAAATTTTTTTAGTACAGACAACCGAACCTACCGCCAGTTGATGGGCAATGGGCTGACCTACCGGATTCCACCATTTCAGAGCGATTACGCCTGGGATGAAGAAGAGTGGGAGGATTTATGGCTCGATATTCAGGGCACACTTTCTGCCGATGGCGAACCTGCGCACTATATGGGGTATCTGGTGCTCCAAACGGTTGATAACCGGGTATTTGAGGTTATCGACGGTCAACAGCGCCTCACCACGTTGAGTCTGATTGTTCTGGCGGCAATGCGCCTGCTCAAACGCCTGATCGATAACGGTATTGCCGCCGAAGCCAATCAGATGCGGCTAGGACAGCTACGGACAAGCTACATCGGTTACCTCGATCCGGTGACTCTCATCACGCAAAATAAACTCTCGCTGAACCGCCAGAATGATCCGTATTACCGTCAGTATCTGGTCACATTGACCGATCCACTCCCGCAGCGCGGATTTCCGGCTTCAACCAACACTATGCGAAAGGCATTTGAATGGTTTGAGCGTCGTCTCAATGAGTATACCAGCACGCAACGTGATCAGGGTCGGGCGTTAGCGCAGTTTATCGAGACGATGAGTGATAAGCTCTTCTTCACCGTTATCACCGTGTCTGATGAACTAAACGCCTACCGCGTCTTCGAGACGCTCAATGCCCGTGGAGTTCGTTTGTCGGTCACCGATCTGCTTAAGAACTATCTCTTTGCAGTCCTGGCTCGCCATTCACAATCGGAAGTGGAGCTAAAAGAGCTGGAACGTCGGTGGGATACGCTGGTTAGCCGGTTAGGGAGCGAGAGTCTGCCGGATTTTCTTCGGATGCACTGGAATAGCCGACACGGTTTTGCCCGCCAATCCGAGCTGTTCAAAGCGATTCGGAATCGAATCCAAAACCGTGAAGCCGTGTTCGGGCTGCTGCGTGAAATGGACGAGGATGTTGATACATATCTAGCACTCAACCAACCCGAAGGTTCAAGTTGGCCATCAGATTGGAAGGTCTATGCTCAAGAACTACGGCTCTTTTCGGTTCGCCAGCCATACCCGATGCTTATGGCAGCCAAACGCCGCTTGGCCGACGATGATTTTGCTAGACTGTTACGGGCAACCGTCGTTATATCGTTTCGTTACAATGTCATTGGTTCGCTCCACACCGGTGAGTCCGAACGGCTATATCATGAAGTGGCGAAGAAGATACACGAGGGAACAATCAATAATTACACGCTCGCCGTGCAGACGCTACGCCCTATCTATCGAAGTGATGCCGCGTTTAAGGCCGATTTTAGTGAAAAGTCGATCAAAACGACCCAGAGCAGAAATGCACGAATTGTACGTTACATTCTCAGCAAACTAGAACAACAGGTAGGCGGCGTTGAGTTTGATTACGATTCTCCTGCCTATACCATTGAACATATCTTGCCTCAGTCGCCTGAAGCCGGATGGGAGGCTTTTAGTGACCGCGATCTAGAGGAATTTGTCTATCGTTTAGGGAACATGACGATTATTGAGAGCAGCCGGAATAGAGATGCAGGAAACAAATCCTTCGCACAAAAGCGCGTGATCTATCAAGAAAGTCGCTTTCGCTTAACCCAACAACTGACGCAGGAAGAGGAATGGACGCCAGAGCGACTAGCTGCCCGTCAACGCGAAATGGCCAGGTTGGCGGCAGTAGTCTGGCGAATAGATATCTGAGGTTGCTACGCTTACATTATGTTGTCTACAGGCAATTACATTGGGGGCCAATTTCCTGCTGGGGTCCCAGCGATCTCACTGAGAACGTGAGCAGCGCAGCAGAACTATGACCTCATTCCACGTCCAATAACTTTGGAGACTCGCTGTGTTTTGCCAGTCAACGCGACAGTTGTGTTGGCGGTTCAGCGACCCGTGCCCCGACAGATTTACGTTGTCGATTCACTTTTTACGGGCGGTGTCGTCAGTAAATCGGCCATCTGACGCAACGCCAGCCACCACTGCTCACGTGGTCGGGCATAGACGGGATCCATCAAGCGAGGCATATCGTCGAGCTGATGAAATTGAACTTTCCCGCCGCGATAACCGATGAACGCACCGACCGGCTCACGGCGATCAGCGTGCTCGATCAGAAATTCGATACAGCGCACCGCTAACCGCGTTGCCTGAATACGGTCAAATGGCGATGGATCACCGCCTTGCTGCAAATGACCAAGGATCGCCTGCCGTACCTCGAACAACTTATTCCCCTCCTCTTCAAAGAGTGAACAGATGAACGATGTTGTGTAGACCGGATTCGCCTTTTCGTTACGCACGATCAGACTTAACCGTTTCCCAGCCCGAAACCAATACATCATCTCTTCCAAATCGGCCTGTAGTTTGCGCAGACTAATCCCTTCTTCGGGAAGATAGACCCGCTCGGCGCCGGTTGCCAATCCGCTCATCAGAGCCAGATAACCGCAATCGCGACCCATAACCTCAACGATAAAACAGCGGCGTGATGCCACGGCCGATTGTTTGATACGGTCAATGGCCTGGACAATACTATTCAGTGCTGTATCTGCGCCTAAACTCAGTTCAGAACCGGGCAGGTTGTTGTCAATGGTTGCCGGCAGGCAGATAATCGGAATATGAAACGCCGGAAAGATCTGGCGCTCGCTGTAGAGTTTGTACGCTGCCTGATACCCACTCAAGCCACCGATCATGAGGATGCCATCTATCCCAAAACGCTCAATGTTACGCGCAATCTGGTACAGCTCGCTGCCATGCGGAATCTTGCGATTGGTACCCAGTTCGGCCCCCCCCACCGTTGCCCAACCACTGACGCTCATCCAATCCATCTCAACGATGTCACCATCGATCAATCCCTGAAATCCATTGCGCACACCAAGCATCGTGTGACCACGGTCGATGCCAATACGTACTGCTGCCCGCACAGCCGTATTCATACCGGGTGCTGGCCCACCACTATGCACCACAGCAAAGCGATAACCACGCCGTAAGCGGTCGGGTGGCGAGGGCTGCGATTGAATGAGGGTCCCCAACGTCCGGTACGCTTCCACAAAACTATTGCCCCGCATCGCCAACGCTCGCTCATAATCGTGCTGCGCGATAGCTTCGGCAACTTGATGCGTATCCTTAACGCAGGTTAGCAGTGGCAAGCGCACCACCCGATTCTCACGCAAACCGATCAATTTCGGTTCCGCATCGGGACTAGCAGTTAACAGCTCTTCGACTGCCGTTGCGCCCAACAATGAACTCATCCAGCGATCAAATGCACTTGGTGCACCACCACGCTGAACGTGGCCGAGAATAGTGACTCTGGTATCTTCCCCTAGTCGCTCTTCCAGCACCTTCTTGATATACGACGCAGTGATAGGCTTGCCATGGCGGTCACGAGCACCCTCAGCGACCACAACAATACTATCGCGCCGACCTTGCTCACGTCCGATTCGCAGCACATCACACATATGCTGCTCCCAATCGTCCATCTGGGGAGGCATTTCCGGGATAAATACCCAGTCTGCGCCACCAGCAATTGCCCCCATCAATGCCAGATACCCACAATTACGGCCCATCACCTCGATGACGAAGGTGCGCTGATGGCTGGCAGCCGTTGAACTGATCGCATCAATCGCCTCGGTAATGCGATGAAGTGCAGTATCGGCGCCGATCGTCATATCAGTACCGCAAAAGTCATTGTCGATACTGCCAACAATTCCGGCAATCAGCAGGTTAGGATGAGCCGCCGCCTGTTCGGCACTGATTTCACCTGCCGCAACCAATTCGGCCAGCAACTCTGGCCATTCACGGCGAAAGAGATCAGCTCCGGTCAGACTACCATCACCACCAATGACAACCAGGCGGTCAATGCCATGGGTCAGTAAATTAGCCGCCGCCCGACGCCGACCCTCGCGAGTGCGAAAGGCACTACTCCGTGCGGTACCAATAATTGTGCCACCGCGATGAATAATCCCCCCCACCGAACTCCAATCCATACGCCGGATGAACTTGCCCCCTTCAATCAGGCCCTGATAGCCCTCATAGATCGCAAAGACTTCACACCCACGACTGATGCCAGTACGTACTACAGCACGCACCGCAGCGTTCATCCCAGGCGCATCACCACCGCTCGTCAGTACTCCGATACGGATTGTTGGATGTGTCATTGTATCCCTCGCCTCTTCTGGCGGATAGCAATATGGTTGCACACGCAAGTATATCACAGAGTCACGAGTAATTAGTGAAGAGTGCGCCCGCATCTTCCCTGCTCGGAAGAGATAGTGTTGAGTATGACTGTCACCGCATCGGTAGGGGCAGGTTGGGAACTCACCCCAGATGGTGTGTTGATACAACGGGCAATAGTTTTCACCGCCCATCGCAGGATGCAGGCCAACGAGCCGCCTCCCGACTCATAACAGCACACTCACCAGCGGAGGCGGGCCAGCGGCCCGCAATCCAGGTCTATTAAGATGGTGTCTCGGAATAAGATAGCATTTTCACTACTGAAAAATGCAAATAAGACATAGTTTCATTTTCAGGTAAACCTCTTGACTTTATACTTGAATGGGGTAAAGTGAGGGCATGAAACGCACATACTCATTCTGCTGAGGGAAGATCACGATGAACAAACAGCAGTTTACAATTAGCGGGATGGATTGTCCTGATTGTGCACGTGCTATTGAACGCGGTGTAGCGCGGCTTCCAGGGGTACAGACCTGTGAAGTGAATTTCACCACCGCTCAATTGCACGTCACCGGTGATGCAGACCCGACAGCTATCATCAGCCGGGTACGAGATTTAGGCTACGAAATTCAGTCAGCAACGACAGTGGCTGACGAGAATCCACCAACCCTGTTCGACTTTATCCGCCGCCGTCGTCAACATCTGTTCGCGCTGGTTGGTCTTGTGCTCGTTCTACCGGGTATCATCCTGCATGAATTGCTTGGTTGGGATGCACTCTGGATTGATGGGCTGGCACTCGTTGCCCTTGGCCTGGTGGGGCCAAAAATTGCTCAAAACGCCTGGCGCACGTTCCGTACAAATCGTGAGCTGAATATCGATGCTTTGATGACGATCGCCGCTATTGGCGCTGTCATTATCGGAACGTATGTTGAAGCCGGGCTGGTGATGGTGCTCTACGCAATTGGCGAGGCGTTAGAGGAGTATACAGCCGATCGTGCCCGTCATGCAATCCGCAGCCTGCTTGAATTGACTCCACCGACGGCAACACGTCTTGGGCCTGCTGGTGAAGAGATCGTACCGGTCGCCGAGTTGCGGGTTGGCGACCGCATTCTCATCAAGCCAGGAGAGCGGGTACCGGTTGACGGTACGATTGTCGCCGGTTATTCGCTGGTGAATCAGGCCGCGATTACTGGTGAAAGTCGGTTCATTGAGCGTGGGTCCGGTGATCCACTCTTTGCGGGAACCATCAATGGTGACGGGAGTCTTGAGCTGATCGTTGACCGACCCGCTGCCGAGAGTATGGTGGCGCGGATGATACATCTCGTTCAGGAAGCGCAAGAGCGTCGTGCTCCGGTACAGCGCTTTGTTGATCGCTTTGCGCGTGTCTACACGCCTGCGGTAGTTATTCTGGCCGTTCTAGTTGCCAGTATTCCCCCGCTTTTGTTTGGTCAACCCTTTTTAAACCCCGATCCCGAAACATTTGGCTGGCTCTACCGTGGTCTGGCTCTCCTCGTTGTTGCCTGCCCGTGTGCGCTGGTTATCAGCACACCGGTGAGTATTGTGAGCGCCTTAAGCACGGCTGCCCGCAACGGTGTGTTAATCAAGGGTGGGGCATACATCGAAACGCTGGCACGTGTGCGTACCATTGCCATTGATAAAACTGGCACGCTGACCACCGGCAAACCGGCGGTGGTGGGGCTACGGGTCTTGGGATGTTTGGCCAATGATGTCGTACCGGTCGGGCATTGTCAGACCTGCGATGAGCTATTGATGCTGGCAGGAGCCGTTGAGCGGCGTTCAGAACATCCACTGGCGCATGCCATCGTCCAGGCTGCAACCCTGCGCGGTCTCGATCTCCCGATGGCCGAAAACGTGCGGGCCTTGACCGGTCAAGGAGTGGTGGGAGTTGTGAATGGGAACAAGGTGCTGATCGGAAGTCATCGGGTATTCGATCAGACATTGACTCACGACGAACAACATTGCCTGGCAGCGCAACGTGACAGCCAGTCTGGATATACACCACTCATGGTTGGAGTTGATGGTGAATATCGCGGCACCATTACTGTGGCCGACACGATCCGTGAAGAGAGTCGGAACGCCGTGGCTGCCCTACGCGCTCTGGGTTTACGGGTCGTGATGCTCACCGGCGACGATCCGGCCACTGCACAGCGCATCGCTGACGACCTGAAGGTGGATGAAGTGCGAGCTGGATTACTCCCTGAAGCCAAAGCTGCGGCAGTCAGTGCATTACGTCAACCTGACGGTGCAGTAGCGATGGTCGGTGATGGAATCAATGATGCGCCAGCACTGGCGACTGCCGATGTAGGGATTGCGATTGGTAAGCAGGCTGGTGGTACGACGCAAGCGATGGAGGCTGCCGATATAACTCTACTCAGTGGTGATCTCCGTCAGTTACCGTTTGCCATTGAACTCAGCCGCCAGACAATGCGCACGATCGCCGTGAATGTTACATTCGGCATCGGCATTAAACTCCTCTTCATCGGTCTGGTTCTGGCCGGCCTTGGCACGATGTGGATGGCCGTGTTGGCAGACGTTGGCGCCTCGTTGTTGGTGACGCTGAATGGGATGCGGTTATTGGGCTTCCGTTCACGTCTGCCGGGTCATAGAGGATGAGTACGGAACAGAGTTCAGGCGATCAGAGCGATTACGCCTGGCAAGGGACGGAATATGCTCTTGCCACTGCTAGTATCCCTCTTCCTCGCTCGTGAAGATGGAGCCAGGGCTTTTCAACGTTCTTTACGTGCGTTTAGGAACAAGCGGGAGGGGCGGGTTCCACACTCGCCCCAATAACGTATTTTAGAGACGGATGCGGGTTCTGCCATGGCCACCGCAGACGCGGGTCAGAGGCCCGCGATCTCGGGTAAGGGGAACATTACTCAGACACTTTCTGAGCGCGGTGAACGGCGCAAGCCTCACACTCTATGCACGCGACGACGCGAAAGTCGCCGAATGTCTTTGGAACAGCCCATTCCCTCGGCAAGGAGACGCAACGAACCCGCGACACCTATCATTCCTGGATTAACAACGGTAAAAACTGAAACACCTGCCGAACTATCGCAACTCAGGTAATTCAATCGGGTCTTCACGCGGTTCACACAGGCCGCAAAAGAGCGCACGGGCAGTGACGATAGCTTTATGACCACCTTTGCGGTCTGCAAAGAGCGCCACAATATGGGGCATCTCTTGCGCGTGATCGCGACAGATGGCCCGCCCACAGAAGATGCAGGTGCCGTGGGCAGGACGATTGCAATGCCAGCAGTTCATCGTTGACTCCACCATTGAGGGGATGCGTCTGACAACGCATCCCCGTCACGATTAGCGTACAACCAACGGTACCCACAATCGCGGTGCACTGATTGAAACTGGCGCTTCGAGTAATTGCGTTTCAATAGTGACCGAACTATTGACAATCTCGACCGTATTCGTCAGGCTGCCAGTCACCTGGTTCGGATTGACTGTCACTCGGAAGAGCAATGTGCGTCGTCCGGGTGTATCGCCGCTTTGCGCAGGTACGGTGAGATTGTTCCATGTTAACACAGTACGACCACTGCTGCTACCGATTTGTGGTGCTGATCCACTAATCATAGCATTGTATGTCAATCCGGCCGGCAAGACATCACGCAGTGTTATTGTAAAGTCGTTCGCCGTTGGATTAACGACCTCTATCTGGTAGAAGAAGGTGGGGTTGGGGTCACCTGGGTTGATTGGAGGTATCGAAGTAATACTCGCTGTCTTAGCGACTGCTGGCCCGCTAACACAGATACGTACTGTTGGATTGACTTCACCGTCAGTGATCGGAATAATCCCATCGGGACTTGTTACTTCAACACTTGTTCCTTGATCACTCCAAACCTGACCAACACGCAACCAGATAGCCAAAGACAACTCACTGACGTTACCACCAGAGGGTTTGGCCGGTACAGTCAGATTGCGCCAGACCAGTTGGGTTGAGCCGGCCTGCGGACCACTAGTAATTGGGATAACACTGTTTGGCGCCGGCATACCAGTATCAGGACGAAGATAACTCAAACCGATCGGCAGGGTCAGGGTAACAACCGTATCACGATAGGGAATAACGTTCGTGTTTAACATCGTCAGCGTGTAAACCCGTTCTTCACCTGCCGAAGCACATTGGCTAACATTATCGATACGCGGCGTGTACGTGTGGAGTGGTTGCGTCGTAACTCTTTCCCAGGCGACTGTATGAGTTTGTGAGTCTATCGTGTATGTTGTACAGCGACTCGACGTTCGGCATGTGGCCGAAAGGAGATTATCGGCGGTCGCCCGTGCATAAACATCGGATGTGCTAATAGTATCAGATGCGGCAGCACGGAAGCGAATCTCAACACTGCCGCTTGCTGGGATGGTTGCAACGTTCCATCGTACCTCAGTCCGACCATCGGGCAGTGAACGTTGACCGACGAAAGTGTACAGAGAACTGCTAATCGTTTCACTGTACAGGTAGCGTGGCGGCAGAATTGCATAGGCACTGACATTACTCAGCGGCCCAGAGGTGTTCAGATTACGCACTGTCAACGTAAAGAGGCCGCGATCACGTAGACCTAACGTCGTTCGTTCAGCTTTAATATCGAAATCGAGCCGATTACTTCCACAACGATAATCAATAATTGCCTCGATTGGTGGACGGAATGATACTGTTGTTGTGCGATTACTTGAAGGATCAAAGAACGAGTATCCAACTTCATTTCTGTACTTGGCGGTGATACATAGTGGGTTGAAGAGGGTACGAATGCGAACCGTGTAGCTCTGACCAGGTGCGATCGTCAGCATTGGCCACGTCCAGGGATTATTCCCAATGATGTCCGGTAAAAGTTTGTCCGGGGGCAGGTTACTAAACTCGACTGCCTGAAATGCCAGTTCTGGTGGAGCGAAATCAACTAAGCCAGCAGTGTAAGAGGCTGTTGTCTCAGCATTCGTAATAGTAAGGGTGAAGTAGAGTGTCTGACCACCTGTTGGCACTGGCCCCGTAATGATGCGGGTTGTACCTAGATTTGCACCGTTCTGATCGCTGAAGACCTTGCTGACCCGAATATTAGGAGTAATCTTCACACAAGCACGATCAGGTGTAAACGTGATTTCTTCTCCTGGCTGATTGGTATCAGGATTAATCAGTGCATTTTGCATCCGATCTTTATCGAGGTTGTTACAATAGTTGCGGGTCAATAATTCACCGCGGGTGATCACGTTGTAACGAATGTAGCGCGATTCTCCTGGTGCTAATGTAATGTTGATCCAGCTCAGAGTTGTACGCACTGTTGATCCAGAAGAGGTTGAGCTGATTGTCGGCTCAAAAGGCGTTGCATTGTCGGGGTTACCGTCATCAATCGTAGCACTATTAGCCACATACGTGAAATCAGCCTGATTCCCGCTTGGCAACAGATCGTGAACCTCTATCCCCGTCATCTGGCTTGATCCGTTGTTCGTGAGAGAGATAATATACTGGAATGGCTGATTGTTGCGGGCAATGTAAGCTGTGCGATCCCTGTCTGCTTCTGAATACTTTGCTACTTCAAGACGGGGCACGACCCTGAAACCGCCTATATCACCGTCATTACAGTTGGATGGCACACCACTGGGAACCACGACAGAGGCAATGGTTGTCCCTGATCCGGTGCCATTACCAACCGTAGAGTGGCGCGCCGTCACCTCAAATGCCAGACTTTGCTCAACTGGCGTATTGATATTACCCGCTGGCATATTGAATGTCCAAATGAGTGTACCGCCATCCAATTCTCCAGGTGGTAGAGTTGAAAAGCTACCAGCCTGAGACGCACTTCCCGGTACGTAGCGTACATTCGGTTGAAGCACAACTCTGACCTGTAAGCCATTGAGGGCTTGTGGCCAGTAGTTACGCACTTTGAAGCTGAAACTGGCCCGCTCACCAAAAATGACAGTTTTTGTCGAAGCGAACACCACATCTACCGGAGGTCGCACATTGTAGGTCACATCACCTGTTTGGGGTGCGACCTGATAACGATCAGTGGTACTATTGGGCTGGAATGGAATTTCATCACTGGTGACGTAATAGTCTACCTTTCGATTGACCATACGGTCGCACGGATCGAGATCGAGTTTGCGGAAGGTCACGAAAATATCGACAGCTTGACCGCGATCGAGTCGATCAATTGTCCATACTAGTGCTGGACGGCCGTTAATCGTCGTCTGAGTCGGCGGAAAATTCGTGCGTTCTGGCCCGCGTACACTACTGACGAATTCAGCACCGAGTGGAACGATATCCGTCAATTTCACATTGGTTGCAGTGATCGAATCTTCGCGATCAACATTCACCAATCGTAACCGATACTCACCGGTTTGGGTAGGGAAGATCAGAGGATTTAATCCTCTCGCCGTTCGTTCCTTGCGCAACTCGAAGAGCGGCCCTTCTACGAGCGACGAAGCATTTGCCACTGCTCGCGCCGTACTCTCATTTCCGACAAACAACTCCGCAGATCCCGAAGGCCGACGTGGGTCTTTTCCAAAGACTGGATAGACGTTTTCAGGTACGCGCAATACTATCTCGAAGCTGCCACTAGTAGCGTCAGGAAGATTTCCGATCTCATAAGTAAATCCTCCTACCGCAGTAGTTGAGTTGTAGTGTGAGGTAGCGCTGCGCGTAATGGCTGGCCCAACGACGTTTAACGGAGCACAGGCATTAGCCCCGCTATCACGACAGAACTGCTGAAATTTGTCAGCGTTGAGCGTATTAGGACGACTGGCACTCCAAAAATTCCACGTAATTTTGATGCGAGCATTACTCAGGGTGGTACCACTGTTGTTGCTGTACGAAACGGTATATGTCAGGTCCTGACCGCCGCGCAAACGAGCGGGTGAAGCCAGGATTGAGACGGTGACGCCACTTTGAGAAACTGTGACCGGAGAGGATTTTGTTACCGATTCGGTTGCTGTGGTGTTACTCTGTTTCTCTGACACCAATTGATCAGTCTGGGCAGCTATTCCCGATGATACGCTGAGCGGTGAAAAAATGATTGACGAAATGATCAATACAAACCAGAACAGACGTCGTATGTTCATATCCACTCCTCATATAAGCCTATGTTCGTAGACAACGTATCTAAATCCGAGTGTAGCATACTGTCATTACCATATACGAACCAAATCGTAGTATTGTTTTGCACATATCGATAATACACAGCCCTCTCCGCATCGTCTTGTTTGCTTGCCATCAGTATTAGCACGCTCGACTCGTTACTATCCCTGTCTAGGTTCGCACCGAATCTATGCTATGATACTTGACTTGTAAAGTATTGCTAGCCGGAGTGTTCATGGTCACGGTTTTAATCGAAGTTCTCTTGCCGATTGCAGTGGTGGCAAGCGCAGGATTCGCCCTACGGCGCGCCTTTCCGCTTGATCTGATGACACTCAACCGGCTGATGATTTACGGTCTTAGCCCGGCACTCATCTTTGTCACTCTGGTACGCGCCGATTTGAGCGGCCCGGATGCCGGACGCATGCTCTTCTTCGCACTGGGAGTGTTAGGGTTGATGGCGTTAACCGTCTGGATCAGTGCACTGGGGCTGGGGTTACGTGGAAAGGATGTGACGGCGCTGCTGCTGACCAGTATGTTTATGAATTCGGGCAATTATGGTCTGCCAGCCTCACGTTTTGCTTTTGGGGAAACCGGTTTTACATTGGGGGTGTTCTACTTTATCATGCAATCGATCATGGCTCAAACGTTAGGTGTGGGAGTGGCAGCAGCGGGTGCGGCCGGTGGCGGCCGACAGGCGTGGCAATCAATCGTCAAACGTCTGATCAGTATGCCACAAATCTATGCAGTGATTGGTGCACTGGCCTTACGGAGTATGGGGTTCCAGTCGGCAACAGCAACAGGGCTTGTTCGCAGTCTGTTTGAGGGTGTGGCACTCTTGAGTGAAGCGGCGTTGCCGGTTATGTTACTCATTCTGGGTGTACAATTGGGCGCCGGAGCACCTCTTGTCCAACCAGGAATGGTGGCTATGGCCACGACGATTCGGCTGGTAGTATCACCGATCTTGGCCTTCGGCCTGGCCCGTTTGCTCGGTATGGAGGGGGTCGCGTTAGGGGTTGGGGTGATGATGGCCGGTATGCCAACAGCGGTGAATACCACAATCCTGGCGATTGAGTTTGATACCCGACCGCAACTGGTAGTCAGTACCGTCGTGGTGTCGTCGTTTGCCAGTCTGATAACACTGAGCGTATTACTTAGCCTGGTACGATAGGTATGATTGTTCTACGCAACATTATGCTACCCGGCCAGGGCAGTCCCCAGGCCCTGCTCATTCAGGGTGATCGTATTACCTGGATCGGTTCTGATCAGGATGCTTCACGATGGCAACCGCCGAACGCGCAGATCATCGATGGCGCCGGGATGCTGGCGCTTCCCGGATTCAACGACTGTCACTTTCATTTGCAGAACGGTGCTCGGGTGCTGAACGTTCTGCGTTTGGAGCAGGCCAACAGCATTGCTGATGTCCAGCACCTCCTGGCCCGATATGCTGCTGCTAACCCGCATCTCCCGTGGCTGATCGGACGTGGCTGGCGCTATCGCCTGTTCGCTGCCGGTCAGTCACCGACCCGTCACATGCTCGATGCCGTCGTTGCCGACCGACCAGTGTTGCTGACGGCGTTTGATGGTCATACGGCCTGGGTCAATACCAGAGCATTGCAGATAGCCGGTATCCTGACCGGCGCAGACACCGGTAATTCCTGTAGTACGGTCGTGGTCGGAGATGATGGTCTGGCCAGCGGTGAACTGCGTGAAGCACCGGCGATAGACCTGGTGCGACGCTGTATTCCACCACCAACTGAAGCCGAAATCCGAGCTGCGTTGCAGCGCGCGCTACCTGAACTAGCTGCGCTCGGGTTAACTGGCGTGCACAACATGGACGGTGACGAAGAACAACGCACACGCTACCGCGAGTTGGCGGCGGATGGGCTATTGACGCTCCGTATTCGGTTACCACTGTCGATAACACCAGGAACCGATCCGCAACGGATTACCGAGTGGGCAATTGATGCCAAACAACATCAACATCCGTTGGTGCAGACCGATGCGGTGAAGCTGTTCGTCGATGGGGTGGTAGAAGCGAAGACCGCTTTGATGCTGGCACCGTATGCCGATGGTAGTGGCGACTGTGGTGCTGCTCTCTACGATCCAAGCGAGTTCGCTAACCTGATAACCCACGCCGATGCTGCTGGTCTCCAGGTTTGTGTCCATGCGATTGGTGATGGCGGTGTGCGCCAGACACTCGATGCCTTTGCGCACGCTCGTCACATCAACGGTCATCGCGATTCACGGCACCGGATTGAACATGCCGAAATTGTTGATCCGGCTGATCTCCCGCGTTTTGCACAACTGCGTGTCATTGCCTCTGTGCAACCATTGCACGTCGAGTTCGGGATGGATCAGCACAACCCGTGGTGGCGCTTAGTCGGAACCCAGCGCCATCGTTATGGCTTTCCCTGGCGTGATCTCTTGCAGGCCGGAGCCAAAATGGCTTTGGGCAGTGATTGGCCGGTTGCCGATCCAGATCCGTTACGAGGGATGCAGATCGCCTGCACCAGAGGAAAACTCGATTTCAGTCCGCCTGACAGTGAGTTTCCCGATCAACGTCTCACCATCGCTGAGGCGTTGGCCGGTTATACGACCTGGGCAGCGTATGCCGGTTATCGTGAACACGAACTGGGTCGGCTGGCTCCCAGTTATCTCGCCGACCTAATCCTCCTGGATCGCGATATTACGACCTTACCACCCGACCAGATCATCACGGCAAAAGTTATGTTAACCATGGTGGGAGGACGAGTCGTTTTTACACGCTGATCGTCATCGCTCATTCCAAACAAGGCTCGATAAGAGACTGTTAAGATGCGGGCCAACGGCCCGCGCACCGAGGGAACGAGCAGGTACCCTGCGTACAACTGACTTTCAGAGACCCTCTCTGCCCACTGCGGCACACCTTGACTAACTTTATGTCAAAAACGTTAGCAACTCAACCTCATCATCGCGCTCGATCACCGTATCATCCGATGGCAACCACTGAAAATGATCACCACGTCGCAGGCTCAACGGTAACTGACCCGCAGCACGGAGTTCGGCAACTGTTTGCCCGACTCGCCGGTCGGTAATAACCTGACGGCGCACAACCAGTAACTGATCACCGACGTCAAAGGCCGCTTCAACATCAGGAAGCAGGGCGGCGGCAACCAGACTGGGCGCGGCCAGCGCTGAGGTACTGAAAGCAGTACGGATGCCAAATAAGTCGACCAGACGATCTGCCAGCACATCGCTAAACACGCGCAGTACCAGATGAACATCAGGATACATACTGCGCACGGCCAACCCGATCTGTAAATTGAGCAGATCATCACTGTAAAGAGCAGCTAATGCTGTTGCCTGTTCAATGCCTGCTTCGCGGAGGATAGTGGGATCGCGAGCATCACCACGCAAGACCCGTATTCCCTGCGCCGTTAAGGCCTCAACATAGCGTGGCGGTGTCTCTACCGTACAAATCACGGTCAGCGACGGTCGTGGCTGGTAGCGGTTGAGCAACCGCACCACCTGCGTACCCACCTTTCCCAGCCCACAAACTATTAGGCTGGCATCACTGCGCTTTGGTCGTGGTTGATTAGCCCACTGTACCGCCTCAAGTGCCGGTAAGGGGCCAACCAGCGCAATCTCTTCGCTGGGCAAGACAGGCAGGTTCGCATGAGGCCCAGGGATGCGACGCACACCAAAACGAGCCTCTAGATCGGCGACCGATCCGATAAGTGGGCTATCGTTACTTACGGTAACGAAGGCGATGCCCAACAAGCCGGCCGGTAAATCAAGCACATAGCGTACCTGAGAACTCAATAGCGCGGCAGCAAACGTTGGTGCGGCCAGCGCTGCCGGACTGAATGCCGAATTACGACCAAAGGATCGCTCAATGCGAGCATCAAGGGCGCGACTAAAGATGCGCTGGACGGTTGGTAATTCAGGACGAATACGGCGGGCTGCCAGAGCAATCTCCAGATTTTTCAAATCGTCGTCAATGGTCGCAATCAAACCCTGAGCACGACGCAAGCCCGCCCGAGTCAGAACAACCGGATCACGGGCGTCACCCTGCACAACCGGTACGCCCAACTGATACAGGGTTGGCAAAAACTCACAGTTAGGATTAAGCTCAATCGCCACAACCTCGCGCCGACAATCGAGCAGTTGGAGCACGGCACGATAGCCAACTCGACCCAAACCACACACAATCATATGACCACGGTACGTAGCGGCCAACGCCTCTTGCCACCGTTCGGGACGAGACCGTTTATCGACCAGCAAGCGTCCAACATCAACCGCGCTCTGCAACAAAAAGAATAGTCCAAGCAGAGGTATCAGGAAGAAGAGGACCCGGCCAACGCGGTCGGGGGGCAACTCAAGGTCAGTCTGAAAAATCAGCAGTTTCAGCGTTTCAAAGAGCGCAACTGCAATATCGGGACGACAGTTGCAGAGAGGTGGCAAGTAAAACCACTGCAAATAGAGCGCACCACTGGCCAGCACGAGTAGTAACGCCGTTACCGGGAACCACGCTTCACGGAGAATGCGTAGGTCGTCGAGCAGGTTAGCGACAAGTAGACGCCAGAAAGCGAACCGTCGTCGCCGTAATCGAGAAAGACGAATATCCTGGGCCATGCTTGCGTATTACGCTACATTCCCGCGACTAACAGCGATCATTCGGTTGAGTCGCTCTAAAGCGCGTCCACTATCGATACTGTGACGGGCCATTGCCACACCAGTTTTCAAATCAGGAGCCAGATCGCCAGCTACCATCGCCGCAGCCGCGTTTAATAGCACGACATCACGCCGCGGTCCCTGGTCTTCACCGCTCAGGATGGCACGAATGATGGCAACATTGTAGGCAACATCACCACCGCGCAGTGCATCCTGCGGTGCACGGGCCAAACCAACATCTTCTGGAGTTACGATGATTTGACGTGGCGGTTGACCGGCACGTACTTCAAAGATCAGGTTGGGGCCTGACAGCGTCAATTCATCGACTCCGCCGTCACCGTGTACAACCAGAGCATGAATCGTCTCCAGCCGACTAAGTGCATACGCCAGTTTTTCAGCTAACGCAGCGCTAGCAACACCCAACACCTGATAGCGAGCGCGAGCCGGATTGGTTAACGGGCCGAGGATATTAAACACGGTACGAATCCCTATCTCACGGCGAACCGGCCCGGCAAAGCGCATTGCCGGATGAAACTTCGGAGCGAACATAAAGCCGATCCCAGCTTCGCGTAAACAGCGCGCCACCCCCTCGGCATCGAGTTCGATCTGCACTCCCAGACCCTCCAGCACATCGGCGCTGCCACATACGCTTGACATTGCCCGATTACCGTGCTTTGCCACGGTTAAGCCTGCACCAGCCGCAACAAACGCTGCTGTTGTACTGATATTGAACGTGTGCGCACCATCGCCGCCGGTTCCACAGGTATCAATCACTGGACCATCGAAGTAGACGTGAGTCGCTTTTTCGCGCATCACGGCAGCCATCCCGGCGATTTCGGCGTCTGTCTCACCCTTCATATGTAAGGCCGTCAGAAACGCACCGATCTGCGCCGGTGTTGCTGCCCCGCTCATAATCTCTTCCATCACACTGGCCGCTTCCGCCTGCGTTAAATCGCGTCGTGCGACTACGGCGGCTATCGCCTCGCGAATGTTCATGCTCAACTCCTTAAGCGCTCCTCTTACACTGCGGTTGTATTGTAGCGATCTGGAGGGTTGTGGTCAATCGGTACGCTTATCACTCAGAGGCTTTCGGTGTTTTCAGCTTCTGGTTGCAGGCGATAACCATAATGGTTCAACAACGAAGCGATACCGACGAATATCACACACCTCCTGCCGATGTCTCCCAACCTACGCAGTCACCTGGGAACGTGGGCTTCAGGCCTACGTCGTGCAGTGCGCGGCTGGAAACCATCGATTGGCGCATCGGCCCCTACTGCTGCGGTGACAAGATCGGCGAGACAACGGAAGTTAGGTCGAGTACCGTCGGAGTAAAGAGCTGCGAATGGGCTGCGAACCAACCTCTTCTCTCTCCTCACTTCACCACTACCGGATAGGGTGAAAATGTTGAAAACCCCAATTGCAGGGAAGAAGGTATTGCAGGGTTGGCTCTGTTGTGTAATAATGCCGGTGGGTATTCCCAACAATTTAATGATGTCAAATGTGCCAGCTCTGGATTACTTCGATGACGTGTTCAGTCTTTCAACGGCATGCAAAATATTCATTTTTAGAACTAGCATGAGGTCAAAGCATTTGCTATAATGCAATCGGATGTGAATGACGGTGAATCTGTTCAGGGTACCATGCTCTAGAAATACTGTGCCTTCCACTCCCGATGAGCGTCTTTCTGGCAATAGGGCGTTCAAAGGCAATTCGTGCATGGATATCCTCACTCAATCATTAACGAGTGCCTTATCGAGCATAGCATGGTCAGCTCTTCACTTCCGGTGTGGGGCTGTGCAATCGGCATAACAGAGAGGAACCGCTTACAGCACTGATCGGCGTGCCGTAAGCTGCTTGCTGCAGATGACTTGAAAAGAAGGGACTGTCATCACAGCAGGAAAGAGGAGTGTCCTATGCCAGATGAAAACGGTTTTGATCGCCAGTATGCGCGGACCATCAACAGCGAGTTAGAACAATTTCTGCGCGATCTCAAGCACGAGGATGGCCTGAGTGACAATACCATTACCTCGTACCGCTGTGATTTACGAACTGCCGGTGCTGCCTTATGTCAGGAGTTGTCTGCTATTACCACCGCCGATATCCAGCAGTTTCTTGCCAGTCGTCAGGAGCAACCGGGAACAACGAATCGGCGGATCGCCAGTTTAGGCCGTTTTTTCCGCTGGGCCCAGGCGCGCGGTTATGTAACGCACAATCCGGTCGATCAGATTAGTGGTCGGTTTCCAACCGAACATCGACCGCAACCAATTACCAATGAGACCGATCTACGGGCATTGGATCAGGCAATTGCTGCCGCACCACAACCGTACCGTCTGATCTTTACCTTGTTGCGCGAAATCGGTATTCGCGCAGATGAGGTGCTGAATTTAAATCTTGGTGATGTGATCCTCGAACCTGGACGTGAGATGTTGTTGGTCCGTGATAGTAAGAGTGGGAAGAAACGGATGATTGTCTTGACCCCCGATGCGATGCCACGCTCGCTGCGAGGCTTACGGTATTGGGTGCGCGACATGGAGCATTTACCCCCCGAGACGCCACTGTTTCGCTCATCACGGGGAACGCGGACATCCTACGACACGCTCCACCGTCGTTGGGTGGCAGTCTGCAAGGCGGCCCGCCTGGTGGATGTGGTTGATGGACGCGAGCAACCGCGCTATACGCTGCATCACCTTCGCCATACAGCGGCAGCCGCTCTCATTACGTTCTATCCCGAACAGGTAGTACGTCGTATTCTCGGTCATCGTGATCCACGTTCGACCCGTCGCTATAGTGAATTTGTGCGCAAACAGCATCATACCGCCGAACAGCCGTCAAGCCTCCAGGCGCCATCACGGCGAGAGGCGATGTAGCGCCCTGTCCGCGCCGGTTTTGTTCGGGTTGATGGTGGCGGTTTATCACCGCCACTATTTTGTCTATCCCAGAAACTGGCGGAGCACCTGGTATGTTGGCTTATACCCTGGCCCACGGAGCATGTTGTGCGTTGTGCCAGAGATGACCTGAATCTGAACTCGTTCTGGTGGCGCGGTAGCACGAAGCTCGGCCTCAAGTGCTGGTGGAATGATAGTATATGCCGGATCGGCCAACAAGACGAGTAGTGGCACCCGTACCTGCACCAGACGCGGGATCAGTGTCCAATCCTCTGGCATAAGGAATAGACCGGCTACCTGTTCATAACGACACTCGGCCAACGCCTGAGCTTTCCAGTAATGATCGCAGGGGTGCCAGCCGGGATTCAGCTCGCGTAATCGTGGAAGTGTCTCTGTTGGCGGTTGCCCAACACCGGCTGCAAATTGGGGTAACAACGCCGGTGCGACAGCCGCTTCTTGCCTAAGCAACGGATCAAGTAAGACAGCGCACCGTATCTGCGTGCGTACAGGATGCGTCCCGGTTAGCAGAGCCAGCGTTGTTGCACCACCCCAGGAATGACCAACCAGTGCCAGATCGTTCAAACCGAGCACCTGGATCAAGTCACCGACGATCCCGGCAATAGTGTCCATGTCATGAGCCGGGCTGAGATCGCTCTGGCCGTGACCGGGCAAGTCAACGGCGATGACTCGCCAGCCATCGCCTGCCAGATCGGCGCCTAATCGCCAGAGTGTAGCGGCGCTGCTGGTAATGCCATGACAGAGCAAGACAGCAGGTCCATCGTTCGACCATTCGAGAACACTGACATTTCCATGGGCCAACGCTATCGTGTTGCGTTGGGCTGTAATCTGGCAATCCTCATGCGTATGCACTGTTCACCTTTCGGCAGCGGTAACAAAATCGGCCAACACGGTTTTGAGTTCGGCTAAAGAGGGCTCGTGAATGTACATCATATGACCGGCAGGGTAAAAGCTCTCACTAATCTGGCTGCGTAGAGCCGGATCGAGGGCGAGATGATTAAGCGTGTAGCGAGTGGCGAAGTAAGGCGTTGCCAGATCGTAGTAACCACTCGCGACATGAACCCGAAGGGCCGGATTCCGATGCATGGCCCGCCGGAGTGTCTCCGCGACATCAACATAGCGGTTCTGATGATCGGTGAAGCTCCATGGCCAGACTCGTTCGGTGAGGATTTCATAGGGAAGATCACTGCTAAACCCTAATTGACGACGCACGTAGTCGTTTAGGGCAGCGGTGTAAGGACCAATGATGGCACTGAGACTTGGATCAAACTCAACCGTCTCGCCAACTGCATCACGATCACTACCGGTAAAGCGACTATCGAGTCGGCCAACTGTTCGTTGTTGGTCGCGCAGCAATTCTTTGACGAACCGGTCATCACGGATGCGCAATCGCGACCACCGAATGTAATCACGGCTGAGACCGGTGTAGCGGGCGAGTTGGGTGATAATGTTCTCGCTGGTAGCCGGATCAAGTTGATCGCCTTGCAACAACGCCAGTGCGTAGTCGCCGAGAGCAAAGGCTTCAGCAGCGCGTAACGTGGTTGTCAGGTCGCGTTGTAGCTCCGGTTCGAGCCGTTGGTGATAGAATGCAGTAGCCGTATATGCCGGTAGGAAGAGCAGATACGGTAAGTCGTTGCCATGATCGAACGAGAGAGTTTGAAAGTGGAGCACAGCCGAGATGAGGATGAGACCATTCAGATAGAGGCCATGGCGCTCTTGCAGATACCCGGCCAGACCGGCCGCCCGCGTGGTTCCGTAGCTTTCCCCGGCCAGATATTTTGGCGATAGCCAGCGTCCATAGCGGCTCACGTAAAGCCGGATAAAGTCACCCACTGACTCAATGTCTTTGCGAAAATCGTGAAATTGCTTCGCCGATTCACCGGTCACCGGGCGACTATAGCCGGTACTAACCGGGTCAACAAAGACCAGATCACTAACATCGAGCAACGAATACTGGTTGGGGGTCAGTTGTCCTGGTGGCGGAAGCGGCCAACCATCTGCTTGCATTAGCACACGGTGCGGCCCAAGCAGGCCGAGATGCAGCCACACCGATGATGAGCCAGGGCCACCGTTGAAGGCAAATGTGATCGGACGCCGACTCAAGTCGGTAACATCATCACGAGTATACGCAACAAAGAAGATTCCGGCCCGTGCCTGTTCACCAGTGCTTACACCGTCTTTTTCAACCTCTTCCTTCAAGATCATGATCCCGGTTGTTGCCGTATAGTTCACGGCAACACCGTTGATCATCACGGTATGATGGGTTTGCACGATCTGATCGGTCGGCGGTGGAGGTGGTGTTGGAGGCGGAGAAGCTGATGAATTATGCGTTGTTGTCATAGTGCATGCCGTCCACTATCATCCCAAACCAGCTCTGCTCGTCCAATCCGCACAATATCACCATCCTGAACACCTGCCGCGATCAGTGCTTCGTTGATGCCACTAGCTTCGAGGACACGTTGAATCCGGTCAATGGCTTCATCCTGATCCAGATTACTCATTGCGATAAGGCGTTCGATCTTGATGCCACGCACCCGAAAGCCATCGCCTTCACGTTCGATAGTAAAGGCATTCTCGTCAACCGGCGGCAACGGCCACTGAAGCGGTGGTTCATCAGGATCGACCGGATCGCGTTGTGGTGGGGGATCGGCGCGAAGTAGTTCGGCCACCCGCTGCAACAGTGGTTCGATACCATTGCCGGTCGCTGCCGAAATAACGAAGAGGTCTTCCGGGGCGACCGGTAAACGCGCCCGGAGAATTGGCAAGTTCTCTTGCGCGGCGGGCAAGTCGGCTTTGTTAAGCGCCACCACTTGCTTACGCTGAGCGAGTTCGGGCTGATAGAGGCGCAGCTCGGTGTTGATCTGCTCGTAGTCTTCCCACGGTTTGCGACCATCGACTCCCGCAGCATCGATGATGTGGATCAGCAGGCGGGTCCGCTCAACGTGACGTAAAAAGTCGTGACCGAGGCCAACACCCGCATGAGCACCTTCGATCAGACCGGGAATATCGGCGACAACGAAGCGTTGGAGACCAACTTCAACGATACCGAGATTAGGCGTGAGTGTCGTGAAGGGATAGGCGGCAATTTTGGGACGGGCAGCACTGATCACTGAGAGCAGGGTTGATTTTCCGGCATTCGGAAAACCGATCAACCCCACATCAGCCAGCATTTTCAGTTCAAGCTCAAGTGTCAGCTCCTGACCGGGTTCACCCAATTCGGCGAGGCGCGGCGCCTGCCGGGTCGATGTGGCAAAGTGAATATTCCCCAGTCCGCCACGTCCACCACGCGCAGCGAGCAACCGCTGACCAGGGCGGGCCAGATCAACACTGTAGGTCACACCGTCGATAGTTGTCCGTACTACGGTACCTGGCGGAACCGGCACGTACACATCAGCACCGTTTCGCCCGTGCATCGCATTCTTGCCGCCGTGACCACCATTTTCGGCAACGAATTTGCGCTGATAGCGGAAATGGAGCAGCGTATTGTATTCAGGATCGGCAATTAAGTAAACGTGCCCGCCCCGACCGCCATCGCCACCGTTAGGGCCACCACGCGGGACATACTTTTCGCGCCGAAATGTGGCGGCGCCGTTTCCACCGTTACCGGCACGGACAATAATGGTTGCCTGATCGAAAAAATCAGTTTCGGATTTCATAGGGCATTATTGCAGGGTCAACAGGGGCAGGTCGCTGACCTGCCCCACAACCAGATCATGCGAGTCTACGCTCCAGGAACAACGTGCCGCAGCATACGCTCAGCACCATTCCCGTCGCGTTACGAATATTTCACCGATCTGGGTCAATACACACCGACACAGCAATTTCTGCTGAGGTGGCAATGAGAAGACTTATCCAGAGAGGAATACTCTGGTAATAACAGAAACACCCATCTGCTGCCGTTTAAGCCTTCGTTTCACCCTCGGTCTTGGTATCGTTCCGTGGCTCGTCATCACCTCTGACTGCCTTGCGGAACTCGCGAATGCTGCTGCCGAGTGCACCACCCAAACCGGCCAACTTTCCAGCACCAAAAATCGCAATCACGATAATAAGGATGATTAAAAGCTCACCCCAACCTAGACCACCGATCATAGCCGTGCTCCTTCCCTGTGCGATCTCGCTGTGGGTATTACATATCTCAATTCATTATATCCCATCAGAGGGGTGTGTCAACGCAGCGTGATACGCTGCTAACGTCGCAGCCGCCGTTTTAGCCCAGGAAAAGTGTTTGGAACGCGCCAGGCCGCGTGTACGTAACTCGTTCCGCAAATCAGGATCGGTCAGGAGCTGATAGATTGCCTCAGCCAGAGCCTGCGTATCGGTTGGGTTAACCATTAGACCGGCATCACCGACAACTTCAGGTAAACTTGAGGTATTAGAGGTAATGACCGGTGTACCACACGCCATAGCCTCCAGAGGAGGCATACCAAACCCTTCGTAGATAGAAGGAAAGACAAAGACCGTTGCCGCTGCGTACCAGAGTGGCAATTCTTCTTCAGGAATATAGCCGACGAATTTCACCCGATCACGCAACTGTAACTGGTCAAGGCGGGCAAAGATCGGCTCGTACATCCAACCCTTACCACCCCCGATCAGTAGGGGGATCGACGGTATACGGCGTTGCAGCAGAGCAAACGCTTCGAGCAACGTCGTCAGATTTTTGCGTGGTTCGAGCGTGCCGACATAGAGAATGAACTGATCGGGTAGTTGATGACGAATACGGAATTGAGCCAGCACTGCCGCATCTGGTGGGCGAAAATGGCTACGGGCAGCGTTGGGCGTCACAATCACGCGGTTTGGTTCAACACCGAGCAACCCAACGACCTCACGTTTGGTATGTTCAGATACCGCAAGAATCCGGCTGGCCCGGCGGGCGCTGAGTCGAGTTGCCAGATCGAGGTAGATACGGTTGTAGGCGCGAAAGGTCTGTGGGAAACGAATGAAGGCTAGATCGTGGATGGTAATGACCGTCGGTACCGGACTCAACAATGGAGCCACGTTGAGACACCCATGATAGAGATCGGCATTGCCGCGCAATATCAACGGTGCAATTCCCTGTTCCCATGGGATACGAATGCGTGGATTGATAGTCGGCAATCGCGAAGGTTTCACGACAAAGTTTGCCGGTAGGCCAAGGGCTCCCTGATCGAGACCCCGTGTTGTATACACCGTGTAGCGGTTGACATGATCGATCTGCGCCAAATGAAGGAGCACTTGTTCGATGTAGTGTGAGACACCAGCCCGACGAAACGAATGGGTATGAGCAAGCAAATGAGCGTTAATTGCAATGTGCATAAGGAGAATAACTTTTCAGCGTGTGGCTACAGTGTCGATATCGTAGCGATGGTGCGGAACTAATCCCCAGTCACTAAACGGAAAATAGATGAGCCAGGCTTGCCCAACGACCCGATCGAGTGGTAATGCATCCCATTCACGTGAATCTGAACTGTTACCACGATTGTCACCCATCACAAAAATACTTCCGGGTGGCACCACTACCGGTCCTTGAGCACAGCGATACCCGCTGAGGCAGTAGGTTGAAGCACCGCGCAGGTACGGTTCATCGAGAAGTTCGCCATTGATGTAAACCCTTCCTTCTCGTATCTCGATTACATCGCCTGGTAAACCGATGACCCGTTTGATATAATCTTTTCGCACATCGCGGGGATACTCAAAGACAACAATATCGCCGCGCTGCGGTGGACGAAAGGGATATACGATCCGTGGCGGTAAATCAGCTTGGCCGGGGAGCAAGCGCAGGGGTGCGTTCAGGTCGAAATGAAAGTAGATGAGCTTGTTCACTAAAATATACTGACCGGTGTGCAGCGTTGGCTCCATACTTGAGCCTTCAATTTTGAAGTTCTGTACGACACCGCGCACGATCAAAAAAACGAGCAAAATAAAAACGGCGGTCTCTAGAAGTTCACGTACTACGTAACGAATGGGAGTACGGGGCTGACGTACCGACACTGCTTCCAGGTCGGTCGTTAGCGGTTCTGAGGATGGAGGACTATCGTTCATAGCACCATATTGCGCGCTCTATGTTACACTAAGACATAGCACACGATAAGAGATAGTACACGGAGGGAATCTTTCCCTCCGCCACTTCTGGCATTATACTCGAAGATATGGCAAATCGCCAGTAGGAAGACGTGACGGCCGAGCAGTAAGAGAGGCAAAAAGGATATGTCATCGCTGGCTACATTAGCGCAGCCGCTTGCCGACAATACATATCAGTGTCTGGCTTGCCAGTGGCGTTGTACATTGACGCCGGGTGAGATTGGCCGCTGTCAGATGCGGATCGGTCGGGCCGAAGGGATCGAGCTGCTGAATCACGGGCTGATTAGCGGCGCTGCTATTGGCCCAATAGAAGATTACCGGCTCTGGCATTTTTTTCCTGATACAACCGTACTAGCAATTGGAGGGTGGGGGTATGCGCTCCCACTCGACCAACAGCGAGGGCCTTACGGTGCACTACCAACCGATCCGTCGAAGCAGCGGCGGCTTGATCCGCAGCGCGCTGCTGATTTCGCGCTTGAGCGACTTTGTCGAGGAATAGTGTGGGCATTTGCTGAGCCAGCGGTGAACTTTGAATACCTGTTGGCCTTGCTCCAACTGAGCCGTGCTGCCAGCCGTTATACGGCCATCGTCACGAGTGGCATGCTCAGTCTGGAAGCGTTGAGTGAACTTGGTCCATATCTAAACGGCATCAGTCTCGATCTGCGAGGCTTCTCAGATCACGCATATCACCGATTAGGTGGTATCAGCGAGTGGCGCCAAATTTTACGTTTCGCGGAAGAGGCGTACCACCGCTGGAAGTGTCACATTGAAATTACCACTCGTATTCACCATGGTGTCAACGATCATCCCGATGAGCTGCGCGATCTGGTTGATTGGATAAAGACGACGCTCGGTGAAGCAACGCCGTGGCACGTGTTACCAGGTGATGCCGGCAGTGAAACAGCCGCAGCAACGATGCGAGCACGTCGGATTGGGCACGAGGGTGGGTTGCAGTTTATCTACGGTCAGGAAGCGAATCAGGCTACGCGCTGCCCGATGTGCCATGCGACCCTCATTGATCGCCAGCACGGGGTGAGTCGCAAAGTAGGGCTTGATGGTTATCATTGTCGTCATTGTGGCTACGCCACAAATATGTATCTGTCGATTTTCAAAATTCACCGCACCTGAAATCTGATGGCTAGCCTGGGTGCGAGAAGCAACGATTATGCGCAATCGTTTCATCGGCGACGGTTTGCAGGTGCTTGAACAAGAACAGCCTACAGAAGTGAGCAGGAATATGCGTAAACCCGAAATTATGAGCCCAGCCGGTTATTGGCCACAACTGCATGCCGCTATCGAAGCCGGAGCGGATGCAGTCTATTTTGGGCTTACCCATTTCACGGCGCGGGCTAAGGTAGGGTTTAGCCTGAGTGAACTACCGGAGGTGATGAAGACGCTCCATCGGCGGGGGGTGAAGGGTTATGTAACCTTCAACACGCTGGTGTTTGATCACGAGCTACGAGCAGCGGCCACGGCACTGGCCGAAATTGCTGCTGCCGGTGCTGATGCGATTATCGTGCAAGACCTCGGCGTAGCAGCGTTGGCGCGCCGTATCGTGCCTGATCTCCCGATCCACGGCAGCACGCAGATGAGTATTACCAGCGCCGAGGGGGTCATGCTCGCTGCACGCTATGGGGTCGCACGAGTGGTATTGGCCCGCGAGTTGTCACTGGCGGACGTGTCGGCTATTCGATCACGGAGTCCGATCGAGCTAGAGATGTTCGTACACGGCGCGCTGTGTGTGTCGTATTCCGGCCAGTGCTTTTCTTCGGAGGCATGGGGTGGGCGAAGTGCGAATCGCGGTCAGTGTGCGCAGGCTTGCCGGCTGCCTTACGACTTAATCGTTGATGGACGACATCATCCCCTGGGTGCTGCCCGCTATCTTCTCTCGCCGGGCGATTTGGCGGCGATTGATGAGATGGCAACGATTGCCCGCCTCGGTGTTAGTGCGCTTAAAATCGAAGGGCGCTACAAAGATGCTGAATATGTGGCGATTACGACCCACATGTACCGACGTGCTCTCGATGCAGCCTGGGCTGGCTTACCGCCTGATCTGACTATCGCCGACCGTCTGCACCTCGAACAGGTCTACTCACGTGGGTTGGGACCACATTTTCTACACGGGACGAATCATCAGGCAGTCGTCAAGGGGCGTGCGCCTCGCCATCGCGGATTACTGATGGGGCGCGTCGTTCGAGTACGTCCTGATGTCATCATTATTGAGCCTGAGCCTGGCCGTGAGGCAGCTCCGCTTAAACCTGGTGATGGAGTGGTGTTTGATGCAGCCGACTGGCGTAGCCCCGAAGAACCAGAGGAGGGTGGACGAATCGTGGCCGTTGAAGCGGTCGGCGACGGTCTGCTGGCAATCCGATTTGTTAAAGGTGCGATCAATCCACGTCGTATTCGTGTTGGTGATCTGCTGTGGCGCACTGCCGATCCGCATACAGAGCGTATCGCCCGCCCCTTCGTGCAACCAGCCGCACCGGTATGCCGTCAACCGGTGCGCGTTGATGTGCAGGCACGTGTCGGGAATGCTCTTGAACTGCGCTGGACACTGATTGAACAGCCGACGTTGTGTGTAACGGTGCGCAGCGAGTCTCCTTTGACACCAGCTCAACATCGCCCACTCGACGAATCAATGCTGCGTGAACAGTTAGGTCGGTTAGGTGATACTCCCTACCTGCTGGCCGAACTGACTGCCCAGATTGAGGGGAACCCCTTTGTACCGGTATCGCTGCTTAATCAATTACGACGTCAGGCGACAACAGCGCTGGCAGAATTACAGGGTCAACCACCAACATACACGATCCGTGAACCAGGGCAGGTGTTAGACGAACTGCTTACGGCTGTCACCCCGACAGCACCCGCTGATGTTTTTCATTTGCACCTCTTGGTTCGCTCTCCTGAACAACTGGCGGCGGCGATTGCCCTGCGTCCGGCCAGTATTACGCTTGATTATCTTGATCTTGAAGGGTTGAAACCGGCACTGGCCCAGATTCGTGATGCTGGTATTCCGGCCCGAATTGCAGCACCACGCATTCTCAAGCCGGAAGATGAGCGGTTAGTACGGTTTCTGCGCAAACTAAACGCTCCCCTGCTGGTACGTTCAACCGGTCTGCTCGAGCTGCTGCGCGATGATCCTGCGCTCGAACTCACCGGTGATTTCAGTCTGAATGCGGCTAACATCCTCACAGCCGATCTACTGCTTGGCCTGGGATTACAACGCTTGACCCCAACCCACGACCTCAACGCCGAACAGATCGCTCATCTGGCCGAACGGATTGGCGGCAGTCGTATTGAAGTCATTGCCTACCACCATCTGCCGGTCTTTCATACTGAACACTGTGTTTTCTGTCGTTTTCTGTCGACCGGCACCAGCTACAAAGATTGTGGACGCCCGTGTGAACGGCATCGTGTGGCACTCCGTGATACGGAGGGACGTGTCCATCCGGTGATTGCCGATGTCGGTTGTCGCAATACGGTATTTGGTGCTGAAGCCCAGGAAGCGAGTAAATACATTGATCGCTGGCGTGCTGCCGGTATTGCGCATTACCGGCTAGAATTTGTGCACGAATCTGCTGAGCAAGTGATGGCGGTGAGTAAGGCATTCCTTGCTTATCTCCACAACGACATCAGTGCCGCTGAGTTAGGGCGCCGCTTGCGTCAGTGTGCGCCGCAGGGGGTAACCGAAGGGAGCTTCTTCGTGCCACCAAACTATCAGTACATTCCACTACTGTAAGGGACAGGCCATGATCAAGAGTCTTTGGGATCAACTGGCGCGACGACTGATTGATGCACTGGGCGCCCAGCGCGGCGAATTGATCGAGGTACGGGATGAGGCAGGTAATCAACGATTGCTCCATGCCGTCTTGTTGGCGCTTGAAAGCGTTGGGGCTGAACCGCTCGTCTCTATTCTGCCGGCTCAGCAGGTTGAACGGTTGCTGGTAACGGCATCGCCAGATACACTCGCCTCCCGTGGCCGGCGATACGCTGAATGGTTACATCAGGTTGATCGTTCGCTGCTCCTGGTCGGTGCTTATCCGAATCTGTCGCAGATAACGGATGAGGCGTTGCACACTTTTTGCACTGCTTATAACCGTCTGGAGAAGATTCGCGAAGATCGATGTATCCCACAGGTCATTGCGGCCATTCCAACCATTGGCAAAGCAGCCCAATTGGGATTGAGCCACGAGGAGCTAGAATTGCGCATGATGCCGGCATTGTTGGTTTCATCGAATGAACTACAGACAATCACCGATCAGCTCGTACCGGTGCTGAACAGGACCTCAACCATCACTATCAGCACTGGGCCTGGATACGAATTACATCTCCGCCGTGATGATCGGTTATGGCTATGCGATACGGGACGTATAGCAGTACCTGTTGGTGAAGCGGATCCAATCATCAGTTACCTGCCTTCTGGATCAGTGTATACCACCGTCATCGCAGAGAGTGCTGAAGGTGATCTCTTTTTGCCGGTTGCGGGGCCGGCTCGCGCTGCGCATCTCCACCTGAATGGTGGTCGGGTAACACAGATCGAAGCAGCGAGCGGCGCCGAACGTCTGCTTGAACTCTTCGACCGTTACGAAAGTACTGCGCGTCGGATCAGGTATATCGGGATCGGTCTTAATCCGCGTTTATCTCAGCCCCTTGGTTGGCCGATGGTTGACCAGCATGTGCAAGGGACGCTACGAATTACCTTTGGCGAGAACCGGTATCACGGTGGAGCGAATGCCGTACCCTACCAGCTTGACTTCGTCATCGGTGCGGCCAACCTTCGTGTTGACGATCAGTTGATCATTGACCAGGGCCGATTAGTTGTCAATCCATTATCAACAGTTATTCAGTAGTTGTGAATTGCAAAACTATCTACGGCACAACAACCCGACAAACCGCTAGCCGGTGATAAGGAAAAGACGACGGATGCGTCATTCCTTCGCGGTCGTACCGCTTGCAAACAAAAGAGCCTGATCAGAAACCCGTGGTTTTGATCAGGCTCTCAGCAGGGGCGTCGGCTGAAGGGCAAGAAACTAATGCAGGGCTGGCAGGTCTACGATCTCGATATTATCCAAACCGCCGTAGATCGTCCACCACGGCTTGGCACCCTTCGCTAGTGTTTCATTTAGCGCGGTAATATTGGCGACACCACGATCTTCCAACCACGCTTCGAGCGCGCTGAGGCCCTGCTGCGCGTAGACCGGAATACCATCTTGCCAGGTTGCGCGTCCGCACAAGACGCCGGCGAATGGCGTACCGGCCTCGGCAGCCAGTTCGAGCGTCTCGCGGAACACCTCATCAGAAACACCGGCGCTCAGATAGATAAAGGGTTTACGAGCGGCATCGGCGGCCTGGCGGAAGTACTCTTTGGCCTCTTCGCGGCTATACGCTTTCTGGCCGCAAAAAACTCGCATACCCTCAACAAACTTTACATTCACCGGCACTTCCACCTTCAGCACATCAACACCGTACTGCGGCTTGGAGAACTCGGCCATGTACGCAGTCACGTACTTTGGTTTGACCAGTGCGAATTCAAAGCTCTTCTCATCACCAACCGTATCGTCATAAGCAATAGGCTCGAGGAAGAATGGAATATCGTGTGCCGCACACTCCGCGCCGACCCGTTCGATAAAAGCGTGCTTTATATCATTGATTGCAGCATCATCGAAGGGATTGTAGTAAAGAAGAATCTTGATCGCATCCGCACCAGCCTCCTTCAGGCGTCGCACGCTCCAGGTATCGAGCAGATCGGGCAGACGTCCGCGTACCGAGGCATCGTAGCCGGTCTTTTCATAAGCCAGCAACACACCGGTACCCGGCGCACGTTGCGCAATGGCCGGTAACCCATATTCGGGATCCATCAAAATGGCACTGGCATAGCGCGTCAAAATGCGGGTAACGGCTGTTTTGAACGCGGTCAAGTCCTCGCTAGTTGCCTCGGCGCCACGGGCTTTGGCAATCGCCTTCTTCAATGAACCGCGCTGATCCATTGCCGCTGCGGCAATAATGCCGTTAGCATCTGCACAAGCCTGAATCCCGTTAAATTTGCCTCGCGTCATCTTTACTTTGGCCATGGGTCAACTCCTTAAACTCAGTCATCATTCGTCAGCAATCGATAGGTAGGCCTTGATGGGAACGTTCTTCGCGATCAGAGAACTGTGATAATGTAGTATGTTGAAAATGAGCAACATCGTGATAGCCTTATTATAACCGATCCACTTCCAACGACGTTAAAATGTGGTACAATCGAAGTGTATTTCCCCAATCAGCATGGGAATAGACACGGGGAGGTTCTATGAAACAGGTATTTGGTGCCTTTACCTTCATCCTGGGGCTTATTATCGGGTTAATTGGTGGGGCAGCACTTTTGGCCTATGCGTATCAGGCTGCTGGTCTGTATCCACCAGACGATGCTACGATCAAGTTTATCGCTCGCGAACGAGGCTGGCTGCGCGACGATGTGTAGGCGGAACCATCCCCCTTACGCTGCTCTCTTGAGCGCAAAAGGGGGATGGAAAGGGTTGCCAATCTGGTTCTACGATGAAACGTTGTCTTCTTCATCGTAAAAGTATCCGGTAAATCAATGATCGCTACCCGATCAAAGCGCAAGGAGGTGCCACTTGGAAAAGATTTGGTTGTCGTACTATGAACCGGGCGTACCAAAGACGCTGACGTATCCTGACATCACGCTCAATGATATGTTGAGCAACAGCGCCAAGACCTACGCCGATCACACTGCAACAAATTTCGTTTTACGCTATCTCCTTGGCGGGCGCTTTACGGTTGGTGGCAAGCTCACCTATCGGCAGTTAAACGAAAAAGTTGACCGGATGGCAACGGCGCTCTATCAGCTTGGGGTGCGCAAGGGTGATCGGGTGGCGATTATGTTGCCTAATTCGCCGCATTATGTCATCACCTTTTTCGCCTGTATGCGGTTAGGGGCAATTGTTGTCAATACGAACCCGACCTACACCGGGCGCGAATTGCAACATCAGTTGCACGACTCAGGAGCTGAGACGATCGTCTTGCTCAATATCTTCTGGCCGCGTTTGCGAGAAGTACGCGCCGAGACGCCGGTGAAACGGGTCATTGTGGCGCATATCTTCGATACGCTGGGCTTCCCCTCAAACCTGCTGGTGAAGAGCGCCCAAAAGAAGACCCCAGAGTGGGTTGATGTCATGCCTGAACAAGACATCTTCTTCTTCCAGCACTTGCTCGAAAAGTATGGTCCTACTCCGCCAAAGGTAAATCTGTCACCAGACGATGTGGCCCTCTTCCAGTACACTGGTGGTACAACCGGTTTGCCCAAGGCCGCTATGTTGACTCACCGCAACCTGGTCGCCAACACGTTGCAAATCGCGGCATGGCTGCCACGTGGCGAACCTGGCGCCGAGAAGATGATGGCAGCTATTCCCTTCTTCCACGTCTACGGGATGACAGTAGCTATGCTGTATAGCATTCATCTTGGCGCCGAGATTGTGATTGTGCCCAGTCCACGGCCTATCGATAACGTGATGAACGTGATTCAGCGTGAGCGTTGTACGCTCTTCCCCGGCGTACCGGCCATGTATATCGGTATTATCAACCATCCGAAGGTTAACGAGTATGATCTGCGCAGTGTGAAGGCGTGTCTCAGCGGGTCGGCTCCGTTACCAATGGAGGTTCAGGAGAAGTTTGGTCAGCTTACCGGTGGTCGGCTGGTTGAAGGCTTCGGGATGACTGAGGCTAGCCCGGTTACCCACTGCAACCCGGTGTTCGGTGAGCGACGCGCCGGAAGTATTGGGATTCCGCTGCCGGATACGGAAGCAAAGGTGATCGATCTCGATACCGGTCTAGAGATCGAACCGGGAAGTGAGGCGACCGGTGAGTTGTGTGTACGTGGGCCGCAGGTGATGAAGGGGTACTGGCAACGTCCCGAAGAAACCGCCCAAACCATTGATGCCGATGGTTGGCTGCATACCGGCGATATTGCTCGTGTTGATAAAGACGGCTACTTCTACATCGTTGACCGCAAGAAGGACATGATCAACGTGGGTGGTCTGAAGGTGTTGCCCCGCGATGTCGAGGAAGTGCTCTTCATGCACCCCAAGGTGATGGAAGCAGTGGTGGTGGGAATACCGCATCCGCAGCGTGGTGATGATACGGTGAAGGCTTTTATCGTGCCTAAGCCGGGCGAGAACCCAACCGCTGAAGAGATCAAAGAGTTCTGCAAGTTGCACCTTGCGCCGTATAAAGTGCCGCGTGAGGTCGAGTTCCGTAGTGAGCTACCGAAGACGCTAGTTGGGAAGGTGCTGCGCCGGGTGCTGGTTGAAGAAGAGAAGGCGAAGCAGAAGGCAGCAATGGTCTCTGCCTGACCAACGACGATCAATATCACAACAGGGGCGAGTTCCTCACTCGCCCCTGCTTTTCACTCTGTTCCCCGCTTACCTCTATCCGTCTTCGTTCATGCTTCCGCTGCTACCAGTTGAAATGTTGCGCTCAACCGAATATCGTTGGCCGAACGTCCAATGAGCACCGTGAACTCACCCGGCTCGGCAATCCAACCAGGAACAGCGGGATCGTAGTAACTCAACGCTTCCCGATCAATCGTAAAAGTTACGGTTGTAGTTGAACCGGGCTGTAATTCAACTTTTGCAAACCCCTTTAGTTCTTTGTCAGGACGCATCAGGCGCGCCGCGTTATCGCGGATATACAGTTGCACTACTTCCGTGCCGGTACGTGAACCGATGTTGGTAATATCGACATGAACGGTAAGGGTTTCATCGGCACGAATAGTATCACTCGAAAGGCGTAGATTCTCGTAGCTAAACTCGGTATAACTCAGGCCGAAGCCAAATGGGAAGAGTGGTTCAACCGCTTTGCGGTCGTAGTAGCGATAGCCAACAAACAACCCTTCGCCGTAAAGCACATGCCCGTTTTCACCAGGATAATTGATGTAGGCTGGATTATCAGCCAGTCGCTTGGGGAAAGTGGTTGGTAAACGACCACCTGGATCAGCAAGACCGAACAACACATCGGCAATGGCATTGCCAGCTTCTTGCCCTCCATACCAAGCTTGTACAACTGCGGCTACCTCGTTTAGCCAGGGCATACTGAGCGGTGAGCCGGCGTTGAGAACCACAATCGTGTTCGGATTGGCGGCTGCAACGCGGTGGATCAGCTCGTTCTGGCGGCCAGGTAGCTCCATGTCGCTGCGATCAAACCCTTCACTTTCCCATTCTTTGGTCAGGCCAGCAAACACAATCGCTACATCTGAGCGGGCTGCCAGTGCAACCGCCTCTTCAATCGGATCGTGTTCACTCTCGGCGAACAGACCGACCTGCCAGCCGCGCCAGTTACCGGCTTCAGGCCAACGAAATTCTACCGTTAGTCGATAACGTTGATCAGCATCCAGACTTACGGTACGGCGTGTGTCACTACCATCCATCAGAGCTTTTTCCCATAGATCAATCAACAACTCATCGTTCAACCAGAGCCGGGCCTGACCAATGCACGCCAGCCCAAGCTGGTATCGTCCGCTGCGAGGCAGGATTAGATCGCAGCTCAGTCGGGTTGAGAAGGTCGGATGTGGCAATTCTTCAACCTGATCGCCAAACCAACTCGCTTCAAGCGTACTCAGATACTCGTGGTACACCGGTACGCCACCGAGATCAGGATGAGCGAAATATTCGAGCAGGGCACCGGGCCGATCACTGTTTGGAACTCGTAGCCAGGCTGTTTCAAGGTTGGGGAGCCGACGGAAGATCGGACAACCTATTGCATATTCGACCACACTCTGTGCACCAACCCGTGCCCGAATACCCTGCAACGGTGTCACGACATAATGGGGGGCTACTTCGGAACTGCCACCCCCCATAATTGCCGCCCAGTGAGCATTAGCGCCGATAACGGCAATAGTTTGCGGCTGAGCGGCGTTGAGAGGCAACACGCGACGGTCATTCTTCAACAGGACAATCGCTTCGATACCGGCTCGTCGGATAAGCTCCCGATGTGCCGGTCGGTCATTTGCCTGTTCAGAAGCCGGTATTGGGTGCGTGAAGCCACCTACCCGCTCTATCGTCCGCAAGAGACGCCGTACCTTATCGTTGAGTTCGTCTTCGCTCAGTGCACCGCGTTCCAGCGCTGAAAGTACTCGCTCGCGACTGAGCCAGCGAGCCGGGCCGGGCATTTCCAGATCGAGGCCGTTGTTCACAGCGTGCTCGCTGTAGGTGCCGTACCAGTCGGACATGACCAGGCCGTCGAACTGCCATTCCCCCTTCAAAATGTCAACGAGAAGACGACGATTCTCGCTAGCCCAAACGCCGTTGATACGATTGTACGCCGACATAAGCGCCCAGGGGCGAGCACGCTGTATTGCCATCTCGAATGGTCGCAGATAGATTTCGCGGAGTGCCCGTTCGCCGACATCTGAACTCATGCTAAACCGCTCGAATTCCGAATCGTTGCAGACAAAGTGTTTGATACACGCACCGACACCACAGCTTTGCAGACCGTTAATGTAGGCCGAAGCCATTACACCGGTCAGGTAGGGATCTTCGGAAAAGCACTCGAAATTGCGTCCGGCCAGTGGTGAACGATGAATATTGACGGTTGGCGCCAGTAAGATATGTGCCCCTTTATCCCTGGTCTCTTCGGCGAGAGCTTCACCAATCTGACGCACCAATTCCGGATTCCATGTCGCACCCATTGCGACCCCTACCGGAAAACATGCTGAGGTGTGAATGCCATTACGACTTTTGCCCCGTGCACCGTTTGGGCCATCGGTAACCTTGATGGCGGGAATCCCAAGCCGCGGAATAGCAACCGTGTGCCAGGCATCGGCACCGGCCAACAGCGCAATCTTCTCGTCAAGTGTGAGTTGAGCAAGCAATGTCTCAGTGTCAAGGTGAGTCGTCATAATTTTCCTCGTGCTAGGCCGGCTAATCACGAACCGGCTTGATAGACCCGAATATAATCAACCTGGAGCTGTTGGGGAAAGATAGTCGTTTCGTCGGGATACCCCGGCCAGTTACCACCCACGGCCAGATTGAGCAGAATGAAGAAGGGATGATCAAATACCCATTCACCCGGCACTTGATCGCGCCGTACCGTGTGGTAGAGCTGATCGTCTACGTACCAACGAATCTCGTCTGCTTCCCACTCTACGGCGTAAATGTGGAAATCAGCAGATAGATCAACCGGGCTGACAAAAGCCTTCGAGATCGCATTGCTACCAGCATAGCCAGGGCCATGCACCGTACCATACACTGTGGTAGGATTACCAATATTCTCCATAATGTCGATCTCGCCGCATGTTGGCCAGCGGGCAGTGGCAACGTTTTCGCCCAACATCCAGAAGGCGGGCCAGATACCTTTGCCGCCAACCGGTAATTTTATTCGGGCCTCTATGCGGCCATACGTCCAGCTCTGGAGATAATGGGTTTTAATGCGGGCAGAGGTGTATTTCCATGCCAGATACTCTTCGTTGCGGGCTTCGATGATGAGAACTCCGTTCTCGATTCGTACATTTTCTGGCCGGTCGGTATAGTATTGCCACTCGTTATTTCCCCAACCGCCAGCCCCCTTATCGAACAACCAGTTACGGGTGTTCAGTGTCTCGCCATCAAATTCATCACTCCAGACCAGCGTCCACGGTGATGCGGTCGGTGTCGGTTCCGCAGGCACCGAAGCGGACGGAGTAGAGGTCGAACAACCCATCAGGAGCAGAGTGATGACCCCTGAACAGATCAGCCATTGAGTTGCGATGCGTGATAATGTCTGTTGCACAGTCTTCTAGCGGTTCCAATTTTATTTCCGACTTCCTACTAAACCTTGGTTGCTGGTTCAAATTTGTGCACATCAGAGCAATGATCTCAGTTTATACCTTTCGTGCAGTCTCAGCGGTTGTTTGTACATCCAACCGCTCTACATCTATCGGTTCCTGGTGATAGTTGATTTCGGAAAGGAAATTTTTAGACACCATACTAAATTAATACTAATCCTGGCTGTGAAAACCGTGTATCACTTTTCCCCAATCTTATACGTCGGCGAGCGGAACGTGGTGAATTGACGTGATAATCCTGCACGAGTTGAGCGATATAATACCGTTCTACTCGTCAGAACTGGTATACGATACTACCAGCGGCGCTGTGGTCAGCTCTGTTACCCACCTGTCGTACTCTGATGTTCAACCTGATATTACCAAACTCCAATCCCATCTCCTGACAAGAGGATTGTCTACGATGCAACTAGGCCGGTAGCAGGCACGCTATCATGTAGGCTGCCTGGATGACACTCCTGTTTCCCTAGCTTGCGAAGGAGTGGCGTAATAACGGTACAATTCACTCCTGATCACCTTGCGACAATACCAAACACACATCTACCGACAAGCTGGTATGGATAGCCTGATCAATGATGAGCTATGTACCTTCGTGCATTTCTCCTCCAATATCTCAGGTTGCTCCCATTGGCGCACCGAGGCAAACGAGGATTGACGTACACAACGCTGAGCTGGCCTCTCTGATGACCAACTGTGCAGTATCTGGATTGCCCGCCTGTAATAGGCGCTAACATACCATACCGTAACTGTGCCAATGCAACCGCCACCTTCACGGTGTCGGGATATGCGCCCGTACGACAATAGCGATGGCGTTGTGTTCTCAGCAAATAGAGAGTCCATTGGCTACTCTTAATCCATAGCAGGTTCTGCGACCGCAATCATACCTGAGATGGCGATGAGCGTCAATGAGCGATGGAAGTATCATCATCTTTTTCCTCGTGTAGAGACAGCCTTGACAAAATATGGATTATATCGTACATTTGTTCTATATTCAGTATCACGGGATAAACGCTACTATCCGGTATTGGATCAATCATCAGGTCATCTCAACGAGTCGTGTGTAGAGATGACAGTGAAACCTTGCCGAAACGGTTCGATAGCAGGTGGTAACAGTTGTGAGGCAAGTTCTAGTCCTGCTTGAAATGACACTATTTTAGGAGCAAAGGTTCTAATATTAGTGCAATCAGCCGGGTTTCTAAAGCGGTAGTCAGACATCCCTACGAGAACCAGCAGTTGAGGTTTCTATGATGCTTACATACAAATACCTGCTTCGACCGAACAACCAGCAGGCCGATAGGCTCGTCTTCCTTCTCGAGCAACATCGGATCGTCTACAATCATGCACTTCAACAGCGAATTAATATCTATAAAGAAACAGGTGAGTGCATTGGGTATGACACTCAGTGTCAACACTTTCGCGATATTCGTCGGGAGAACCCAGATACTTTAGGACTGGTCAATGCATCCAGTCTGCAACGCACTCTTCGACGTTTGGACAAGACGTATACTTCCTTCTTTCGTCGTTTACAATCTGGTGAAAAGGTAGGCTTTCCTCGTTTCAAATCCCGCAGTCGCTTCAATACTATGGAATATACCTATGGAGATGGGTGTAAGTTGCGGACGAGTAAACGCAAGTACGTGTTTCTCTATGTCCAAAATATAGGCGAAATCCGGCTCTGTTATCACAGAGCTATCCCTGAAGACAGCAGAATTAACCATGCTCGCATCACGCGGCGAAATGGACGTTGGTATGTTTCTCTTTCCATCACATTGTCTACCACACCTGTTCAACGGACACCAACCGGAAAACCTGTCGGGGTAGATGTTGGGCTAAGACGCATTGCCGCTCTCTCTACTGGTGAACTTATCGAAAATCCACGCTGGTTGCGAAACAACCTCGCAAGACTGCGCAGACTGCAACGTCACGCTAGTCGTCAGGTAAAGGGAAGCCGACGACAACACACGACATATCGGCGGATCGCACGTTTGTATGAAAAGATAGAAAACCAACGAAGAGATTATCTTCACAAAATTAGTCAGAGTATCGTAAACAAGTATACTGTGATTGCGGTAGAAGATCTGAAACCAACGTTCATGAACCGTAGCCGACATCTCGCCCGTGCTTCGTATGACACTGGATTTGGCATATTTAGACGTATGTTAGAATACAAGGCTGAGAGTGCTGGTGTTCTACTAATTGCCGTAAGTCCCGTCAATACGAGTCAGGCATGCAGTGGCTGCGGAAGGATCGTTCCTAAGGATGTGTCGGTCTGCGTTCACCAGTGTCTTCATTGTGGTCTGACACTTGATCGAGATGTGAACGCAGCGCGTAACATCTTGATGTTGGCTCTACAAAACCCGCCTGGACGGGGCGGTCAGCCGATAACGTGGGCAGATATGCCGAGCGTTGGCTGAGCAGCCGCCGCCCTATGGCGGCGGAGAGCGTCACTGGTTCATCCAGCCGAATTGAACGATCTTCTCGGGATTGAAGTTGGGTGATGTTGCATCATTACCATTGGCATCGACGGTCAGCTTTTTCGCAAGTTCGGTAAGGGTCTCGATGTTCCATTCACGTTCCACACCGTTCTCATCAACCCAGGGTGCACCATGCTCGGCTGGTGGGTACGGTAATCCTGCCTCGTCAAACAGGTCTTTGTTGTAGATGATAAATGAGGGGAAGATGGCAAACGGAATACCGAGCTGACCTTCTTCCTTTACCTGATAAAACTTAATCAGGTTTGGATCGAAGTCACTCAGATCGTAGTTGTACTTATCGATCAGTGGTTGGAGATCGAGCCAGGCACCTTTAAAGCTGTCACGTCCCCGGATACCAACTGGTCCGACGATACATGGTGCGTTACCGGCAGCAATCTGGGTAGCCAGGGTGTCGAAGGCAACGTTGTTGTCAACGATCTCGATGACCAGTTCAATCTTATCCTGACTGGCGTTGAATCGTTCGACGAACGCATTCTGGGCCGGGATGGCACCTTCGTCAGAACCGGCGCCAAGGCCAACAAACCAGCGTATCTTCGTGCGACTGCTCGCGGCAGATTGGGTTGGAGCAGAAGCCTGAGTAGGAGCAACGGCCTGGGTTGGTTCACTTCCTGGCGCGGTCGTAGGTTGAGCCGATGGTGTTGACGGGCTGCTCCCACAAGCCGCATTGAGAACCGCGGCCAGCATGAGCATAATACTGACGAACAACAATTTGAACGACTTCATTTGGTTTCCTCCTGTGGAAGTTGTTACGCCGTTGTGCTTTTGATAGAGTTGAAGCTGCAAATCCGAACTGCTGCCTTAACCTGCTTGCTTTCGCCGTCGTGAAATTGGTATAAAGTAGGCAAAAGGCGAGGAAGGTGTCTTTATTCAGAAACCTGCTTAGCGTATAATGGATCTGCACCTCCTTTCAAGGTTGCTTATGGCAACTCTCACGAATAACCAGCTCGGTGGGTAGAATCACGCGCTGAACTGACGGTTCAGCAGGAGGGTTAAGCAAGTGGTCCAATAACAGACAAGCCGCTATCTGCCCCAGTTTTGCGATCGGCTGCCGCACCGTCGTAAGGGCTGGCGTCATTGCTGCCGCGAGTGGAATGTCGTCAAATCCGGCCAGGGCAACGTCATCCGGTACCTCCAAGCCGGACGCTCGTACAGCCTTGAGAGCGCCAAGCGCCATCATGTCGCTAGCCGCAAAGACAGCGTCGGGACGTGGATCAAGCCGCAAGAGCATATTCATCGCGATATATCCACTCTCCTCACTAAAATTCCCCTCGATCACCAGTTCGGGCTGAACTGAGATACCAGCAGCCGTTAAAGCATCGCAATAGCCCACGTAGCGTTCACGGCCAGCGATGATATTCATCGGTCCAGTAATGGCGGCAATCCGATGATGCCCCCAATGAATGAGATGTTCAACAATCATCCGTGCCCCATGGCGATTATCAACATCGACGTAGGGAATACCCGGATGCGATATGATCCGACCAATCGAGACTACCGGAATTGTTTCTTGCTGGAGCCACTGCAAAAGGAATTGATCTTCGACGGCTGAGGCAATAATCGCACCATCGAGAAAACCGCGCCGACCGATATGCAGATAGGGATGATTACCGGTGCTCGTTGCCAGTTCCAGCATCATCGCAAATTGTCGCTCGTTACAGGTATGAGCGATTCCCTCAATCAAGAGCGGAAAGTAGGGATCGGCGAAGAGGGTGTGAATTGGCTGCGGAATAATGATCCCTATCACCTGCGAGCGACGAATGGCCAGTGAGCGTGCCGTATGGTTGGGTTGATAGTTGGTTTCGCGAATAGCCTGCCAGACTCGCTCACGCACTGCCGGGTTGACGTGCGGATGATGGTTGAGTACGCGCGATGAGGTGGATCGCGATACTCCTGCCCGACGGGCAATTTCATCAAGGGTGATATTCATAGGAACCATCACTTACTGGGAACGCTTCCAACTACGTCTATAGTACAAAAGAGCAAGGTTGCTGTCTTTCAAAAAAGCGCGAAACGCTTGTACAAAACCGTGAAAGCGCTTTCAGTCATTGATGAGCACGAGGGGATTATTGTTGTTGCATAGCTTGAGTATTGACCCACGATGCCGGGATGTATCGTGCATTTGATGTTTTTCGGCCATCATCCCCACCACTGCACTAGCCTGACGAATGCCTCGTTGAAGAGCGTGTCTAAATATTGCCTTTTCGAGGGCTGCTTGCTGCCACTCTCACTCATCGCTGGCAGTTCACACTGCCGCCAGGGAAATGATGCTGCGCATTGATTATCATTTGCATTGAACAGGTGCCAGCCTACCCGGATGCTGTGCTGATACAACAAACCATCATTTTCGGCTATGCACCTACGGATGCGGGCCAGAAGCCCGCGCACCCAGGAAACATAGTGATTTGTCGCCGATATGCACCTACGGATGCGGGCCAGCGGCCCGCGCACCCAGGAAACATAGTGGTTTGTCGCCGATATGCACCTACGGATGCGGGCCAGCGGCC
>JAGHYT010000140.1:0-9795 GCA_017743535.1 Chloroflexus sp.
GTTGGTGCATCGGTTCGTCACTTTCATGGCACAAAGTGCATAACACGCTCTAGGTCAGGAGTCATCGGTAACGGATGGGTGATGTTCGTCGGGATCGCTCCGTTGTTGAACCGTTCGGTCATCGAATGTACCCCGAAACCGTGAACTCTGAAAACCCCCGGGTTGCTTTTACCTGGGAGCGCGGGCCGGAGGCCCGCGTCCTACGCTGTGTGCGCGGAACTAGCACTACTCCCTAAACCTTGGTTAGCGTAGGAAAGGGTGAATCGTCCATCCCGCATCTGCTCGCCTTCTTCACCACTGTCGGGTAGGTAAAGAACTCAGAACAGACCTGCTGAATGTTCTCCTAATCATGTCCAACGGTTTGAATAACGCCCGGTACTTTGTTATGTGACAGTAAATCTTACCAAACGTTTCCAAACCCCGTCCGACTGTGGCCTTCATCGCAACGCCCGACTCTGCATTCGTGCCAGTTCCTCCTCGACGACCGATTCATCAAGCTTTTTGAACAACGGCTGTGGTTGACGTAACACTTGCCCGACTGGTAATGCCGACGCTTCCCAACGCCCAACCCACTGCTCGTAGTCGCCGGTCAGCACGCGGTGGGTACGACCATCGGCTTCAGTTATATCACGGAAATAGAGGGGACCGGCGATATACCCATCGTAGCCTAAATACTCGTGCAACCGCTGGCTGGAAAAGGGTAGGAAGGGGGTAAAGATAATCTTGAGCGTGTCAACACAACGTAAGGCCACATACCAGATAGTTGCTGCACGGTCGCGATCACTCTTGATGACCTTCCACGGTTCCTGTTCGCTCAGGTAGATATTGACCTGCGCTGCCAGGCGCATTGCTTCGCTTAAGGCCGCTTTAAATCTTGCGGTTGCCAGCAGGTTGCCAACGGTCTCGATTCCACCGGTCACTTCGGCCAATACCTGTTCGTCGGCCACGGTCAGGTGACCAGGTTGCGGAACACTCCCAAAGTTTTTGTAGACATTGGTCAGCGTGCGGTTGACCAGATTCCCCCAAGTTGCAACCAGCTCATCGTTGTTCCGGCGCACAAATTCGGCCCAGGTAAAATCGGTGTCCTGATTCTCTGGTCCAGCGATGGTCAGGAAATAACGCAAGGCATCGGCATCGTAGCGACTGAGAAAATCGTTCACATATATCACAATCCCGCGCGAACTGGAGAATTTCTTACCCTCCATCGTCAGAAATTCGCTTGAAACGACGTTGTAAGGTAATTGTAGAGGAACACCGGCAAAGCGCTCGTCGGACGTTGCACCGTAGTGTCCACCGGCGCCGTAGCCGAGCAGCATTGCTGGCCAGATTACGGTGTGGAAGACGATATTGTCCTTCCCCATAAAGTAGAAGTGGCGGGCATCAGGATTCTGCCACCACTCACGCCAGGCATCTGGCTGACCACTATTGTGAGCCCATTCAATGCTGGCTGACAGATAGCCGATAACCGCATCGAACCAGACATAAATCTTTTTGTCGTCACGGTTGGCGTATTCCGGTAGCGGAATTGGCACACCCCATTCGAGGTCACGAGTGATGGCCCGTGGTTTCAAATCTTTGAGAAAATTGAGTGAAAAATTACGCACATTAGGCCGCCAATGTCCCTGCTGTTCTATCCAGCGGTGCAATTGCTCGGCGAAAGCTGGTAGGTCAAGGAAGAAGTGCTCTGTTGGCTTAAAAATCGGTGGCTGACCATCAACTTTCGAGCGAGGATTGATCAGGTCGGTGGGATCAAGTTGGCTACCACACTGATCACACTGATCACCACGAGCTTCATCGTAACCACAGAGCGGACACGTACCTTCAATGTAGCGGTCGGGTAGGGTTCGTCCGGTCGTTGCCGAAAACGCACCTAATGTCTCTCGTCGAACAATGTAGCCACGCTCGCACAGGGTACGAAAGATGTCTTGGGTCACCGCATAATGGTTAGATGTAGTGGTGCGGGTAAAGATGTCGTAGCTCAACCCAAGATTGTAGAGGTCGTCGCCGATAATTTTGTTGTAGCGATCGGCAATAGCTTGGGGGGTTGTCCCTTCTTTATCGGCCACCAACGTAATTGGCGTACCGTGCTCATCAGTTCCTGAAACCATCAGGACCCGATTGCCCCGCAAGCGGTGGTAACGGGCAAAAATATCGGCTGGTACACCAAAACCGGCAACGTGTCCGATGTGGCGTGGGCCGTTTGCATACGGCCAGGCTACGGCAACCAGAATATGTTCAGGCATCGTACCACCTCAAATATCAATTCCTTTGAAACATCTCCGGGATACAGATAGGAATTTTCGATCCAAAGAACAAAGGGGAATGTGATGTCCTGGCGGTCAAGCCGCCATAAAGCCGCGGGCGGTCAGACGTAGACCGCACCAACGGGCGGGGAGAAAACAGAGCTGACTCGTTGCGACCTGCGACTCCATGACAACCCCATACGCTATCCTTACTGTGAGAGTAGTATAACAGATTGTAGAGCATTTGTTGAACTTACTGCAAAGGGAAAAGAACGAACTGGATGCCAGGCTTGGGAATCACGTAATGAGTTATGGTTGCGAATTAAGGCCATCCACACACGTCAGTCGGGAGACGGTAGCCCACACTCCCAGGCGAGATGCGGAGGCGGGCCAGCGGCCCGCGCTCTCAGGCGACGAAACACTACACAAACGCCGCAATTCCGGTAATCTCACGACCAACGACTAAGGTATTGATTTCGTTGGTACCTTCATACGTATAAACAGCCTCAATATCGGCAAAATGGCGGGCAATATGGCGATCGAGCAAAATGCCATTTCCGCCGAGCACTTCACGTCCCAGAGCAACAATCTGGCGTGCCTTCGCTGCACAATATTGCTTGGCAAGCGAGGCCATTCCTTCTGTTATCTGCGTTTCGTCTTCGTCACGCAGCTTACTCAGCCGCCACGCCATCAACTGAATTGCTGTCAGATCGCCGAGCATGTGTACCAGTTTCTGCTGTACTAGCTGAAAGCCGGCAATGGGACGCCCAAACTGCTCGCGTTGGAGAGTGTATTCAAGCGCTAGTTCGTAAGCTGCCTGCGCATGGCCGACGGCTTCCCAGGCCACACCGTAGCGGGTATTCTTCAGAATGTTGGCCGTATCGCGGAACGAGCGCGCAAACGGTAATCGATTCTCTTCCGGCACAAAGACATTTTCAAGCGTAATATCCGCATTGATCACCGAACGTTTGGCGATCTTGCCCTCGATCTTCGTCGCCTGATACCCCGGAGTGCCCTTTTCGACCAGAAAACCACCGACCCGTCCGGTCTCTTCATCTTGGGCCCAGACGACAATCACGTCGGCAAAGGTGGCGTTGCCAATCCAGCGTTTGGCGCCATTGAGCAGGTATCCTCCGCTCACACGGCGGGCGGTGGTTCGGATGTGGGCCGCATCAGAACCGACATGAGGCTCTGTCAGCGCAAATGCCCCGATCTTCTCGAGACGGGCCATAGCCGGTAGCCAGCGCTGTTTCTGCTCTTCTGAACCACAGGCAGCAATGGCACCCATGGCCAGACCACTGGTTACGCCCACAAAGGTACCAACACTGCCATCACCACGCGCTAGCTCGGCGGCGATCAACCCTACTTCAACACTCGAAAACCCTGTGCAACCGTACCCCTTAATTGTACCGCCTACAATGCCCAATTCGGCAATGCGCGGGATGAGTTCAAAAGGAAACTCGGCCCGCTCCCAGTAATCGTTGATGATCGGGATGACATGCTCATTACAAAATGCGCGCACTTTATCACGGAGTGCACGCTCGCGCGGGGTGAGGAGTTCATCGAAACGAAAGAGATCGATACCGCGCTCGCTTGCGATCGTCATTGTTCGCCTCCTGAGTACATGTAAATGGTAGTATGACGCACTGCGTAATCATTATAGCACAGAATGTTTATCACGGGTTGAATAGAGGCGAAACCGATTGGCGGTTGAAACCCATCGTCTGGTGCATCAGCACGTTCTACGACGATCGTGATCAGGAGCGCACGCTTAGGCGCACGGGCCTCCGGCCCGCATCCGGTGACGGCAGCTTTTCGCTGGGCGCACGGGCCTCTGACCCGACCCGGCGCTGTATGGCTAAAGACCATTATCGCCCCCAGGATTTGCATTACCCTCTTGGCTCCCGCTTGCAGGGGGTGGGGGGAGGGGAAAAACCCACCCCTACCGCTTCGGCGACGCACTTGATTCGGCGCGCCAACAGGGATCGAGTAGACCACTGTTGGAACGGGAGCGGCATTCCTCTGATGGTAGCACATCTGGCCGGGAACGGACCAAAATCACCGGGTTGTCATCTCGCCCGTTGCGACCACCGTCAACCGATAGCGGTTGGTAAACTCCGGCCCGGCCCCACTCAGGCGTAACTCAATGGTGTAATCGCCAGCACGAATCGGAGTTAGGCGCAGCCGATCGATCTCTGTCGCCAGCGAATCGGCGGGCAGATCGAGATAGCGGATAACAGTTGCCAGTTCGCTGTCGGTTGGATCGCACAATCTGATGGTTAGTTGTGCGCCGGCAAGCGGTTCACGGGCATCGTTGACTGCATAAATTGGCAGATCGATTGCCTCGCCAATCGTAAACGTGCGCGGTTCGATGAGGGTAAAGACATACTGTGGTCGGAAACAGTCACGCAGGGCGTAGTATGAGCGTTTCGGGACTCGCCAATAATCGATAACGCTCCACAAGACCGCGGGATACGGATCGACGAACAGAAAGGCAATAATACCACCTGTTGGGCGATATTTGTGGTAACGTAACCGATCAATGTAGAACCGGTTAAGTTCAGCCTGATAATTTTGTGATAACTCGATCACCTCGGCCAGCGATTTCGCTTGCCGCCACGGGTACCACGCCGACATAATGTCAGCCTGTAGGCCATGCCGTTCGACCAGGCGCTTGATAGCGTCGTCGTCGAGTGGGTCGGGCATGAAACGCAGACTGCTCTCGAGATTGGGAAAGCTCTGAGCGCCGAATTCGGTGACAAAGCGTAAGTTGCTGGGAAAACGCGCTCGAACAGCTTCTCCATCGGCCAGGGTGCCATAGGTGCGGTACCAGCCGAAGTAGGCATGGGCATCGGTACCGGTACGCACGTAGGGTACGTCTGGCTCACCTGATGAACGAACGACCGGGCGGGTAGGGTCTTCTTCTTCGACAATCTTTTTCAACTGCACATCCATTACATCCCGGTTCCAGCTAAAAATGAAGGCCGACTGGTAGGTACGCAGACGTGCCGCCAATGATTCATCGGCGGTATCTTCGAGATGAATGGCTTCGTTGTGCATACACCAGATTGCGATGCTGGGATGGTTGCCGAGGAGACGGACCATTGCCCGTGCCTGATGGCGGGCCGCCGGCAGCACTTCTGGGCGGTACAGCCACTGAAGAGGAAAGTCTTGCCAGAGCAATATGCCGGCGGCATCGGCAGCATCGTAAAACGCAGGATGATCGATATGGGCATGCACCCGCAGCATATTCATGTGGCAATCACGGGCTAGGGCCAGATCTCGCTCAGCCCGTTCGCGGTTCATCGTGGCTATGCGCATATCTCCTGGAGGGTAATTATTGCCCTTTACTAAAAAGCGTTCACCGTTGAGGTGAGGAATCCAGTCTCGCAACTCGAATGTGCGCACACCATACGCAAAGGACTGCTCATCACTCAAGATACCATTAAGCCAGATGCGCACAGTTACCTGATAGAGATCGGGTTGACCGAGATCGTGCGTCCACCATCGGCGCGGCTCACGCAGCTTTAGCAGACCGGCCACCGTCTGGGTGCCGCTACGTAGTCGGCGTTGCAGGGTAAAGATTTGCGTTTCACCGTGAAAGGTAAGTGGCGCAAAGCCGATCTCAATCTGGATCGGCGTGGCCTGAGTAGCATCTAGATCGAGGGCGAAACGCAACTGGGCGAGGTGGGCATCGCAGTGCTCGGTACGTAAACGGGCATGATGGAGCCTGACCGGCCCACTACGGTGTAGTTCAACCGGCAACCAAATCCCCCCCGGATTCGCTTGCGGATCGAAGCAATCCCAGTGAGAGAAGACACCGGTGATCATCCGCTTCCCAACCTTGTTGTGTTCATCGGGGCAATCGAGTTCAAGAATGAGCGTGTTCTGGGCTCGTAACAGCGCAGTAATGTCATGTTCAGTCGGCTCGAAGTAGCCCTCGTGGGCGCCCAAATCAACACCATTGAAATAGGTGTGTCGGTAGTAGAATGCGCCGTTGATCCGCAACCAGTACCGTTCATCGGGGATAGAATCGGCTGGTTTTGAATAGGGAAAACGGCAACGGTAGACAACTTTACCACTGTGTGTTTCCAGGCCGGGCAGTTGCTGCCAGTGTGCCGGTACGATGGCCGGTAACCAACCGTCATCGTTGCGCGGGTAAATGCCATGTGAAAATTCACTCAGCGGACGAATCTGCCAATTATCGTTCAGTGTGGCGTAATACATATCGAGAATCGGTGGCTATTATCGATCATTCTGTAGTGTGTACAACACTTGTTGGTATAGTACAATTCGTTGTCGGCGGAGTTCAGGGCGGTGACCAAGCGCTAATTTTATTGCCTCTATGAGTAATTCATACTGATACCCCAAACAGATCAGGTGGCGTAATAAGGATGCTGTAAGCCAGCCATACCACATTCGGGCCAAGAGCAGACGACTCTGCTGAAAGTAGCGATGGCGAACGAGCGGCACCTGTTCGCTACTTTTGCCTTCGTGGTGTACAACAACCGCTGTCGGGAGGTACCAGATTTGACTACACACTTCAACATGCTCACGCCGAGATCGGTTGGGCGGTAGAGCAGTCGGACTAGCCCATTGTAAACGCCACTGCCACTCCAGTTCCTCGCTGTACATAAAAAAGCGTTCATCGAGGAAACCGGCTTTCCGAATGGCCGCTGTTCGTACCAGCAACGCAGCCCCGACCAGCCAGCCCACTCGTTGCACCCGATCAGGAGAGCGGTCGAGACAGTGGTACGTGCGTGCCCATGGGTTATGCGGCCAGAGTCGTTCCCAAGGGGTGCTTTCCCAAATCATGGTCAGCGGTGTCGGGAAGCGACGGCGTGATGATTGTTGACTGCCATCACTGTAACGTAAGCGTGGCCCAACTGCAATTGCTGCCGGATGCTCCTGCAAAAAAGTAACCATTTGGGGAATCGCATCCGCCTGCGGTTCGGTGTCCGGGTTGAGCAAGAGGATAAACTCCGGGCTGCCATCTGGTCGCTTAAGCAGTGTTCTAAGGGCAAGATTATTACCGGCGGTAAAGCCGAGGTTGGCCCCCGCTTCAATAAGCTGCACGGCAGGAAATTCCTTCCTGAGCATCTCTACCGTTCCATCGCGGCTATCATTGTCAACCACGATGATCTCAGCGGTCAGGTTACCCTCCGCGAGCGACGATTGCACAGCAGTGAGACAACGACGAAGCAGGTCGCGTACATTCCAAGATACGATGATTATTGCCAGCATAGGTTACTCTATATTATATGCTGTTGCCTTGATAGTGTACCATAGCTGAGGGTTGCGACAAAGCGTGAGCATGGTCGTAGAGGTTTTCAGTGTTTTCGTTGCCCGTGCAGCGGGGCGTGCCTCCGCCTCAATTTCCCTAGCTCCCTTCCGCTTCCGCCTGGGGAGAGAAAGTAGGGAAAGACCGTTGGAAAGTGCTCTTGTATGTCATACGATGAGCGCGTTTGGGTAACTGCCTGTATAATAAAATGCATCGTTGATCGAGAGACATTTCAGACCGAAACGATGAGGAGAAGACTGCAAAAACGGCTGCGATTTCAGTGATGGTCTTCGCCTGTGGTCGAGAAGATATGACTCCCAGTCTCCCTCCGCGTGCCGTACCCCACCTTGTGCCATAGCCTTCCGTGTTCTAAACGACAGGCATAGCAATTTGTCATTAAATGTTCACCACTATGATCGGGCGTCAATTGACGACTTGACAGTACATGAATAGAATAGAAGGCGAGTTTCGCCATCATTAGCGCCCGGCATCACTATGAGTACACGTGATCTCATCGGACTGGTGACCTCGTTCGGATACGCATTTGGGCTCCTCATCATTGCTGAAGTCATTCGCCGTTGGCGAGGCTATCCACAAGATTTCACCCGTAAATTCGTCCACATTGGTGCCGGGATGTGGGTATTCGGTGTTCTGGCGTTATTTGAAAACTGGACGATTGGGATTATTCCCTTCGCCACCTTTATTGTGCTTAATTTTATATTCTACCGTTTCCGGCTCCTGGAATCGGTAGATGCGCCCGACAGTACGCCTGGAACTGTTTACTTCGCCCTGTCAATCACATTATTATTTCTGATCTTTTGGCGCACCAATTCCCCTGATGATCGCGGATATATTGCCGCAGCCGGAACAATGGCGATGACCTGGGGCGATGCCCTGGCGGCTATCGTTGGCAAACGTTGGGGACGGCACCACTACCAGATTGGTCGAGGGCGACGCTCGTTTGAAGGATCGGCAGCTATGTTCGCTGCCAGCTTCGTGGCGATGCTGCTCACCTTGTTATTGACGCCAGGATCGGCGCTTAGTCCACAAAGCGTACCGATAGGCTTTAATGCAGCCCTGATTGCAAGTCTCATAGCTGCTTTGGCCGCAACAATTGCCGAAGGAGTCTCGCCCCACGGAACTGATAACCTGAGTGTTCCCCTCCTGTCCAGCTTCGTCGTTGCCGGAGTACTGGCAGTTGTGTGATAATATAGCTTTGAGGCAAATGCTCACTGAAGAGGTAGAGGAGCGGCATCTTGGATAATCTGCGCATTCCGATATTGAAAATTGGCGACATTCTGATCGCTTCGATCCAGGTGGCATTACACGATGCCTCGGCGGTACAATTTAAAGATGACTTATTGCAAAAGATTCATGACACCCGAGCAAAAGGTGTGATCATCGATTTAACAGCTCTCGATGTTGTTGATAGCTTTATCGGTCGACTGATTGCCGACATTGCCGCGATGGCCGGATTGATGGGTGCACGAGTTGTGCTGACCGGTCTGCAACCGGCAGTCGCAATTACATTGGTTGAATTAGGACTTGAACTACCGCGTGTGCTCACGGCCCTCAATCTCGAAAAGGGGCTGGCTATGATGCAGCGGATGACCAGTGAGGAGAGCGACGATGGCGCAGAGTAAGACTGCTGTCATCCGAAGTGACCTTGATATTGTCATCGCGCGCACCATGGCTCGCGATATGGCCAAGGCGCTCGGTTTTGGACCAATCGATCAGGCACGCATCGCAACCGCCGTGAGCGAGTTGGCCCGAAATATCTTTCTCTATGCGGGTACCGGTAACGTTACGGTGCGTGACATTGAGAAGGGTTCGCGAAAGGGGATCGAGATTATTTGTGAAGATCAGGGGCCTGGTATTCCGAATATCGATTTGGTGATGCAAGATGGGTATAGCACATCACGCGGTATGGGTATGGGGCTGCCCGGTGCAAAACGCTTGATGGACGAGTTTGATATTAAGTCGAAAGAGGGTGAGGGAACGACGATCATTTGCCGAAAGTGGCGTAACTGATCTGCAACCAGTATCACGATTGGTCAAGGGCGTGAGGGTGATACGATCAACCCTCACGCCCTTTGTTATGGCTCAATGCACTTCATTCACCGGCCCCTACGCCATCCGATCGCCTTCGTCGTATGCCTTTGCATACAACTCAATAATCTCTTGTTTGGTAGGCTTGCGTGGATTATTCGCCGGACTACCGCTATCGATAGCAGCATCGGCCATCGCTGGAGCCAGTTCCATCAGCCGTTC
>JAGHYT010000141.1:0-9734 GCA_017743535.1 Chloroflexus sp.
TGTTGGTGCATCGGTTCGTCACTTTCATGGCACAAAGTGCATAACACGCTCTAGGCTATTTTGGTTTTTTCGGTCTGGAAATTCAAGTACACCTCCACTCTGTACAGAGACGTTCATACTGACCTTTAGCCTCCCATTCACACGGTACTGGCGTAGCGCTGACCCTCAGCATACGCCCGACATACCCTGTCGCCCTGGGAGCGTGGGCCGCTGGTCCGCATCCTGCGGTGTCCGCAGTGGAACCCGCACTCGTCTGAGGAGCACACCTCCAATGTACTGATAAACACAGTCGATGCGAGAACAGATCCCTGACGAAGACCACTGTTGGCACGGAAAGCAGTTCTGCACGCGCTGCGGATAGATTTTGAAAAGCCCTAGGAGAAGGTGAGGGGATTGCTGTACCGTAAATCGACCGGTACGAGCGCAGTCGGACAACAGCTTCGACAAGATTTCACTCGAACAAAAAAGAACGCGGGCCTCTGGTACGCGCTCCCAAGGTATAGGAGTATGACCGTCGGAGCGAGGCGCTGCTTTGCCCTAGCGAACGGAGGTAATTCGTTTTCCGGCGAGCATCGATGTTATCGTAGCTATATTCATTCTGACAGAGTATAATCATACTGTACGTTCGGTCATCAAAAGAGGATGTTACCGTATGATGTCTCGCTGGTTTAGGCTCTGTACCGTCCTAGTACTCCTCCTCACGCTCCTCAGCGGTTGTGGGGAACGCTTACCTTTTGGTCTAAGCAACGCGGATGCGCTCAAGATTACTATTGCCTACAGTCCAGAAAAAGATAAATGGCTTACCGAACAAATTGCCCGCTTCAACGAGCAACGAATCACGGTCAACGATCGGCGCGTCGTGGTAGAAGGGATCAACAAGTCGTCGGGGGCTGCCCGTACCGAGATTAAGAACGGTACGCTGAACGTCACCGTCTGGAGTCCATCGGCCAGCACCTGGCTCGAGGTACTTAAGCAAGAGACCGGCAACCAGAATGTCGCTGTTTCAAATAAGCCTCTCGTGCTGACACCGGTCGTTATCGCAATGTGGAAACCGATGGCAGAAGCGATGGGCTGGCCCAATCGACCCATTGGCTGGAAAGATATGCTCGAACTGACCAACGATCCGCAAGGCTGGGGGCGCTTCGGGCATCCTGAATGGGGGCGTTTTTCGTGGGGGCACACCGACCCTGAAATCAGTACCACCGCCCTCAGCACCTTAATCGCCGAGTTCTATGCCGCCACCGGTAAGCGCGATGGGTTGACCGTCGCCGATGTGCAGAGCGAACAGGCGACCGCCTTTATCCGTCAGCTCGGACAGAGTATTAAGCACTACGGTTACAATACGTTGGTCTTCAGTGAAAATATGAAAAAGTTCGGCATGAGCTACATCTCGGCTTTCCCGATGGAGGAGATTACGCTCATCGACTTCAATAAATTCAATCCACCACCGACGCCGTTAGTGGCGATCTATCCAGCAGAGGGTACCTTCTGGCACGATAACCCATTCATCATAATGGCGAGCGCCAGCGCCGATGAACGGGCGGCCGCCGAACGGCTCTACGAATTTCTGCTCAGCGAAGAGAGCCAACGGGCGGCGATGTCCTATGGCTTTCGTCCGGCCAACCCCAATGTTCCACTCACCGACCCGATCAGTCCGGCCTTTGGTGTTGATCCGCAGGGAGTGCAGACAGTATTAGCGGTCCCTTCTGCCGAGGTGATTGTCGCCATCAAGGACGCCTGGAAGCTCAATCGCAAGCGGGCAGATATTCTGTTGGTGGTCGATACCTCTGGCTCAATGGAAGGCGACAAGCTCACAATGGCAAAAGCGGGTATCGAGACCTTTTTGCTGCGCATTTTGCCGGAAGACCGGTTGGGCTTGATCACGTTTGACTCGAAGGCGCGGCTGGTTGTACCGATGGCGCCCTTGAGCGAAAACCGGATTGCGCTCCAAACGGCGGTGCAGGAGATGCGGGCATCAGGACGCACCGCGCTGTTCGATGCCCTCGAACTGGCCCGGCAGACGCTGGAAGCGCTGCCGCCAGCGGAGGATGATCGAATCCGGGCGATTGTGTTGCTGTCTGATGGTGCAGATAACGCGAGCCAGATGTCTTTGGATCAGCTCCGCAATGCGTTTGATGAGAGCGGAATCTCTATCTTCCCGGTTGCCTACGGGAGTGACGCGGATCGGCAGGTACTTGATGCGATTGCCGAGTTTAGCCGTACCATTGTCGTGGTGGGTGATACCGGCGATATTGCACAAATCTTTGAGAACCTCAGCCGCTATTTTTAGAGGGTTTCTGTCTGCAAGATTGCCGGCGACCTCTGTTTTTCCCCGCTACCCATCGTGCAAGCGGGAGCCGTAAGACTGGAAACGGTATCATACGATTGCAGAGATTTCATCTTTTAGTGTCATGACGGCTCCTTATCAGTGAACAAACAGCGTGCCGCGAGCGATTCTCAGAATGCCCCAACTCACGTAGTCATCTGAGAGCGCAGGCCATCGCCCCGCATCCTGTCGTGGCAGTGGTGGAACAGATCCCGTCGTAGGAGCACGCCATTGGGGCGGGTTCCAAACCCGTCCCTACCACACGCTCACGGGCATCATCGACGCACGACCATGGATCCGATCGTAGACCATTGGCGGCGCGGAACGCAGCGCGCCGTTGCCCACGCTACGGACATTCCGCTCACTCCTCGCGACTCTTCCCTCTCTTCTCACCACTGCCGGGCAAGATGAAAACTTTGAAAACTCCTACCTAACAAATCTGAACATCGTGTGCATTTTTTCATCATCTTTCAATCTCCGCAACCACAGGCTACCTTCTCAAAATGCAATGATTGCCATATAATAGATGAACAAAACAGAGTTTCCAGAAGGATAAGGACCAATGGTTGCGCGCTCAATCCACTCTTCCCGCACGCCAGTGGCAACTCCCGATGAGGGGTTGGTCGCTGATCTCCTTCCTCCAATGTTGGTCTTGTTGGCTACGTTGGCAGCGGCTGTCATTGGTCTCTTGCTCCTTAACCGGTGGGATGGTAATTTCTGGCCTTACGCGATCATTCTATTGCTGATGAGCTTTCTGGTGGTGAGTGATCGTTTTCGACGACGGGGCGATTTGCATAAGGCCAGTGTGACTGTTGTAACAGCCTTGACCCTCTTACCGGTATTGAGCTGTGCTGCTTTTGGTTTTGTTAACAACATCTTCCTATATCTTTCAGTCCTCGGTGTCTTTGCCGCCGGCATTATGGTGTCTTCGCGGGCGCCGTTTCGGGCTACGCAGGCAGCAATTCTGCTCTACTTGATCCTACTTCTCGGCGCCGACCTAATCGGTCAGCCTCGACCAACTTGGTTTGAGGTTATCGGTCAGCTTCTCTTTCAGATTGCACTTTTGTTGGGAGCAGCGACTCTCAGTTGGGCGGCGGCCTATGTAGTGCGGGGTACGATAAGCTGGGCAATCGATACAGCGCAAAAATCGGAACGGCGTGAGCAGTTATTGCGTGAAACCCAGGCGAGTCTTGAGCGAGCGTTGTTAGAGCGTGATCTTCTTAATGAACAACTCTACCGCACAACCCTGGCGCTTGAAGAGGCACGGGCAGCAGCGGAAGCGGCCTATCGCTCGAAGTCGAACTTTATGGCGACGATGTCGCACGAGCTTCGTACTCCGCTCAATATTATTATCGGTTTTAGTACGGCAATTCTGGAACATCCTGAAATGTACGGCGATGTTAAGATCGACGAACAGATCTTACAAGATATTGCCGAAATTCGACGTAGTGGTCAGCACCTGCTTGGCTTAATCAACGATATTCTCGATCTGGCGAAAGTTGAGGCCGGTAAACTGGAACTTAATAAGACAAATCTGCAATTGCTGCCCTTGCTTGAAGAGACCATACGTACTGCACAGGCGTTGATCAACGACCGTCCTATCCAACTACGCCGCGAATATTGCGAACCCTTACCGACGGTGTTTGCTGATGAAGTGCGGGTGCGGCAAGTCCTGCTCAATCTAGTCTCGAATGCCTGTAAGTTTACGCATTCGGGTGAGATTGCAATCGGTGCTCGCGCCGATAGTAATGAGGTGGTCTTGTGGGTGCGTGATACGGGGATTGGGATTGCACCTGCAGATCAGGAACGCATTTTCCAACAGTTTGAGCAGATCGAACATGCGGATACCCGCCAGCACGCCGGTACTGGGCTTGGTCTCGCGATCTGTCGCTGGTTGGTCGAATTGCATGGCGGGCGGATGTGGCTAGAGAGTGAGTTGGGGAAGGGTAGTATCTTTTTCTTCTCATTGCCGCGCACACGGGCAGGTGGGGAATCGCCGTTGTAGCGTGCTGGCAAGCCGTCAATGTAGTCGGCTAATTGTCATTGGTGATGGTGTCTAGCGAAGGAGCGGGGAACGATGGCCAGAATTCTTCTTGTCGATGATGTATACACGGCCCGTTCGATGTTTGAACGTGTGCTCCGTCATGTTGGCCGACACGAGGTGCTCTCGGTGGGGAGTGGTGCTGAGGCGCTGGCGAAGGTACGGGAATTTGCTCCTGATGTTATCATTCTCGATATCAGCATGGCCGACCGCGATGGTCTGATGGTATTGCGCGATCTGCGGGCGATGGGAGTAACGTGCCCGATTATTGCCCACACTGCCCGTACCGAGAAGACGCCGGGTGAGTTTGTGGCACAGGGTTTTGATGCTTATGTGCCGAAGACGGGTAATCTCACCAATTTGCTCAGCACCGTGCGCGATCTGGTTGGGCGCTGAACAAGCAGGAGTTCGTGATGAAAATGAGGTCACGCAGCGTCTACGGCAGGTGAATTGCATGAGAGAACTGTGGATGCTATCGCACGTCTCTGCCGGTATGTGCAGGTTTGTACTAGAAGTTCTTCGTGTCGTTAATGTGGAAAACTTGTGGAAAATCTGTGGATGCAAAACTGATGGCATTCCTCAATTGTGAATAGTAAGGGATTTCTACGTGTTCAGTGTCTATACGGCGGGCCTGGCACAGGAAACCCTGACCACGCAGTCGCTTGGAAGCGTGGTTTTCCGGCTCGCATGTTGCAGTGGACAGTGCAGGGAGTAAGCGGTTAAAAGCTCTCATCCTTCCCCAACTTCTGTTCTCTCCTGGACGAGGGTAAGGACGGGGATGGTCGAAGATGGTTGCGAACCCATCCCTCTCGCCATTGCTCACTTCTCTCCTCTCTCCTCTGTCAACATTGCCTGAAAAACTTTGCAAGGCTCTCTTGACCAGTGGGGGTCACGCAAGGTTCCGCTGGTTCGTTCAACACGAATACCATGCCTTCGGTTACAATTGAGAGGGAGGGTAGTGATCGGGTATGGGAGGTGTTGTGACCGTTGATCTTGTGCGCGGCATGCGTGATGTGTTACCGGCAGAATACACGCTAAGCCGACGTATTCAGACGATATTAGAACGGACGATGTCCGCTTACGGTTTTCAGATGCTCGATACACCGATTATTGAGCATCGAGAACTCTATCTCCGTAAATTGGGTGAAGATTTGGTTGGTAAGGTCTACGAGTTTAGCTTTGGTGGGCGCGATCTGGCGTTGCGACCGGAGTGGACGGCGTCGGTGCTGCGGGCATATGTGGCTGGGATGCAGGATCAGCCGTTACCCTTGCGTCTAAGCTACGCTGGGCCGGTGTTTCGCTATGAACGTCCACAGCGCCACACCTATCGTCAGTTCACGCAGGTAGGTGGCGAGATTATTGGTGGGCTGCCACCACGTGCCGATGCCGAGGTGATCGCACTGGCTTGCGCAGGACTGGCTGCGGTAGGCGTAACCGATTACACAGTGCGGATCGGTCACATCGGTCTGGCACGTGAGTTGCTGAGCCGTTTCAATCTGCCTGAACGTACCCGTGGATTATTGATTTGGAGTCTCGAACGGTTGCGCGCTGAAGGAATAACACCGGTGCGCGAACGGGTGCTGGCGAACCTTGGGACACCGCCAGAGGGTCTTGAGTTACCGGTTGGGATCAATGACGAAGAGGCAGTCATCTGGCTTGAGCGAGTGCTGGCAGCAATGCAGATCGATCTCCGTACTGGTACCAGAAGCCCCTCAGAGGTCATACAACGCTTGCTCCGCACATTACGACGTGCTGATGAGCAACCACTGGTTGACGCGGCCCTCGATCAATTAGTACGCCTGGCGGCAATCGGCGGTGCACCCGCCCAGGCAATGCCGCAATTAGCCGATCTGCTCGGTGTCGAGTCGGTGGCGTTTCGTGAGTTACAGGCCATTCTTGAACTGTTAGAATCGCATGCGGTACCTTCCGCTTGTATTACCATCGATGGTGCGCTTGGCCGTGGTCTCCACTACTATACCGGCTTGATATTTGAGATTTATGATCGAGAAGGGAGTCAGCTCTGTGGCGGAGGGCGATACGACGATCTAGTAGGAGCGCTGGGTGGGCGGCAGCCAACTCCGGCGGTTGGTTTTGCCTACGGGCTAGAACGAGTAATGGCAGCCGCCGCTATTGAAGCCGATGAGGTGCCCCAGACCGTATTGGTCGCAGCCGTCCATGACGATGATTATCCGTATGCGTTGCGGGTTGCCAGACGGCTTCGCGCTAGAGGCTATACGGTGGTGCTCGATGTACGGGGACGTAGCGTGAAAGATAATCTACGCGATGCCACACGCCGTCATTTTACGGCCGCTGTTATCGTAGGGGCCGACGAACGGGCGGGGGAGTACATCGTCTGGCGCGATCTGGCGACGCGAACCGAACAGCGGATTCCCTTTGCCGCGTTAGGAGGAGACCTATGAGTTCTCTACCGTGCTGGGGGCGCGCTACAGAGTTGTTATTCGCGCAACAACAACAGATCGTTACTCGTACTCCGGTCTGTTGGCTGCCATGGGCGACCTATACGACGTATGGGAATCACTTGCCCTTTGGCACGCCTGGGTTTATCACGACAGCGATTGTTGAACGGGCTGCTCAGCGCGTGGGTGGGGTGGTGTATCCTGTCTTGTGGCGTGATCTCGATCTTGACATAAACCTGTTTCGCCAGATGCTCACGGCACGGTTGACCACGGTTGCCGGTCAGGCGTTTCAGATTGCCGTTGTTGTGGGTCGCTCGGAAAACACCACCGACGACCTGTCCATCATAGAAGTTGCAGAGTCAGCGCAACATCAGCATCGTATCCTCGTGCTGGCTGTTTCGCCGTTCGAGCTGGTTGACGAGCAGATGCAGGATCACGGTGCACTCTGGGAAACGTCGTTGATGCTGGCAATTCGCCCCGATTTAGTCGATGTGAACCAAATCGTAGACCACGATGGGCAAGATGTCCGTCATGTCGCCAGCCCATCGCTTGGCCAACAGGCATTGCATCTGGCCGGTGAACGGCTTGCTGTTGCGGTACGTGATCTTTTGGAACGTCGTGATACGTCAGTCATTGCTGCGCTCTATCAGCAGCGTCGTGTGCGCTATACTTCACAACTGCTATGACACTTCGTTTTGCAATCCCTTCAAAAGGCTCTGGTTACGATGCAACAATTGCCTTGCTTGAGAGCTGTGGTTTGCGAGTGACACGGGCCAATCCACGCCAGTATACGGCGGTGTTACGCGGGCTTCCTGATACCGAGGTCTTGCTGCATCGGCCGGCGGACATTGTATTGAAGGTGGCCGAGGGGGCAATCGATCTCGGTGTAACCGGTTACGACCTCTTACATGAACTCCGTGGTGACGATGATGATGTGTTGATCGTGATTGACGATCTCGGTTTCTGGCGGGTAGAACTGGTCTTTGCCGTCCCGCAGAGCTGGATTGATGTAACGTCGTGGGCCGATCTGGCCGATCTGGCGGTAGAGTTTCAGTCACGCGGTCGCCGATTACGGATTGCTACCAAATATCCCAACACAGTACGACGTTTTTGCTATGCGCATGGTATCAATGTCTTTGAGCTGGTTGAATCGCAAGGGGCGACCGAAGCTGCGCCTGGCCTTGGCTATGCCGATATTATTGCCGACATTACTGAAACAGGTACTGCCATTCGCGAGAATCAATTGAAGATCGTCGGTGGGCCGTTGCTACGTTCGCAGGCGGTACTCATCGGTTCCCGGCGTACACTGCGCGGGAACCCTTCCCGGCTCGAGCTGGTGCGTCAACTTTGTGAATTGATCGAAGCGCGCCGACGTGGGCGTCTCTTCTACTCGCTGACTGCCAATCTCCCCGGTACCTCGGTCGAAGAGGTCGGGCGTAAGGTCACGGCTCGTCATGAACTGGCCGGTTTGCAGGGGCCAACGATTGCACCGGTCTGGAGTAAGTTTGCCAGTGATAGCGGCTGGTACGCTGTGAACGTCGTAGTGCCGCAAGAGGAGTTACTACCGGCTATCGATTATCTGCGGAGCATCGGGGCGAGCAGTGTGACAACAGTGCAGGTACAACACGTCTTTCGGGCACAGAGTGAGGCGTTTGCGCGACTCTGCGCACGTCTCGGTGAGGAGTAGGTATGAGCCAGTATAGTGCAGCTGGCGTTGATATTGCCGCCGCAACACGAGCTAAAGAGTTAATGGCAGCCGCAGTGCGTAGTACGCATGGGCCGGCAGTATTGGCCGGCATGGGTGCGTTTGGTGGTTGTTTTGATGCGGCTCTGGCGCTGGCCGGAATACAAGCGCCGGTGTTGGTGAGTAGTACCGATGGTGTTGGCACCAAGACCCTGGTGGCTGCCGCGGTAGGCCGCTATGATACAGTGGGGCAAGACCTGGTTCATCACGCGGTGAACGATATTCTGGTGCAGGGTGCACGTCCGCTTTTCTTTCTCGACTATATCGCCGTTGCAAAACTCGATCCGGTCCAGGTGGCAGCGATTGTGGCTGGGGTTGCCGAGGGATGTCGGGCCACCGGTTGTGCGTTGATCGGTGGTGAAACAGCCGAAATGCCCGATGTCTATGCACCGGGCGCCTTCGATCTGGCCGGTACGATTGTTGGCGTGGTCGAGCGGTCGGCAATGTTACCGCGTACCGATATTGTTGCCGGTGATGCTATCATCGCGCTTCCCAGTAGCGGTTTGCATACCAATGGCTATTCGCTTGCGCGACGGCTCGTGAAGCACCATTTTGCGACCGAAGGTTATGCGGCGCGTCCGGCTATGCTCGGTGGGCAAACAATTGGTGATGCGTTGTTAGCTGTTCATCGTTGTTACCTGTCAGAGGTGATTGCATTGCGCGCCGTGGTGCCGGTAAAGGCGTTGTGTCACATTACCGGTGGCGGCATTTACGATAATCTGCCACGGGTCCTCCCTGCTGGGCTGGGGGCTGAGATTGTGCGAGGAAGCTGGTCTATTCCGCCAATTTGCCAGTTGCTGGTTGAACTTGGGCGCCTTGACGAACAGGAAGCGTTTCATACCCTCAATATGGGGCTAGGCATGCTGGTGATTGTGCCTGCCGAGATGGTGAACCAGGCTCTGGCAACAATCCCAGAAGCACGCCTGGTTGGCCGGGTAACAGCAGGACCGACTGTACGGCTGGTCGATGCGTGAAGGAGACAATTATGGAACTGGGCGCTGTACTCGCTGAAGGTAAGACCAAAATCGTGTATGCGCATCCATCCGATCCCGATCTAGCAATTCTGTATCACAAAGATGGGATTACTGCCGGTGATGGTGCGCGCCGAAGTGTGATTGAAGGTAAGGGGGCATTGGCCGGGCAGACAACGGCAAATGTGTTTCGATTACTTAATCGGGCCGGAATTGCGACACACTTTGTCGATGC
>JAGHYT010000142.1:0-9716 GCA_017743535.1 Chloroflexus sp.
CGCGTGAAACCTTTCATGTTTCAAACCCCTTCATAGCGGGGCATTCCTTCTTACTACGCTGGCTTTTTTAATATGGTCATCGATGAGTAACATTTGTTTCAAACCCCTTCATAGCGGGGCATTCCTTCTTACGAGTTTTCTCTCTGCAAGACGCTTCTTCTCCTTGCGTTTCAAACCCCTTCATAGCGGGGCATTCCTTCTTACAAGAAGCGTCTTGCAGAGAGAAAACTCCATTAACTAGTTTCAAACCCCTTCATAGCGGGGCATTCCTTCTTACACCCGTACACTTTGGACGATCTTACTAACAAACCTAGTTTCAAACCCCTTCATAGCGGGGCATTCCTTCTTACTAACCAGTCAGCGACCGTTTGGGGCGCAACTATAAGGGTTTCAAACCCCTTCATAGCGGGGCATTCCTTCTTACTCTCTCCAGGGGGTTGTCCCGTGTCTCACTTTAGAGGTTTCAAACCCCTTCATAGCGGGGCATTCCTTCTTACCCTGGTGCGCACCATAAACGTAACGTTTTTCGCGGATGGGTGCCCTCCATGCAGAACAACCAATGACCTCCTTCCTGGGACACGCTGGTAATTCTAAATGATTTTGTGTATGATGGTACCAGCACTGACAGTATACCAGGTCACCGGTTGAAAGGCAAGACGATGTTACGTTGGGCTCAATACCTCAAAGATGCACCTGTTGTGCTTCAGCGTTTAATCGCTGCTACACATCATGTCAATATCTCTCATCACGCCGATGAGGTAAGTCGCCTGGCAGCATTACGACGGGCGATTTGTCGGCCTGCTGCCGTGCGATCACAATACTTTCTACTTCCAGCAGAGGCGCAACAGGCACTTCAAATCCTGAGATCGCGTCGTGGCACCCTTTCGCCTGCGGCTGCCGAACAAATCCTCGGCCCAATCCGTCCAATTCATGCGTTGCGTTTTGACCGCCGACCGCAGACAATCGGTGAAATGCTGGTTTTGTTAGGGTGGTTGTTGCCACGTCCGCAACGTCCACACCATCCGGCCGGATGGGTGTTGGCGCCTGAATTACGACGCTGGTTGCCGAAACCATTGCCAACACCAGGAGCATCTGCTTCGTTACCACCTGTATCACCATTAGCAATTGCACCAGCACTGGTTGCAACCTGCACCATCCTGATCGCTGCTGCTGAACATCCGCTCCCGATCCGTCAGAGCTGCCTTTTTGCCGGTCTAGCTCTACGACGGCTGCGTGCACTGGCTCCACAATACGACCCTGAGCTATGGCAGTGGCTGCTACCGCTCCTCATTGATGTACATCTTCTACAACCTACTCATGCTACCGTCGTCCCAGGCCCCGTTTTTCAATCGTTTTTTCGCATGACGTTGGAGCAAAAACTGAAACTTCTCCAGACAGCCTGGGAGCATCAGCCACAAACAGAACGCTGGTTGACTCGCCTGCGAGTATCTGTACGTGGTCTTGATTGGCCAGCGTTACGCCGTCGACTGCTCTGCTGGGGGATGACAGCAACCTCGTCAGGCATTGCAGCAAATACCGCATTCGCTACCTTGTATGCCTCTTTTGGCCCGCTCGTCGATGGTACAACCCACTGTCTTGCACCGATCAGACGCACGCCCTGGACCTATCGTAGCCAGCAACGTGTGTGGCAAGCTGCCGTTGCCGGTCCGCTTGCCTGGCTAGGTGTATTCGCTCCAACCAAAACCCCGCCGGTTGCGCTGTCGTGGCATTACGACGCTCAACAACAACAGATCACGATCCCCATTGCTATGATTGACAATGATCTTGTCATCGTTCAGCCGTGGATGAAGTTTGTCGGTGCGGATCAATCGGTACTACGCTGGCAGATCGATGCAAGGAGTATCCGCAGAGCAATGACCAATGGTGAGAGTCCTACCGGTTTTGTCAGAATTTGGCAAAACCGGTTCGAGCAGGATGTACCGGTTTGTTTACCGGCCGATTCCGCGCCCCGTGTTCATATAACGACACGTACAGTCTTGATGTACGATCCCCACACAGTCATAGATGCCGCCATCGCACGCCAATCCAGCGCATGCCATTCGCCGATAACTCAGATTGCACCCGGTCTAGCGTTGGTAACACCTGGACGTGAACTAGACATAGTGCGCGCATTAGAGCAGGCAGGTATTACGACGATTTCCAGGTTCCATCAGGCGGCTTCATGCCAGTTCACATCTTTCCCGTCGGAGTTTGATCCACACGATTGCTCAGAAGGGTTACACCTACGTATACAATCTCCCGCACTCTTCACGACGGTACTAGATTCGTGGATCACAGAAGCGGTTGAGCCGGTATCTCCTCCGGTACGATTAACCGATACGGTGCAACAGTTGCATAAGGCTATCCGTCGCCGCGAGGCGCTCGTGTTGTATTATCAAGCACCACAACGTTCTGCCGGCGAACGGCTAGTTCAACCATTGCGGATAGAACAGCACGGTGATCGCTGGTTCCTCTATGCCTACTGCACAACCCGACGTGCAGAGCGCTGCTTTCGCATTGATCGCATTCTTTGTCTGACCAGGCTATCACGTAGCGGTTTATCTCGTCAACCATCCGTGCGAGAACAACGACGATTATCACCATCCGGCAACGGTGGCGGACGACTGGCGCCATCACCACCACCGTCAACTGCCGATGGTCAGTTACTACGCATCTGGATGGAGGAATCGTAGCTAGATGATGTAGTGCGTTGGTTCAGTAGTAATGTTGCCGATGCCATAAATGATGGTGCGTTCAGCGGCTACGCGATCAAGGCGATAACAGCGTATGCTATCCTGGGCTGGATCAATAAGCTGGCGAAGCTGATCGCTAAGCTCGCGAAACTCACGTGCGTCGAGGACAGCTTCAAAGACGCTGTACTGTACTCGAACTCCGTATCCCTTGAGCATCTTCATTACTTTGGTACGACGGTGATCATCCACAATATCGTAGCTGATAATCGTGAACATGTTCATCGAACAACTCCTTCATAGGAAGCCTGCTCACCACGAACAATACGGGCAACCATTTGGGTTTGGAGAAGAACGACCCGTCTCATGGCCGTTTGCGTACCATCAGCTAATCGAACCGGTGCCTTCATCAACGCTTCATAGCGACTCACGACCAGTTTACGAGCATCAGGAGTCAGATACATCGCGTTGGGTTGTTTAGTGTTGGCACGTTCAAACTGCGACCGGGTGATCGCACCGGTTGTTATGACATCGAGCACCATCCGATCAACAACGAGTGGACGGAATTCCTCCATTACGTCGAGTGCCAATGATGGCCGACCGGCCTCAATAGCATGAAAAACCCCCAGATACGGATCCAGACCGGTAAATTGCACCGCCGCTAGTACGTCGTGTAGTAGGAGGGTATACCCAAATGAGAGCAAGGCATTGATCGGATCGGGTGGTGGGTAAAAGGCACGACCTTGAAATCCCCAGCCTTGCTGAAAGGCACTACGCCAAGCTCCGAAATAGGCTGCTGCTGCTGCACCTTCAAAGCCACGAGCCATATCGAGAGTCGTCGAACCGGCCAGGCCACGAATGGCATGATCGATCTGGGTTATCACCCCAACAGCAGACGCCCAACCTGTACTGGCAAGAACCATGCGTTGTGCAGTCAATTTTGCGGTAATGATCCCTTTTGCCAGCGCAAGCGACCAGGCTGGATCAACGACTAGTTGGCTTTGTCGCAGACGCAATGCGCCAAAGCGCGAGGGACCGGCGCTCAGTGTTGCATAATGGCGGCTGCCATGCTGATTGGTGAGCATAACAGGAATACCGCGTTGTAACAGCTCGACAAGGAGAGCGGTTGAGATTTGGACACCTCGGCCCATAAGGACGATTCGATCAACTTTATTTAATGGGATCGCCTGCAAGATGTCGTTGTTGCGAGTGATGATAATCTGGTTGTCTCGTTTCCGTACAATTGTACCCTGTTCCTGAATGTACAGTGTGGCCATGGTGAACATCTCCTCGTGGCAAGGACGTATCAACGATCTACATTACGATGGCAATGGAACAACAGAAAACGTGCATTACATCTCAGACGGCGGTGACGACTTGGGTTTGCGTAGTCGTTCGATGTGAGCACGTAAACGCTGTTCAGCCGTATGAAAATCTCCGATACCCTCCAAAAAACCTTGCTTGCGTCGTGGTGCCAACGCCTGCCCGAGAAACTCGATTCCATCAGCGTAGTCGACAATGCGGGTCTTTTGCCAATTGAGAGTCAGGCGCAGGGCCGCCAGTTGGCGTTCGACCAAAACGAGGGTACGCTCTGCGGTGGTACGATCAGGACACATAACCACAAAGTCATCAACAAAGCGAACCATTCGTGCTCCGTGTGCAGTCATTGCTATGTCAAATGGATGCAGATAGATATTGGCTAGCAACGGCGAGAGTGGTCCACCCTGCAACGTTCCACGTCGCGAATGCACAGCTTGTAGCCGGTAGATAAGCTCGCTTAGCGCAACGGTTCCCACAGCCAGTGCTCCGCCCAATGCAAGTCGTCGTACACCAATTCGCTGAACCAGCGGCACTAACTGTCGGGCGATAGCGAATGCCGGTTGCATAAGACTGAGCGCAGCCAACATTTCAGCCGATAAACCAGAACGAGGTTGGACAAGTGCAGGGCTATAGAGATCGAGGTCATCTCGCTCGACCGGTACTGAATCGAGTGGCGTTTTCAACATCTCGTGAATTAATTCACCACTGCGACGCAGCATCGTCTCGAAAGGGCTAGCAGGCGGGGTTTCATCATCAGGGACCTCAGAATGAAAGAACCCAACGGCCAACCATTGCCCAATGAGCTGAAGAATCGCCGGCTCATCAATTCGCTGTCGTAGTAATCCCAAGAGGATGCCATGATCGATAGAGTCAAAATACGCGCTAATATCACCATCAACAACCCAATGCAAACCTTGTTCGACATAGCGCATAACACGCTCAATGGCTTCTGGTACACCAACACTCAATCGGCATCCATACGAACAGTCGAGAAACAGCGGCTCAAAGAGGGGATTCAAGACCTGTTGAACCGCTCGCTGAGCAATCCGATCACGAATGGTCAGAATTGCAATTGCCCGTTTCCCTCCATTCGTTTTGGGTATCGTTACCCAACGCGGTGGCAATGGACGATAGCTTCCATTGCGCAGTTCCTCAGCTAGAAGCGCCATTTGATTCGGCCAGTCGGCTGCAAAATCATCTAGCGTCATTCGATCAATACCGGCGCTCCGATAACGCCGAGTTACTTTGACATTCGAGCGAACACGCCGCCATGCGTTGGTTAAGTTTTCAACTGTACAAACCTGTTCGATAAGCGGTGGGCCATGATAGCGGGGAAAGACTGCCATAGTTATTCTCCTTGATGATCCCTTCAGCAACCAATCGTGTCGGCTGTGTAGCACCGACTCTTCCACCGAGTAGATAGACCTTGCCCAAATGTTCGATGGTGATGACAGGAGAGATGCAGCTCCGTTCCGTTTGCCGGCTTTCTTCCTACGCTGACAACTGCACCATGCCACATTTCAGGCTTGCATACGTCCGATGAGCCTTTCCTTAATTCAGGTAGCAATCACCATTCGGAAGTAATTGTTCTCAATCGGTTCAATAAATCCCGTCGCCCTTTCAACGCCTCCCAGGCGAGTGCGTCAGCTAACCGATTGAGATCACGTGGAATAGCGATCAGTTCAAACGATGCAGATGAACATTGATCGATCAATACACGAGCACTTTGGTGGAGAACACGTAGTGTTTCATCGCGCACCGCAGCAATACCGCTAAGCTGATCGACCACAAGCCGGCTATCTGTCAAGCACCGTATCCGTCGCCCTGGAAAATCACGCTGGATAAACTGTAGCGCAGCAATTAATGCCTGATACTCGGCCTCATTACTAGTATGTGCCGGAGCACGTTCACAGTACATTCGGATCACGTCACCGTGCTCACTGCGCACTACAATTCCCAATCCGGCTATGCCACAAGCCGGAGAGCCAGGGGTGCCATCGATCTGAACAACGAGCCGTTCAGTTACGAGAGTAGAAGGTAGGACAGAAGTGCGAAGATGACTGCGGCACTGAAAAACGTGGTAAACAGACAACCCCGTATAAGCCGACGAAAGGTGAGACGGGGTAGCCAGACCCGTCCTGGTTTGGCGATTAAGGATAAGATGGCCAATCCGACGCACAAGAGCATGCAAGAAGCGAGACACCATACCATATCCCTCCTCCTCTGGAAAACGTTGACCATCCGTAGTGCTGATGGTCAAGATAGAACAGACACCGTACTCTGAGTATGCCAGAAGAGGTTTTCACAAATGTGCGAAGTGACAACAACAGGCAGGGGATTTTGAAGGGAGGAAACGACAACGATACCTGGGATCCCGGTATCGTGATGAAGATTATCACCACAAAAACTTAGGGTACACCCGGAGCACAGCAACTCAATCCCTGGATCATTAGCGCTACGGTGGGTGCCACCACCCGTCTTATACCTGAACTTTTATCAATTCACCTGCACTGTTTTCATCGACTTTGCCACCTTTCAATTCGCCCAAGACATATTGCATCGGTACCCCATATTCACGGCAAGCCAGTACAGCGCCAGCACTCATCTGCTTCGTACCGCTTGTGATGTCAACAATTGCCTGATCAATTTGATCGGCAATTAACTCGAAGATGGAGACGATCGTGCGATATGCTTGTGGAATGTCGTAGGCGCTTTCCAGTAAGAGAATTGAGACGTGTATAGGTTGATTGGTACGCTGCTTCACCCAGTCGAAAAGCGACTTTGCTCTATTTTCTGACTCTGGACTGGCAATAAGCCATAGTTTTTGCAATTTATCGTCTGCCAGATGGTGTTGAATAGCTATTGGTTCGCTTGCTTTTGGATTAGCACTCACAAAGATGATCAATATCGGATAGGTCTGTTCTAATTTTATATTGTTTGGCAAACGATTTCGCCTTTTCCATCGCAGATTGAACCAGAGCCAAAGAACAAATATAATCGCCAATAACAGCAGTGATGCAGTAGCAATAATGATTACATATGTAAAATTACCTTCGTCATCAAAGTTTCTTTGAATAGTTACAACGAGTAGGTCGTATAATCCATTACCGAGAATAGCAAAGATCATGATACCGATTAAAAACAATATCGGTGTACCAGGATCGTTTATGATCTCGAATATTTCGCGCCAGTCTCGCCTATTCACTGATAACACTCCTGCATCTTTTGCAAACTAGTACGGATCATATCTATCAACTCTGGCGGTTCGAGTACCTGACAATGTTCACGATAGCAAAACAAAATCTGGCGAGCCTGCCAGAGATCGGTCGTTTGTGCAGTTATCTCAGCACTGCCATCAGGAAGAAACGTTACCGAACTGTTAGTAAACCAGAGGGCAATATCACGCTGACGTGCTACCTGAGCGGTGAGCCGATAGCGAATCTGCCAGGTCTTGCGCGGTGGGGCCGTCGGTGGCATGCGCTTAGGTTCAACGACCAATGATTCCGGAATGATCCGGTCGACTCGATAGGTAACATAACGGTTTATGATCTCGGCGTGTGGTGCGGCTAGACAGAAGGCTTCGAGATATGTATGACCATCACGTACTAGTAGACGATAGGGGGCAACACGATGTTCTTCCTCAATGTGAGCAGGGCTATGGGTAGAGCGATACCGAAAGCGAATATACTGCTGACCAAGGTGATGTTGCAATCGTTTCAGCAGTTCTACGTCGGGTTGCGTGATGGTTTCGGGCACCTCGAGCCGAAGATGCCGCGTAGCAGAATTGAAAATGGCTCGTCGTTCAGTCGGCAAGAGTGCGATGATCCGCTCGAGAAGCCGTTGAACTTGAACTGCATTCGGAGTAACGTTAGCAGAGAAAAGCGTTACCAGGAAGCTCAATGTTTCTAATTCCTCGTCATTGAGATCGAGGAGCGCAAGGTGTCCATAATCGACCAATGCATAACAGCCATCGTGCATCCGTTTGATAGTGCAATCGAACAATTCACGTAGGGCATCAAAATCATGGTGAAGCGCCGCTGTAACATTATGGGGGTATATCTCTTTACCAAAAGTATGTTGAGCGTCGGTAACCAATTCATGCGCCGTAGCTGCCCCACGCACTAATCTGCGAACCAACCAGAGGCGACGGTGAAAGGTCACTGATGAACTTCGTCGTATACCACCACCTCGCCGCCGGCCCTGTTGTGACCTGGTGTTCTCTGCTGCCAAGGTTTCCTCCTTCGATACGTACGGTCTCCTCTCAACCCGTAAGCGTTCTATACGCCTGATACTCTATTACATCGCTGATCTGACGGCGTTTCTAATGACTACTGTACTAGGAGAAGCGGGATCCAGACCCGTCCCAGATGACTTACTGATACAGCTTACAGCGAGTTGCCACCCGCTTTCCTCAGGATGCATCGCGAAGTTCTAGTTGACCATGCCCGAAGACACATGCCTTTCCTGCATGCACAACACTTGCCGCTAGAAGCAGGCTCCGCACCACCAATGGTACATTGTCCAATACGACTGAGCCCATTAATCCGCCGAGTGTCATTGACTGCCGTTTATCAGGACGTGTACTAGATCGTTCCCAATCTACCCAATAAGTTGCGTCTTGAGCAACGATGGCTTGCCGGGCCGCAGTAATTGCCGATTGGTAGTCGACGTTCCAGGGATCACTACCGTAACAATAGTTCAGCGCATACAGACGCCAGGCAATAGCCTGCACGAGTGTCGGTAGATCAAACGTTTTCAAAAAGCGACCGTCAGTCTTGATACGCAGTGGAGTCCGTAAAACTAGTCGTATATGTGATGGCAGACTGGCGGCCTGGCAGGACAACTCAGATAGATTGAAAATCGGTAATACATGGTCTGAAAATACGCTATTATCATCGCGATAGATTGGGATGCCAAACGGTTGTCCATAGGCCAGTGCTTCAACCTGTTCAAGGCGTGCAGGCACCTGATAGCGACCGAGACCGGCACGGGCAGCATCGATGAAAGCCAGTATCACGTAAGCCAGAAGATTGATGCTACGCCCAAACAGTAACATACCAGTTTCAAGGAGATCACCGGCTGCATAATATCGCCGATGGTCGTGTGGCGGCTCTATCACAAATGGTCGAGGAGCATCTCGCAGATCATGTAACACCGTCCTTCCAGGTGGCAGTTCCAGCTCGAACAATTCACGGTAGGCGCATGACGGAATCGCGGATGGACATCTGCTGCTCTGCCCCCAACATACCGAAGGACATCCAACTCGTTGTAAGGCGTATCCCAAAGCGCCACGGATTAGCGCTCCCTTAAATGGAGGAAGACGAGCTTCGCTTGCCAGACGTAATGAAACCCTTAGACGCAAGACTTCCAGCCTCGGAAGATTGAACTGCTCTTCATCCATACAATGATCCCGACTTCCGGTGAGGAGATTTGACAAGAAACATGAAACAGGGTTAGACACGTCAAGTATATCTGCCTTGACTGTTCGTGTCTACACTATCCGCGATAGGGATTTTTAACATGTTCAGGGTTCGTTCGTGTTCGCCAAGTGAACGTTATTCAACCCTCCGCCCTCACCCCCCCGCAAGCGAGGAGCTGGGTTGACGGCTCGACGGTACTCAAGGGGCTACCCCCCAACCCCCCGCAAGCGGGGGAACTTTGACGGCTCGACGGTACTCAAGGGGCTACTCCCCAACCCCCCGCAAG
>JAGHYT010000143.1:0-9586 GCA_017743535.1 Chloroflexus sp.
TCAGAATCTGACCACGCTGATTAATCAGACCAGGAATAACCGGAGGGGCGCCAGGAACAGGCGTCGGTGTTCGCCAGCGCATGATCTCACGGACTGATGTTCCGGGCAGCGCGTAGTATTCTGACGCTAAACGCATGGTAAGATACCCGGTCGTTGGTGATTGAGCTACTGACGACATCATACGCCATCAACACCTGTCAGATGACCGGTACTTCCGGTGATTACTGTGAGCATACGGCAAGCACGCCAGTTGGTCAAGCGGCTTGCCGGTATCAGCCTGCTATGCTATAATCGCTAGCGGAACAGAGCCGATCAGGCAGGCGGCGAACCATCCGCCTGCCAAATTTGTGTGTCAGAGCGCCGTGCAGTCCCGCTACCATGCGGGCGCCTGTCGGCATAGAGTGAAAGGAGCGACGCCGTGTCGCAACAACTGCTAGAAGAGTTGGGCCGGCGCCAATACCGCACCGACATTCCCGATTTTCGCGTCGGTGACACGGTGCGCGTCGGTGTAAAGGTTGTCGAAGGAAACCGCGAACGAGTTCAGGACTTTGAAGGGGTCGTTATTCGCCGACGCGGCGAGGGGATCAACGAGAACTTTACGGTGCGACGGATCGCATCACACGGCATTGGTGTTGAGCGTACTTTCCCGTTGCACGCCCCGCGCATTGATTACATCAAGGTTATTCGGCGGGGGAAGGTGCGCCGGGCCAAGCTCTATTACCTGCGTGGTCTCGCCGGTAAAGCAGCACGTATTCGCGAGCGCCGAGAAACGACGTAATCCTTACCTCTCAAACGGTCGAGGCGTTGTCCACCAACGCCTCGATTTTTTTTGTTATTTTCTGAGTAGGTTTGAAGCTTACTTCTCCTGCCTGAACGTGCGAGCATCTGCCATGCAATCGAAGCGAATGTTCAGACACTCACTTGGACGATTTCAAGAATTGGACCAAACGAATAACTACAAAAATAAAGATGAGTGCACTGCAAAAACTTACCACGGAGCACACAGAGTACACAGAGCGTGTAAGGTTTATGAATAAAAGGATCATTTTTGGCCATTGGGCACATTGTAAGAAAAATGTTCACAACTCTATGTTCAATGAAAGATAAGATTATCTTTAGTCTCTGCGATCTCCGTGATCTCTGTGGTGGAAAGATCACCTTTTTGCAGTGGGGTCAAGATTATTAAATAGCAAACAAATGTAGCAATACTCGTGACGAGAAATAGTACTCCACCCCATTCTTTGAGAAAGGGATCGAGAAAATCGGTGTATGGGAAGAGCCGAATAGTCCAGGTGACACGAACATCGTCAGCATCAGTTTGAAACAACCATGCTCCTAGATAAAAAAAGTGGACAGCAAGATATAGCGTAATATCTCTCTTGCTTGATGTGAGAACAGTAATAAATGCTGTCATCAAACCCAGATGCACGAATGCCCATAGAAAGAGCAATACTCCAAAAATGATCAGAAGCTAACCGGCGACTGCAAAACGCAAGAGGAGTGGAATACCAACAAAGAGAATCTCTGCGCCGATTAAGAAGATTTTGGTTCGTGCGCTCAGGTGTTTATGTTCCATTGTCATTCCTTTCTCTGCATGGTTTTTCGTGATATACGCTCCAAGTATGTTCGACAACCGTAACAAATTCATGGAAAACGAAGAGACTCTAATTACGACCCTCATAGCGGAGCCAGAACACTTCTTTAAGCGGGTATTTTCTTGTTGATAAAGCCGATCCTGAGCTGCAAGCAACTTCTACTTTGGCAACTGTGCATTCTTTGAAGGTCGATTTCAGCGCACGTTGGAGATTGCGTGCATTGCCGTTGATGGAGATTTTGTCCGCACCTTACATCTTGTGCCTGGTGACAAAGAACTTCTGTCTAGTCTTTCAGAGTCCTGTGGGTCAAGCTAGATAACGATGCTATTGAGAGCATCGCTCAAGGGTTAAAAACCTGGGATCAAGTCGTCTTACCTCCATCCCTTGCCATGCGGTCGTATAATACATATAGAAGTACTCTTTTGCAGATAATAGGAACAAGGCAATGCAAGACTTTTTTGAATTCAGCCTTGGTGCAAGAGTATTGTACCAGATTGGGCTGGCCGGTGAACTGGGTCAGGTAATCAGCAGTGCGCTCCCGCAACGTCGAGCCTTCATCGTTGCCGATAAGGGTGTTGTGCAGGCAAGATTACTCGATCCGATTCAGGCTGGCCTGGCTCCCATCGAGGTCGTTGGGATTTTTGACGATGTGCCGGCCAATTCTTCTGTCGCAAAGGTCACTGAGGGCGCCGAACGGGCACGGGCCGCTGACGCTGATCTGATTATTGCAGTGGGTGGTGGTAGTCCTATCGATACTGCTAAAGGGATTCGCATATTACTCACCCTCGGTGGATCAATTCCTGATTATGAAGGGTATAACGTGATTGAAACGCCACTAACACCACTGGTGGCAGTCCCAACAACTGCCGGTACCGGTAGTGAAGTAACGCCAATTGCCGTCATCCTCGATGAAGAGGGTCAGCGAAAAATAAGTATTGTCAGTCGCTACATCACACCCACGCTGGCCATCCTCGATCCACTGATGACCCGCACCTTACCCCCGCGCCTGACAGCGGCCACCGGTATGGATGCTCTCTCACACGCGATTGAAACCTATGTCTCGACCGAGAACAACCCCTTGAGCGATAGCCTGGCCCTGGCTGCTATCGACATGATTGCTACTCATTTGCGAGATGCTGTTCACGATGGCAATAACATTGAGGCGCGTAGCCAATTGTTGATTGCAGCCACGATGGCCGGTATTGCCTGTGGCAATAGTCTCTTCGGTGTGGTGCACGCACTGTCGCACGCCGTCGGCGGAAAGTTCCCCGTTCACCACGGCACAGCCAACGCGATCTTCTTGCCACCAGCGATGCGTTTCAATAGCGAAGTAGTACCCGACCGCTATGTACGCATTGCCAGAGCTATGGGGGTCAATGTTGGTGGCCGCAGCAACGCTGAAGTGATTGCCGATGGTATTGCAGCCGTGCGGACGCTGACGGCAGATTGTGGTCTGCCAACAAGACTGCGTGAGGTGGGCGTACCGCGTGAAGCGCTTCCTGAACTGGCAGAATTGGCCGCCGTCGAACCGGCAATTTTCAACAATCCACGACCGGCAACCTCCGCAGAATTGCTGGCAATGCTCGAAGAGGTATGGTGACTGAAGAAAAAGCTGGAGCAGGTGATGTACCTTTCCCAGCTTTTACGAAGAAGTCGAACATTTCCTACCTGACAGGAAGATGCATGTAAGGATGGGTTCCACCGGTAGGGGCACTGCCCCTACCTAGGATGCTGTCGGCGCCGGGCCGGTCGTCCATCGTGTGGTAGCCACGAACAGGGCTTTCATCCGTCGTGGACGTGATGCGCATCGGCGATTATGCAGCTTGCGCTCATGCCACCGGTTCACCGCAGAATGGGAGAATGGCAGCATTCCATGAGAACAGACCCGGCCCTCTCTCCACTTGGACGGTAACGATCGTCACGTCTGCGAAATGTTACCGTTTGCTCGTACTACCCGATGCGCGAACAGTTTTTGAAATTTTGCTACCTTCGGCGCTACCACAAACTGACAATAGGGCTGATATGGATTTCGTGCGAAGTATTCCTGATGGTAGTCTTCAGCGGGATAGAACGTCGTAGCCGGTACAATCTCGGTCACTATTGGGTCGCGGAAAACTTTCTGTTCGGTTAGTTCACGTACCAGTTGCTCAGCAATTTGACGCTGCTCTTCAGAGTGATAAAAAATGGCCGAACGATACTGAGTTCCTACATCAGCTCCCTGCCGATTCAGCGTCGTCGGGTCGTGAATGCTGAAGAAAATTTCGAGCAGCTCACGATAGCTAATCTGTTCCGGATCAAACGTGATCTGTACTGCTTCAGCATGACCGGTCTTGCCACTGCAAACCCGTTCATAGGTCGGGTTAGCGACATGTCCGCCGGTGTAGCCTGACACGACATCTTTTACACCAATGACCTGATCGTATACTGCTTCCAGACACCAAAAACATCCACCGGCCAAGGTAGCCGTTTCGAGAGGCATAGCGGAAACTCCTTTGTTCAAATGCTTCACCTGTATGTAGTCTACCGCAGTTTGCCGGTAGATGTAGGGCGAAAGAGTAGATCATCGTTTTGCGCACGTAGTATCCTCATTTCAGATGTTCCACGTGCTCTGGAAAGCCGGCCTTCGGCCTGCATCCCACAAGATAGGGTTGGAACCATAGCACACCCCGCCGACTCGCCGATCATGCCTCTTAGCGTAACGGGAGAAGCAGGGGCTCCTGACCCCGCTTGCGGGAGGGCTGACGGATGATAAAGTGCTGATGCGTCAACCGATGGGTTCCTGCCGAGCACTGCACGACGCGGGCCAGTGGCCCATGCATCCAGTTCGGGAACGAGAGTTGGTCAAGGTTCATCATTAGCGAATGCGGAAAGGTGACCGAAGCTGAAAACTCCGAAAACCCCTACCCGACAATGTGTTGACAAGGGCTCTTGTTTTGCGGTACCGATCCAGTACCGCATTTCATACACAATCTCTCGTGCTAACAATGAACCGGCATACCGTACTGGTAAGGTGACCCTGTTTTCCTACAAGGGATTGTATCGATTCATTGCCGTGATCAGGCCGTCACGTAAGACCACTTCAACGGCATCGGCCACTCGTGCGAGCACATCGGGCAGAACTGCTTCTTCTTCCGGTGTAAAGCGGCTCAACACGTAATCGGCTGCATCCATCTTCCCTGGCGGTTGGCCGATCCCAATCCGCAGTCGCGGAAATTCGGTTGTTCCTAATTGAGCAACGATTGAACGCATCCCATTATGGGTTCCGGCGCTGCCCCGCTCGCGGATGCGGACTCGGGCGAATGGCAGGTCAAGATCATCGTAGATAACGAGTAACTCACGAGCCGGATCAATTTTGTACCAGTTGCGTAGTGCCGACACGGCCTGTCCACTGAGGTTCATATAGGTCTGTGGTTTTACCAAGACGACCCGCTGCCCATGAATAATCCCTTCGGCAAGCTGACTGTTGGCCCGCTGCTGACGAAACGTGAAACCGTGGCGCTCGGCCAGCGTTTCGACACTGCGAAAACCGATATTGTGACGGGTTCGTGCATAACGTTCACCTGGATTACCCAGGCCAACAATGAGCCACATGCGTTGTATCCTTACCAACACCTATATCGCTTGTGCAACGACATCATACCATCACTTCGCCGGTTATCAGCGATAATGAGAACGAACAATGTTCAGTCGAGAGGAATGATCCCATGCACGCCACAACCTGCAAACTACCCCTCCCCGAAATCGCCGACCAGTTTCTGCTGCGGCGCGATATGACCTTTCTTAATCACGGTAGCTTCGGGGCGTGTCCTCGTCCGGTTTTCGCTATCTACCAGCAATGGCAACGTACCCTTGAAGCACAACCGGTTGAATTTCTTGGCCGATGCCTGTCTGAACGCCTGCGTCAGGCCCGCAACAGCCTGGCCGCTTTCGTTGGCGCACCGGCAGATGATCTCGTCTTTGTGCCAAATGTGACCTATGCCCTGAATATCGTCGCTCGTTCGATCACCTTACAACCGGGTGATGAGGTTTTGGGTATTACTCACGAATACGGTGCAATTGAACGTACCTGGCGTTACGTCTGTCACCAACAAGGAGCAACGTATATTAATCAGCCAGTAGCATTACCGGTAACGACACCTGAACAGCTTATCGAACAAATCTGGCGTGGCGTCACTTCCCGCACGCGAGTTATTCTGCTCAGCCATATTACATCGCCGACGGCCATCATCATGCCGGTGGCAGAAGTGTGTCGGCGGGCGCGTGCAGCCGGGATCATCAGTGTGATCGACGGGGCGCATGCTCCCGGCCAGATCGACCTGAACCTGCAAGCATTAGGAGCTGATTTCTACGCCGGGAATTGCCACAAATGGTTATGTGCCCCAAAAGGGGCCGGATTTCTGTACGTGCGGCCTGAATATCAGGCAATTCTCGAACCGCTCGTTGTGAGTTGGGGCTGGCAACCACCAACACCGTTGCCAGGAAGTTTTCTAGCTTATCCAGAAGGACGCCCGTTACAGGCCTACTACGAGTGGATGGGAACCGATGATCCATCGGCATTTCTTAGCGTACCGGCGGCCATCGAGTTCCAGCACCGTTACCGCTGGGCCGATGTGCGGCGCGCTTGTCACGAATTGCTGTACACTGCATCACAACAGATACTGGCCTTGACGGGTACAGCACCGCTAACCCCAGACGATGAACACTGGTGGATGCAGATGCGGTCATTACCGCTACCACCCTGTGATCCGGCACTGGTTCAGGCCCGGCTTTGGCATGAATGGCGTGTCGAAGTCCCATGCTTTACCTGGCAAGAGCAACCGTTGATCCGAATTTCGATTCAGGGATACAATTCTCCAACTGACATTGATCGTCTATTGACCGGCTTGCAAGCAGTGCTGAATACACTATGATCAACATCGAACATGTTAGCTATACCTATCCTGGCGCAACTAGGCCCATCCTCCGCGATCTGAGTTTTCAGATTGATCAAGGTGAGTTCCTGCTCGTTTGCGGCGCAAGTGGTGTCGGCAAAAGTACCCTGCTCCGCCTATTGAATGGTCTGGTTCCCCATTTCTACGGTGGGCATTTCCGTGGACGAGTAGAAGTCTGGGGGCGTCATACATTGCACTATCAACCACGCGATCTGGCCGATCTTGTCGGGTTTGTTGTGCAAGACCCTGAAAGTCAGTTTGTAGTTGAACGGGTAGAAGACGAAATCGTCTTTGCGATGGAGAATCTAGGGGTACCGGCGGCCATTATGCGGCGGCGCGTGGAAGAAGTTCTTGATCAACTGGCAATCGCCCATCTGCGTCACCGCCACGTCGCAACGCTGAGCGGTGGCGAACAACAGCGCGTGGCAATTGCCGCTGCTTTAGCTTCCCAACCACGAGTGCTGGTCCTCGATGAACCAACCAGTCAACTCGATCCCCACGGCGCCGAAGAGGTCTTAACTGCCCTCCAAAAACTCAACACCGATCTCGGTATTACCATCGTACTCTGCGAACATCGGCTGGAACGAGTGGTACAGTATGCCGACCGTGTGCTCTATCTGGCGCCAGATGGAACTATCGATCTCGGATCGCCGCGCGAAGTATTGGCCCGAATCGATCTGCGACCTCCGCTTCAACATCTTGGGGCAGTATTGGGATGGCATCCGTTGCCACTGACCATTAAGGAGGGACGACGATTCGTTCCTTCCGATTTACCGGCAACATCACCTGTATTATCGCCACCACCACTTGTCTCATCTGCACCCCTGGCGCGTTTGCATAACGTTACCGTTCGCTACCACCAGCATGAAGCACTCTATCGGGTCAATCTGGAACTACCACGTGGTCAGCTTATTGCCCTGATGGGACGTAACGGGAGCGGAAAAAGCACCCTTCTCAAAACCCTCATTGGCCTGGTCCGACCGGTTGAGGGACGAGTCGAGTTAGCCGGGCAAGACATTGCTCCGCTGGCAGTGGAAGAACTAGCCCAGCGTGTCGCCTACGTGCCACAAGACCCGCGGAGCATCCTGTTCCACGATACACTAGGTGAAGAGATCGCATTCAGTTTACGGGGCCGCAAGCTCCGTCCTTCACCGTCGGCAATTCGCGAAGCGCTAACCCGCTTCGGCATTGCGCACCTCATCGAACACTATCCGCGCAATCTCAGTGGTGGCGAAGCACAGCGGGCGGCGCTGGCGGCCAGCCTGGTCGGTGATCCCCAGCTCATCCTCCTCGATGAGCCAACCCGTGGTCTTGATTACCAGGCCAAACGCAGTCTGATCGCCATCCTGCGCAAGTTGTGCGATGAAGGTCGCACCGTCTTGATGGCAACCCACGATGTGGAGCTAGCTGCGGCCTGCGCCGATTGGGTCGTCTTGCTGAGTGAAGGCGAGCTTGTTGTAGAAGGCCCAACCACCGAATTACTTGGGAACAGCCTGATCTTCTCATCACAGATCGCGAAGCTGTTTCCCGGTCAAGGCTGGCTAACCGTCCCGCAGGCCCTTTCCGGCCTGAGACGTGCATCTGATTAAGTAGTTTCGCAGGAGTTTAGTTTCATCGTAACAGCGCTGCTACCCCATCCTGAAGCGTAGCGAATGAACGCAAGCCGTCCCAGGTTGAGCCAGTATGCACCATCAGCTCGGCCAGATCAGGACGAATACCACACAGCGCCACCTCTGCACCCATTAGACGGGCGCCGTTGCTGATCTGATGCAGGGTATGAGCCAACGTCTGCTCAAACACGGTCAGGCCGGTCAAATCGAGTAACACAATCCGTACCTGACGGGCAGCGATTTCAGCGAGAATTGAACTGAACAGCAACTGACAGCGCTCAGCATCGAACGCCCCGATGAGGGGCGCCACCAATGTCGTCTGGCTTAGAGGAATGAGTGGCTGTGTTAAGCGACGAAGTAACTCATCACGTTGCTTAAGCTCCGCCAGTGAATGTTCGAGGGCAGCGCTTCGTTCGGCTAATGCCTTTTGCGATGCCACAAGCTCAGCCCGCTGCTGTTCGATCAGCGTCATATCACGAAGCAATACAACGCTGGCCCCGCCGCGCTCGTCACGAATGGCAACTTCCGAGATCAGCAATATCTGACCATTGCTTCGTGCAAACCGGCGACTGCCAAGCTTACGGTCAACATCGGTTGTCTGCTCTGCAAAACCGGCATCAGCAAGAGCGTGATCAAAACGTTGTTCCCTGTCCAGTGCAAGTATCTGCCGGGCAGCCCGATTAGCAAACCGAATCTGCCGATCGGTATCAAGCACCAGTACCCCATCGGGAAGATGTTCAACAGCAGCTTGCAGCGCAACTTGCGAAGGCCGAAAGATACCGTAACGCAACGTTACCCAGCCAAACGAGAGATGTAACGGGAGCAGACTGGCGTAGGTAAGCGGTATCAAACCCACTTCACGCGAGATATAGCCGGTCAGGAAGGTCAAAATCGTTCCGGCCGTCAACCAGCTAGCAGGTACACGTACTTTTGGATGCTGCACTGCAATTGTCACCAGCATTGTCAAAGGAACGAGGATACAACCAGTGATGTAGAGAGCAAATACCGGCCAAAAGGCCGGCCCACGCACAAAATTGGCGATCCCACTCTCGTCGCGAACCACGTCAATGCCGACGATCCCCAAGCGTCCGTACCAGTCTACGGCCAACCCAATGGCCATCACTACATACGGTGCGATCACAACCCATCGTAGAAGCGGCTGCTGGTAGCGATGCGGCATAAACAGGAGCATAATCAACCAGATTAAAAACCCAAAAATTGCCGCTTGCAGCGACGTTAGCAGCCCAGAAAGCAACCAAACTTCAACCATATTCCGGCTGGCAAAACGTACTGCGCCAGCACAGCTCAAGAGCAATGAACCGGTCGTGAATACAGCAAAGACACGATTCGGTATTGCACGATGGTCTTGTAACAACACATATACGATGCTTGCGACCAGAACGACAATGGTGAATATGATAAAGAGTAGTTCCATACGAGCGTCCGCCGT
>JAGHYT010000144.1:0-9559 GCA_017743535.1 Chloroflexus sp.
CGATAATGTGCTCACGTGCCAGCCGATGCCGTTCTGTCCCCCACCCTCCTGCGGGCCGGAGGCCCGCGCACCTAGCGCGCCGATGCCGTCCTGTCCTCCACTACCCCCTGCGGGCCGGAGGCCCGCGCACCCAGGGGTTCGTCGGTGTCCCTCTGCCGTTGCATCGTCCGGTCATCGAAGGTGACCAGAAGCTGAGAACACTGAAAATCCTTAAGACAATAAGCAATATTGACAAATCGGCAGCTTCGGCGTATAGTAATGTGGCCTGTTGGCAACGTTTAGAGTGTGTTTGAAGTCATCCCCATCTATCCTTCGCTCAGTCAGAGCGAGAAAGGTGCATGAGACAACAAGTGGGTCGCTCTTCAGGCACTCTTTCGGACGCGATGAGGAACGGAACCGCTATGGATAGTAGTCATTCTCGTCAGCGGCACAGCATGGTGATGACAACCAATACACACACCGGCCTCATCGGGTCTTCGTGCCGGTTTGTATAGACGATGAGTCTACTATAGACTCCCCGGTGAGGCGTAGCTCACCGGGTTGTTTTTGTGTCTGTATTGACTGTCTTCACCGCCTGTGCCGCTGCCAAGATGCACAGGGGGTGAATAGTGACCACATTCCCAACTCCCCATCTCGATGAGGTTCAAGCACTGATCGCTGAACAGCGCTGGCTCGACCTGCGTGAGCAACTTTCGCGCTGGCCAGCACCAGAAATCGCCGACCTGCTGCGCGAACTTTCGACTGCCGAACGCATGCTCGTGTTTCGCGTCTTGCCCCGTACTCTGGCCGGTGAAGTCTTTTCGTATCTTGAGCACGATGATCAGTACGAGTTGCTGACCAGTCTGAGCCAGGAAGAGACCAGGCTGCTCCTTGCTAATCTTAGCCCTGATGATCGCACGCAGTTGTTCGAGGAGTTACCTGGTCAAGTTACGCAGAAGCTGCTCAACCTGCTCAGTCCACACGACTTGAAAGAGGCTCGCCAGTTGCTCGGCTATCCTGAGGAGAGTGTCGGACGTTTGATGACCCCGGACTATGTGGCTGTGCGCCCGAATTGGACGATTACACAGGCGCTTGAGCACATTCGGGTGCGAGGACGGGATAGCGAGACGATTGACGTTATCTATGTCACTGATGAGAAGTGGCGTCTGCTCGATGCAATTGAATTGCGCCGGTTTATTCTGGCTGAGCCGACCCAAACCGTCCGGAGTCTGATGGACGAGAGCTATGTCGTATTGTCGGCGTTTGATGATCGTGAACGGGCCGTTGAAGCGTTGCGCCGCTATAGCCTGCCGGCCCTGCCGGTCGTCGATTCAGATGGGGTGTTGGTGGGAATTGTGACCTTCGACGATCTGATCGACGTGGCCGAAGAAGAAGTTACTGAAGACTTCTACCGCAGCGCGGCTGTTGAACCGCTCCGTGGTAGTTATCTGGAAACACCGATCCTCGAACTGGTGCAGAAGCGGGTACCCTGGCTGGTAGCACTCGTCTTTGTCAACGTCTTTTCGGGTGCAGCTATCGCTGCGTTTGAAGAGACCATCGCCGCTGTGGTCTCACTGGTCTTTTTTCTGCCATTGCTGATCGGGAGTGCAGGGAATGCAGGTTCGCAATCGGCGACGCTCACTGTGCGCGCTCTAGCAACTGGTGACGTCGAATCGGGTGACTGGTGGCGTTTGTTGGCAAAAGAGTTGTTGGTCGCATTCCTGCTGGGGAGTGCGATGGCGCTTTCCGTTGGCTTCTTAGCCGTGATTCGCGTGGGCTGGCAGGTGGCCGGTGTTGTCTCGCTGACTATGCTGGTCCTGGTTTTAATGGGGAGTCTGATCGGGATGTCACTCCCATTTCTCCTGCGACGGCTGAGGCTTGATCCCGCAACCGCGAGCGGCCCGTTAGTGACCTCGCTGTCGGATATTGGTGGGGTATTGATCTACTTTTCACTGGCAACCTGGCTGCTTGGCATTGAGATGGATTAACAGAAGACAAATACGGCTATGTTTAAACCTCGCGTATTTACACCAGAATTACCGGCGCGACCACCACTGACACGCGCTGACCTCTGGTTGTTGCTGACCATCATCGGTCTACTGGCACTGGTGGTCGGAATTGCCGAACGCGCACCGGCAACCGTACAGGGGCCGGAGATCAGTCTGTCACTCAGTGCATTACCGTTCTACGCGATTCGTTCGGTCGGGCGTATGGCAATTGCCTATGCGCTGTCGTTCTTGTTTACGATGGTCTATGGCTATATTGCGGCCTATAACGCACGTGCCGAACGAATATTGATCCCTTTGCTTGATGTCTTGCAAAGTGTCCCGATCCTCTCCTTCTTACCGGTGGTGTTGCTTGGCCTGAGTGCAATTTTACCCGAGGCGTGGGCAGTCGAATTGACAGCCATTGTCCTCATTTTTACCAGTCAGGTCTGGAATATGACCTTTGCCTGGTATCAGTCATTGACAACGATCCCGCGTGAGTTGCGCGAAGCGAGCAGCATCTTCCGCTTTTCACGCTGGCAGCGTTTTACGACGCTTGAATTTCCGTTCGGTGCGCTCGCGCTCGTCTGGAACAGTATGATGAGTTGGGCCGGTGGTTGGTTTTTCCTGATGGCAGCCGAAATCTTTACCCTTGGCGAGCGTGATTTTCGCTTACCGGGCTTGGGGGCGTTTTTACAAACGGCTGCTGATGCCGGTGATCTCAACAGCATCGTCTGGGGATTGTTGACCCTCATTGTGGTGATCGTGCTGCTTGATCAGCTCATCTGGCGACCACTGCTCGTCTGGGCCGGTCAATTTCGGATCGAGTTGGTTGAACGCGATGATGAAAACCGGTCGTGGTTGTACGATCTACTGAGCGGCTCAAAGCTGGCAGCCTGGTTTGGTCACGTGATCGGTCGTCTCAACGATACCCTGCTCGTCTGGTTTGGTCGCCGACCGGCTGCCGATCCATATCTGAGTGGCACAGAGAAATCTTCACCAATAGAATGGCTTGCGTTTGTGCTCAGCGTTGTGCTGATCGGATGGGGTGTTTTTAGCGGTGGCCAACTGTTGCTCAGGGTACCGTTAGAACAGTGGGCAATGATTGCCCTGAGTGTCGGGGCAACGATGCTGCGCGTGGTGATGGCAATGATCCTGGCATTGCTCTGGACGGTACCGGTTGGTGTGTTGATCGGCACCCGTCCCGCAGTTGCTGCCGTGTTACAACCGGTTATCCAGATTGCCGCTTCGATCCCGGCCACAGCGCTCTTTCCAGTGCTTGTTCTGGTCTTCCTGACCGTTCCCGGCGGGTTGAATATCGCTGCGGTGTTGTTGATGTTGCTAGGAACACAATGGTACATTCTGTTTAACGTGATTGCTGGTGCTTCGGCTATTCCGCAAGATTTGCGCTTCACTACGGAACTTTTGCAGTTGCACGGCTGGGAACGGTGGCGAACGCTCATCTTGCCCGCTCTTTTTCCGTCACTTGTCACCGGTCTGATTACGGCCAGTGGTGGGGCCTGGAATGCCAGTATTGTGGCGGAATACGTTGTGTTTAATCAGCAAACGTACCAGACGATCGGTATTGGAGCGCAGATTGCCGCAGCGACCGAGGCAGGCGATTTCGCCGGTTTGTTTGCTTCAACCCTCGTGATGGTTATTGTTGTCGTGGCAATTAATCGGCTCTTTTGGCGTCGGCTCTATCGTCTGGCCGAAACACGGTATCGCATGGAATAGTTCAACGGAGAGATCGTATGCAGCAGAAACAAACCAGGCCGCTGGTTGAGCTTTTAGGAGTGACGCAACGGTATGGGCGCGGTGAGCGCCAGTTCACCGCCATCCAGGATGTGAATCTGGTCATTTCTGAAGGCGAGTTCGTTGCCCTCCTCGGCCCTTCAGGATGTGGCAAGAGCACGTTGTTACGGATTATTACGGGGTTGAATCGGCCAACTGAAGGTTTGGTGCGCTACCGCGGCAAGACGCTAAACGGTGTGAATCCGTATGCAACGATTGTTTTCCAAACCTTCGCCCTCTTTCCGTGGTTGACCGTCGAGGAAAATGTTGCCGTCGCCCTCCGTGCACGAGGATTTTCCCGCGACGAAGCGCGAAAACGTGCGGTCGAGTTGATCGATCTGGTCGGGCTAGATGGCTTCGAGCAGGCGTATCCCCGTGAGCTTTCTGGTGGTATGCGCCAGAAAGTTGGGATCGCACGGGCATTAGCTGTTGATCCCGAACTGCTCTGCCTCGATGAACCATTTAGCGCGCTTGACGTGTTGAGCGCCGAGACCCTCCGCGGCGAGGTATTGGAGTTGTGGACCGGAGGGAGTCTGAAGATTCGCGCTGTCTTGATGGTCAGTCATAATATCGAAGAGGTGGTCTTCATGGCCGACCGGATTGTCGTTATGGATAAGAACCCAGGACGGATTATCGCCGAGGTACCGGTGAATCTTCCGCATCCGCGTGACCGAAAATCGGATGCATTTGCGGCGATTGTCTCACGGGTTTACGCAGTATTGGCCGGGCAGACTCAGCCGGAGGCGATTGAGTACGGTACCGAGCCAGGGCAAAATGGCCAAACTCGCTTGCTACCACCTGCATCGGTGACGGCCCTTGCCGGTTTGCTTGAGCAGGCAAATGCCACTGAATATGAACGTGATCCGATTGTGCAGTTGCAAGACGAGCTAGGGTTAGACCTCGATCAGCTTTTGCCGTTGATCGAGGCGGCTGAATTGCTCGGTTTTGCCCGCATCGAGAACGGAAATCTCATTCTCACCCCACTCGGTGAGGCGTTTGCCGAGGCGAGTATTCAAGCCCGTAAAGAAATCTTTGCTTCGCGCTTACGCCGGCTTCCCTTCTTCCGCTGGATGTTACGTATGATCGCGGCTGCCGATAATCAATCACTTCGTTGGGAAGTGTTGTTAACGGCCTTAGAGCCAGAATTTCCACCTGAAGTCGCTGAACGTCAGCTCGATATTGCGCTGGAATGGGGACGCTACGCCGAACTTTTTGCCTACGATGATGCCGAAGGTCGCTTCTTCCTGGAAACGCCGGTAGCGACGGCGTAGTGCCGGGTTGCGCGTATCCGCCGCTGGCGACGTAATCAGGGGGTCATATTCCATATTCTCCCCACTTGCACGTGCAGTACCCGCCGGTCGTTCTGACGGGGGTCTTCGGCAGCCGGAATCCAGGCCGGACCGGTGAGATGAAGCAGGAGTGTGCCGCCAGGAGCGGGTGGTAATATGTTTGGATCGAGCGTAACCTGCACAGTTGTCGGTTGCTCGGTGAGCTGGAAACATCCCAACTCAACGTGAGGGGTGCTGGTCGTTGGCCAGAGCGTCTCTTCTACCTGAGCGCTGACACAGAGGGTTGCCTGCCCAAGATGAGACGGGCGGCGACCGCCAGCCGCTTCGATAAACATGGTTTGGGGCGCGGTGGGATGTCGCCAAGGCAGCCGGATGATCGCTTCGCCGTTGCTCCAACTATATTGGTAACCACTGCTGTCCTGTTCGGGGCGATAAAAACCACTCACCTGCGCGGCAAAGGTTGTTGGAGAGAAAGGCGGAGCGATGGTACCTAGGAGCGGCTCGGCCAGGGGGTCGAGCCGATAGATGGTAAAGGGGAGCACGAGGCGTGAGACGTTCTGCGGTTTCTGATCGGTCAATTGCTCGAATTCGGCCAGATCGAGCGATACGTTGTCAATCGGTGTAAGCCGAAAGCCGGGTAAGGCCAGATTACCGCCACTCGCACTGAGCATCAGATACACAGTGCGACCGTTGGCTTGCCAGCGCTTTACCTGTTCGGCCAGCAAAACGGCATATGGTGCGGTCGCCACGCTTTTCACGGTGAACGCATTGATGCCGTGCACGAAGCGGAGTGGCGTTGCCAGCAAGTCGGGCACATCACGCGCATCGCTATAGACCGGTGCGCCACCGCGTAAGAGCACGATGTCGCGTTCGGGTGTGAAATGATCGGCAACGGCAGCTACCTGTTGCAGCGCTCCGGCGTATTCAGTATGGGCAAAGTAGTAACGTCCCGTCCACCCCAGAAACAGTATCAGCAACCCGGCTAGCCCGGCTGCCAACCCCTGCCGCCAGCGACGAGCAGTAGGCCGCAGACGCCAGGCGCCGGCCAGGGCTGCCAGTGCATACGCGGCACTCAGGGCGAAGATCGGATACACAATGGGAACAAAGCGGCGCAGAATATAGATGTAGGTCTGCTCCGAGGTACCGTAAGTCTGTCGCAAGTAAAAGAAACTGCCCAGGAAGCCAACAGTAAGCATGAGCCAACTGGCCGCATTCAGATCACGCCGCCACCAGAGGGCAAAGCCGATGGCAGCCAGCACAACTCCGAGCGGTGAGAGGTACCAGCCGACACGCACCAGACCGGCCAGCGGGATCAGTTCTTTGGGCTGTACCGGAGCAGGTTCGCTGGTGAACGTGCTGGGGTCGGCCATCAGGCGTTGCCACCAGGTCATGGTGCTGTATTCCCGGTAGTACAGCACCAGCGGCAGCCGGATCGGTGCCCCCACGTATCCCTGAATCCGCAGCCAATTGAGAGTCTGGTTTGAAAATGGCCCTTGCCATGGCCCGCGCGTGGCAGCCAATTCAGCTCGCAGGGTCGTTGTAGCGGCCAGGTCAGGTACTGCCTCCCAGGTACGTCCTTGCAAAACAACTCCAGCCTGCAAGCGGGCTTCCGTCGCTGTCATCACCCCCCGCCGCACATCGCCAGCCACCAGTTCTGGATCACGGGTTAGCGGATCATTCCAGCCACCACGAGTATTAAAGAGCAGGTCGGCATCGATGATCTGGGGCCGCACGAAATACGCCCATCCACTGAGTAGCAGGAGGCCGATAGCAATAGCCCGCTGCCAGCCTAACCGATGAGCGACAACCCAGTTTTCAAGCGGCAGAGTCCAGCGTCGAGCGCGGATCACCAGCATTGCTACCAGCACTATTCCCAGCAATGCCAGTTCGATCCAAATCCGCCAGGGATCGTCAAGCGAACTGAACTTCGAGTTGAAGTAGGAATCACGTACCGCCGGCGTGAGGAACGGCAGCGCAATCAATGAAGTCAGAGCGAAGTCTTGAAAGCGGGCAAAGCCGGTGTCGAAAAAATAGGCGCGGGCGATAAAGATGATGTGCAGCGTTGCGTGTATCAGCATGCCTGCCATGCCTAGTGCGAGGGCCGTCTGCTCACGCTGCCAGCGTCGGCTAAGCCAGCAATACGCCAGGTAGAGTACCGCTGGCGCCAGTAAGAAGAAGTCAATGCGGGTGAGCGCAACCTGACCGAAGGCAATTCCGGCTAGCGCTGCGTAGGTGATCCGTGCTGGAGCCGGAAGCGTGCGGTCATTGCCTTTCGCAAACAGATACAATCCGCCCCAGGTCAGGCATTGGGCTGTCGTCTCAGCAGTTGAGTAGCGGGCAAACCAGACTTGTACTGCGTTCAGGCCGAGCAATACCATGCCAAGCCAGCCCACCCACGGCCCGGCCAGACGACGACCGATCATGCCGACACTCCACACGCCGAGGATGCCGAGCAGACCGGTGGCAAACAGTCCGAACAATGGGCCACCAGCAGCGGTCAGCAAGCCGATCCAGGCCGGAAAGAGGTGAAAGCCCTGGGGGACGATGCGGCCTTGCGCCAGATCACCTTCGTTGATAAGAAACCCGGCGGCACGCAATCGGGTGGCGATGTAGCGATCACGTGCCTGCCCGATCATCAGATTACTGATCGCCTGCGCTGCCGCTTCCCGAATCGTCGGCTCTGCCGACTGAACCGCCTGTCCCAATTCGGCAACTACCGCATCAGATTGCACAATACTGCCGGTGCGGGCCATGGCAAAGCCGGTTACGGCATAGACGCCTGCGTCACGTACTCCCAGGATAACTTCAAAGGGACGGGCAACCAGGAGGGTGAGGATAAGCAACGTTGGCAGCCAGATCAGCGCGGTACGGGTCGGCAAGAGCACCTTTGCGCGACGAGTGTGGCGCCATCCCCACCAGAAAAGTACACCACTAACGATGAGGGTTAGCCCCAGATGTAACCAGAGCGAAAAGATCCCCAGACTTCCCAACGTCAGGGCCAGCCAGCCGCTCCAGAGCGCGCTGATCAGACAACGTTCAAAATGGCATTCAAGGCCATCATCACAGCCAAACGCAGGTACGGCAGTGGTTAACGCCCACCCTGGGGCATAGATAAACAACGGTAAAAGCAGAATCCCGACAATGATCTGTTCCATATACGATATCCGGCAATCGGCGCCGGGCGCGATTATAGCACACTGTCGGAGATCTGCGGCGAGTGTTCACAGGCTATGACCGCCAAGCTACTGCCACAAAATTGCCAGGATCACGGCAATCACACAGCCAATACCGAGCAGAAACGTTATCTGGGCCACTCGCAGCAATGTGGCTTTCCGCCCTTGTAACTGACGATACACCCGCGCCATATCGGTCACATTATCGTGTTGATAGGTCATCCGTCGCGGTACCAGCACCAGCATAGCGGCAATCAGCGAGGCAAAAAAGACACAGACTCCAGCACTCCCAACCCAGCGCACGACACCGTTTTGCAGGTATGCTGGCTGATCGTTCAACGCCAGCACGGCAAACAGGACACCGTACAACCCGCTTACCAACTGAATAATCGTTTGCGCGCCGGTTTCCAGCCGGTCAACATTCCCGCGCTCCTGAGCGGCAAACCATTCGCGCAACTCACGCTCTTCAGATGTCTCGGGGCCTGCGATCCGCATCCTGTCCCTCACTTCTTGACCACAATCCGCATCCGCTCGTCACAGTACCGATTTTTGCAACGGACACTAAAGATGATTTCTTCATCCGTCTCTTCAGCGCGGTAGATAACCCGTTGACCACGCTGCAACAACTCATCGCGGGTCCAGATATTGAGGTGTTTGCATTTCGGGCATTCGTAGCGCACGCTGTCGTTCATGACACTTCTCCTGATCGCCCCCTCCCAACTTCCCCTGCTGGACCTTACTCCATCACCTGCCGCATCAGACCGCGATATGGCTCAGCGAGCGCATCGAGGTCAACCGGCGCACCGGCTAGCCACCCGGCCAGTGTGCGCAACGTTGCTGCTGCTGCCAGCCATGGTGAACCGGCAGCTTCACCCGCAGCGGCCAGGTCTGCGGCCTGTTCTAACACTACGGCCAGCGCCTTGCGTTCAGCATCGGCATCTGCCCGACCCAACAGCGCCGCCGCGCCGATCAGGAGCGGTGCAACCTGAAGTAGCACCTGCGCCTCGGCGCGCTGCGTCGGTGGCAATTGCTCAAGCAATGCTGCCAGCGCCGTTGTCGCTTCCTCAATCTGGGCGGAACCCTCAACCCCCTGCGTCGGCGCCGCTGCCTGGCGACGCATCGCTTCCATCCGCTGAATAATCTCAGCCACCTTTGCGGCATCAGGCTGCGCTCCCATTGCCTGAAGCAGGCGCAGGCTCTCGCGGGCATTGCACAGCGCCTGATCGTGTTCGCCGCGCATAAACTGAACCTGTGCCATCATGACCAGGGTGGTGCTCTTGCCTTTAACATCGCCCAGGCTCTCCCACAGGGCAAGGGACTGCTGGTAGAGGGCGAGGGC
>JAGHYT010000145.1:0-9507 GCA_017743535.1 Chloroflexus sp.
ATGGCGCACGCCTCCAGTTCGGACGCCTGACGGTGACGTTCAGGTTGTGATTCTGGAAGGAATGCTTCCAGAGGCGGTTTTCTGTACCCCCATACGCTTTTGCCCCTCATCCCCCCAACCCCCCTTCTCCCACACGGGGAGAAGGGGGCGTTTGGTCGTCCCGATGCCTGAAACGGGAGATGGCACGCAGGGGCTTCCAAAAAACCTGCCCCTGTGAGCATCCCCCAACCTCTTTCCCTCACAAGGGGAGAAGGGGGCGTTTGAGCGTCCTGAAGCCCAAAACGAAAGAAGAAACACAGGGACTTCCCAAAAACCTGCTCCCGCAAGAGACAACAGCCTCCACAGTGGGGACTGGCAGGCGGTCTGCTGGCGTTCGACTCGAGAAACAATACATGCGCCTGCTTACGGTATTCGCCTCCAGGAAGCAATATTCCAGAGACTGCTGTCAAAGGTGTTGAACGTTGGACCGGTCAGGTTCTTCAGCTTGACTGCTGGCGTATACCGGTTGATTAACGGGATTTCTACGATGTCGTTCACCAACAGGTCGTTCATCTGAATAGCCAATTGCGCCCGACGTTGTGGATCGAACTCGGTCTTCAGTTGCTCAAAGAGCGCATCGTATGCCGGATTGCAATAGCGACTGACATTGTTACCGTTCCAGCGGTTAGCCGACGATGAAACCTGGGCACAGATCCAACCCTCCAGATATGACTGCGGATCAGGTGAGGCTGGGCCAAAGGTATACATCTGGAGATCGGCGTAGAACTTGTTCAAGGTGTCAGGATTCCCCGGATCACCACTGAAAAAGACGGCAGGATCGATAGCCTTGAGGTAAACCTGAATCCCAATCTCAGCCAGATTCGACTTTATGATCGCCTGGGTATTCTGGCGCAAGACATTGACACTCGTCTGGAGTGTGACGATCAACTTCATCCCATCCTTCTCGCGCACCGAACCCTTGAGCACCCAGCCAGCCTCGTCCAGAATGCGTCTGGCTTCTTCGACATTGCGCTCACATGTCGTGTTGGGTGAATTGACACTTGCGGGTACAACGAGCAGATTACAGGTCGGCGCACCGGTTGGACCGTAAAGCTGCTCGGCGATCGCCTTGCGATCAATCGCCAGTGCAATCGCCCGCCGTACTGCCGGATCGGTCAAGAATGGATGGGGTTGATCAGGCTCGCTGCGCTTATCGCCCAACGCCGGATCGGGATTGGCAAAGTTGATCACAATCCGCTCCACACCGCCGGTCGAACCACCGGCAATCACATCACAGTTGCCACTGGCCAGGATCGGCTCCAGGACCGCCTTGGGAATTTGCAGGTTCAGGGCAAAATCGGCTTCCGCCGTCGTACAGACGGCACGCGCTGCCGAGGCGGCGTCGCCACCCCCTTTGATCTCGACCGTATCAAAGAAGACGCTATCGGCATCGCGATAAAAGGGATTGCGCTCGTAGATCACCGTATCACCGGGACGGAACTCGCGTAATTTCCATGCATTGGTCCCAATCGGAGCGAGATTCGCCGCCTGACACGCCGCACTGGTATTCGCAGCAGAGCCGATACAGTTCGCAAATTGCTTCTGTTGCAGAATCATACCCGACGAACCAACAAAGGAGATGTATGGATTGGGGTTCGGTTCCTTCCACGTGATCTTGAAGGTCGTAGCATCAATTGGCTCGATACTGGCAATCGAGTCAAATGATGTTTTGTTGGTGCAGCCAGTCGCTTCATCAACACAGTAGCGCCAGGTGAAGATGATGTCGTCAATCGTGAAATCACTGCCGTCTGACCACTTCAAGCCCGGCTTGATCTTCCAGGTCACGCTGGTACCGTCGGCGGCAATACCACCATTCTCGATGGTCGGAATTTCAGCCGCCAGAAATGGAACCAGTTCGTCCCGCTCATTGTAGCGAGCCAGTGGTTCAAGCATAACCGTAGCGCCGTTAAAGTCCTTGACGCCGGTCGCCAGATGCGGGTTAAGCGTCGTTACCGCCTGCCAGGAGAGAATTGTGAGTTTCCCTCCAGTCCGGGGGGCTGCGGTTGGCGCGTTCGTTGGAGCCAGCGCTACAGTTGGTTGCGGTACATCGGTTGCCTGCACTGCTGGCGCCGTGGGTTGCTGAACCTGGGGCTGTTGAGAACCACCACACGCCACCAGCGCCACCACCATCACTACCGGAAGAATCGCCTGCATCAAAACCCATCTGCGAAACATCCGAACCTCCTGTGCCACTCAATAGGGGACGCGAGTCAGGCGCTGTTGTCGAACCAGGCGCAAACCCGTGTAAAGCAGAAAGGTAATGACAAAACTCGGAATGCTTGCCCCGATCTGTGGCGCCCATTGTGTAATCGCCTGATAGACCAGTATCCCAACCAGCCACGCCGCCAATCCGCCCCCTTGCCACTCCAGGCGCCGATCACCCACAAGGGCAGTCTGATCCGACGCCCGCTGGCGAATGACAAAATAGTCGGCCAGTACAATGCCAAACAGCGGCACAAAGAGCGAACCGATGAGGAGCAAGAAGTTGAAGTATTCACCCATTGTGAGAGATGTTGCAAATAAGAAGCCAACTGCACCAATAATCACGATCAAGAGACGTTGACCGATTTGTGGGAAAATGTTCTGAATCGAAATAGCCGCCGAGTAGATGTCAGCAAACGCATTGTCGGTTTCATCAACCAGGATGACCGCAAGTGCTACAATGCCACCGGTCATGGTCATAATTGCGGTGATGAGATGATCAGGCGTAGGTTCGCTTACATTCGCCGTTAACAAGAAGAGAGCGCCAAGCGTATAAAACCAGACATTGGTCAGGGCAAAGCCGAAATATGTGCCCCAAAAACTATCCCGCGAACGACGCACAAACCGGTTATAATCGGCAACGAGCGGGAGCCACGAGATTGGCATTGCCGCTACCAAATCCACTCCGAGCCAAAACGGCATCTCTCCCGTTCCTGGCCGATTAAGCAGCGCAATGATATCGTAGCGGGTAAAAAGGTAGACTGTCATCCAAATGGTCACACTGTAGACGATCCAAATCCCAAATTTCTCGAGCCACTCCCGCACGACCACCAGCGGTCCGCCAAGGGCCAACAGAGTGCACCAGACTGAGAAGACCGCCACCCAGAGATAATGGTTACGAAAACCAAATAGCGCCTGCCCCACCTGATCGGCAGCCAAGCCAATCACCCACAGCTCGAACGCCGTCCAGCCAATCAACTGCATGATATTGAAAATTGTCGCCAGATAAGAACCTCGTCGCCCAAACACGGGGCGGAGCAAAACCATTGTAGGCACGCCGTGATCACTCCCTAACACCCCAACTAATGCCAACAAGAGCGTGCCAATTACGGTACCGACTAAAATAGCAAGTAGTGCTTGCGGCAAACTCAAGCCAGGAACCAACAGTGCACCGGCTTCCAACACTAGTAATCCGACGCCAAGACTCGACCACAGTACGAAGATGTCAAACCATCGCAGGCGACGATGTTCGGCAGGAACAGGATCAATTCCCCATGTTGGTGGAGCTTGCAGACGCGGTAGCCACTTGTAGAAACTTTGGAGTGACATCCTCTTCCTCCAACTAAAAACGCCACCCACGAAGGGTGGCATGAACGCCAGATATGAGCTGGCTTTACTACCGTGTATTCCCTTCGCTGGTATTACCCAGATCAGGTTCATGAGGTCGATGGTGGATCTAACCATCCTCTCAGCCCGGTCCCCCGAGCTCCCTCATACACGCTTATTCAGTTATGCTAAGGTCAGTGTAGATTCTATTATACACTGCTGCCTCTCTATCTGTCAAGTCGCTCAACACGACGAAAGCAACCAGAAAAGCTACCCTCACCCCTTCGCTTCGGATAATTTGTGGGAGAAGGGGAGCGGGGAACAAGGGATACGGGCGCAGCAGAATACGGAATACTCATGGCAACGGCGTAACTGGCTGATTCGGATCGCATCTCATAGGTGAATGATCCGACATGATCCTCGTAGCACGACGGTGGACCGACAAAGAAAGACCCGTCGGCAAGTCCGATAAAGAGACGGGTGGCGCGATTGGGTGCAACAAACGTTTGCGTTTCGCCTTTATCGGTTTGACCGTCGCCAATGAAGAACACCTGACCGATTTGCGGCGTCAGGCGGGTAAAGTTGGTGCCGATTCCATCGGGCGAGAAATTGAGCGCTGGCAGCGCCTCGCCATCTGGAACAGCGTCATCAAGAAAAACAAAAACACCGACCAGCGCGCCTGCCGGTCCATTGTAGCCGCTGATGCCTCCCAGCGATTCAATCGATGCCAGTGAGCCATCCGGTACACCTGGCGAGCCGCCGTAGAAATTGATGCACCCGGATGCGCTAAATGTAAGACTGGTTCCCGGTGCGATGCGATACCCGGGCCGGGTACGTTTCCTATACCAGGTTAATCGTGTTGCACGAGAACAACGGCAAGTCGGAGAGTGCATCCGGCGCCGGTATAGCGATGTCGGTCCGTCCAGCAAGATAGACGACCGGCGCAGCGCCCAGTTTTTCCTCCCGTACCGGTGCACTGTCAGGCGGCGCTGGCGCTACCGTTGCCGGTGGAGGAGGCTTCGGAGCAGAGTCGGGTCCCTCTCAAGGGTAGAGTTTTTGGGAGAGATGAGCGATGTTCTGCATTCCCGTGCGCCTTTGGCCCTCATCCCCCCAAACCCCCTTCTCCCACAAGGGGAGAAGGGGGAGTTCGGGCGTCCTGATGGCTGAAATGGGAGATGGCACGCAGGGGCTTGCCAAAAAATCTACCCCTGTGAGGAGTCGGGTCCTCCTCCACTAATCAGCGCTGCAGTCGGTTGGGAGAGGTGCGACGGAAGCGATCCGCACGCACTGATATACAGGGCAATGCACACGACAAGAGCAGTGAGATGTTTCGTTAATCACCTGTCGCTAGACTGAGAGTGTTCTATGGAGCAAGCGTCAGATTCTTGAACGCCTCGACCTGCGCGCGGATAGCGCGTTCTGTCGGCAAGCGCTCGATGCTCGAAGCGCCGAAGAATCCAGCAATCCCCGGCATGCGGCGCAGTGCCATGCCAACCTGTTCGGGTTCGTCGAACGGTCCACCGTGACAGATCACAATGATGTCAGATCGCACCTGACGTCCAGCCTCGGCAATCTCCATCACCCGCTCGATGGCTTCGTCGAGGGTCAGAGCAACGCTAGCGCCAACGCTTCCTGAAGTGGTTAGCCCGACGTGCGCCACCAGTTGATCGGCACCAGCGCGCACCATCTCGCGCGCCTGATCGGCATCGAACACATACGGTGACGTAAACAAGTCCATCTGGTGCGCCAGATGGATCATTTCGATCTCTTTGTCGTACCCCATCCCGGTGGCTTCAAGGTTCGCACGGAAGTTGCCGTCGATAAGCCCAACAGTGGGGAAATTCTGCACGCCCGAAAAGCCAATCTCACGCAACTGCTTAAGAAAAACCGGCATCAGGCGAAACGGATCGGTGCCGCACACCCCTGCAAGCACGGGCGTCTGCTTCACAACCGGCAGCACCTCGTTTGCCATCTCAACCACAATAGCATTCGCATCACCGTATGGCATCAACCCCGCCAGCGATCCCCGTCCAGCCATGCGATAACGCCCTGAGTTGTAGATGATAATAATATCTGCGCCCCCCGCTTCTGCGCATTTGGCAGAAATCCCTGTGCCAGCGCCTGCGCCGACAATCGGTTTACCGGCAGCGATCTGTGCGCGCAAGCGCTGGAGAATCTCCGCGCGTGTGAATGCCATATCATGCCTCCTGACGGCTCTGAGCAATCAGATCCAGCAGCGTTCGCGCGACCTGACTGGAAAACGCTGGATCGTTGATATTCGCATCGATTTCGATATACGGAATGTCGGGTCTGAGATTCTTCCTGATCGTCGCAAAACACGCCCGATCGGCGTCGGGATCCCAGAACTCGCCGCCAGGGCTATCCAGCATCGAGACCCCTTTAAGCGGAATCAGGACTGCCACCGGTCCACGCGACTCATTCGCGGCACGGGCGATCATGGCGCCGATGGCGACATTCTCTTCGACGCTGGTGCGCATCAGGGTAACGTTCGGGTTCCACCGGTAGAGTTTGCGCCCACGATATTTTTCAGGAACTGTATCGATACTCCAGAAGTTTGCCATATCGACGCATCCTGGAACCAGCACTGTCGGAATGCCAGCGTGCGCCGCAGCCAGACATCGCTGCGGTCCAGCGCTCAACACACCGCCGCAGACTTCATCAGCAAGTTCTGTTGTTGTTATGTCAAGTGATGCGGTAATATACCCATCGGCGATCAAACCTTCCATGGCTCTGCCGCCTGTGCCAGTCGCGTGGAAGACGAGGACTTCATACCCGGCTTCTTCGAGGAGACTGCGGGCGTGATCCACCGCTGCGGTGGTGTTGCCGAACATCGACGCGACGATCAGCGGTGCATCATGCTGCGTCTGCGGCGCTTCCATACTCACCATGCCGCTGATAGCACCAGCGGCGTTCGTGTAAATTGTGCGACTGATACGATTGATGCCTGCTACATCGACAACCGATGGCATAAAAGTGATATCCTTCGTGCCCGCATACGCTGACACATCACCGCCACCGACGGTCGAAACCATCACCTTGGGCACGCCAGCCGGCAAGGTACGCATTGCTGCCGTTGCAATCGATGTGCCGCCCGATCCGCCCATGCTCAGCATGCCGTGCAGCCGCCCTTCGTCGTACAAACGCCGCACGATTTTTGCCAGCCCTTCCGCCATCACTCGCATGGCTTCATCTTTGTGGTTGCCATCCGCCAGCGTCGCCAGATCGCCATTCCCCGCCGCTGCTACTTCGGCGCGCGAAATATCAGGCGAAAAAGCAGGTTCACCCATGACGCCGAAATCAATCACCAGCGTCTGCAACCCGCGTTGCGCGATCAGGTCTCGCACAAATGCAAACTCCCTGCCTTTGGTGTCCAGTGCTCCTGCAAGTACGACGGTTCTGGTCATAGGTCAAGCCTTTCCAGATCAGACGGAGATTGGGAAGACGGGTCTCTTGTCGAGGGGAGCGTTGGTTGGGAGCGATCAGCGGTGTTTTGCGTTCCGACGCGCCTTTGCCTGACCTGCAAAAACCTGATCCTGCAAGGAATTCGGTCGCTCAGGGCCGGATTCGCAACTGAAACACAGCAATCTCGCGGGCGTCGCTCCGATCAATATACACTTCGATCTGCCAATCGCCGTCCATTGAGAAGAGCAACCCCTCCGCACGGTAACGTCCATCAGGCAACGGCTGCGCCACGACTTCCGGCGACGCCATACCATGCTGACGCATCATTGGCACGACGCTGACCGACTCGATGGGACCGGGTTGCGTCCCCTCACGACGCTCGATGGTGATGATGGCAGGATACTCGCCAACCCGACGCTCGTCCAGGGTCAGGGTGACATTATAACTCAAGGTTTGAACAGTCGAAGGACCGCTGGATGCGCACGCGGCGAGGATCAGCGTTGCAATGAGTGTGAGGGCGATGAACGCACGACAGCGTGACAGACGGTGGATCATGGGCAGTCCTGCTCAGTTCCTCAACGGCCCAGGTTTGCAGCCACGTCCAGCGTCACCGGCACGGTTATAACCCGACCGGCGCGGCGAAACTGGAACCACGCCTGATAAACGCCAGCGCGCGGGAAACTATGAACGAAACGCAATTCCGGACCGTAGCGCACCCTGCTGCCCGGCGTTGCTATCGGCGCTGCAGGGTGAATATGGCTAAACAGCGCTGCTTCGGTATGACGCATCATCAGGTGCCCGCCCATACCGAGCCAGGGTTCCAGATCGCGCACCGGACCGTTCGCATCGCTTACGATCAGCGAGAGGGTCGTCAACTGACCGCTGCGCAATAACGCTGGCTGCGCGCGCACTTCAACTGTCAGTTCATCCACCATTCGCACCCCCAGCCCAGGCGCCCGGTCGTCGCGCACCTGCATTACCCCGCCAACCGTAAAACGCCCGGTGATAACTTGCAAACTGCCGCCGTGACGCATTAACTCGGCATATGCCGTGTACGCACCGGGACGATCAGGCGTCATTGTGACGGCGTACAATCCCGGTGCAAGACGGGCAGGATGCACGTGCGCAAAAAAGCCGCCGCTCTCGTCAACCACTGCCAGATGGAGCAGCGCATCGTGATGCGGCGAGAGATCATCAGCAGGCAAACCGGTGGCACCATCGCGCAGGTCGAGGGTGAGGATCATCGGCTCACCCGCCAGCGGCATGGATGGTTCTGTCGTCAGCAGGAGATTAACATGCGGAGCGCCGTCGCTGTACGTGGGAACAGGTGGAGATGACGCCTCAAGCGGAGTGAACTGCAACCAGGCAAGCACTGCCGACGCAACTGCTGACGCAAAAGCAGTGTAATTCAGGAACCGCAGCGCTTCGGCGAAGCCAGGGCGGGTATGGCGACCGCCAGACCCAACTGCGGCGCCTGCCAGCAGGCTAAGGATCAGCACGCCGAGCGCAATCGCCAGCGGAATGGTCGTCGGCGGCAACGGCGGCTGAAAGACAGTGACAGGGATACGCATCTTTCCTTCGCCCTGCCTACCCCGCGCAATAATTTCCACTTCCCAGTCACCGGGAGCGTCGATGTCGAGGCGCGTAGTTGCGCTGAGCACACCACTAAGGGACACCTGCGCAGCGGGTTGTTCAGGAAACGGACTGCCGTAGCGGGTCAGGCGCACCTCAGCCGTTTCCGGAAACGGTTCGCCGTCCGGCGCAATATCGACCAGCAACGGACCGGGGAGCGCTGGTGGAATGGTTATCGTGACTGCCAGTTCGTAGGGACCAGCGTCCATCACGATGGTTTGTACCGGCCCTGCGTCACCAACGTGCGCCAAGGCAGACGGCGCAACGGTCAATGCCAGGAGTGTGACGAGTGTACCGACTGCAAGCCACTGTCGAGCTTGTGAATGAAAGCACAACATAGTGCTGATATAGTACCACAGAGTCGATGCCTGCGTCTACCTGAGAACTAGGAAGTGAGGGTGATGAAGTTTTCTCTGAAATTAGCCCGCGCAGGCAGGCTGCGCACCGCAAAGCCGAGAGCTTATGACCTCTCAAGGGTTAGAGTTCCGTGATAGGCGGTTTTCTGCATCCCCGCGCTTTTGCCCCCCTTCTCCCCTTGTAGAAGAAGGGGGAGTGCAAGGCGTCCTGACGCCTGGAATGAGAGAAGGAACGCAAGGACTTCCCCGAAAACCTACCTCTGATACCGGAATGTATAGCAGTTCTCGTCGAGGTTGGACCTAATGACGAGGTTGAACTCTCCTTGGAAGACCGCAACCACCATCGCCCTCTCCGCGCGGCAACCAAAATGAATTTCGGTCTACGAGAGAAGTACGCTAAAATAATAGTCTCTGGATAAATAATCTGCTCTAGCCCGCGCAGGCGGGTTTCTTCCTGAATAGCTGAGGGCTTATCATTAGACTTCATCAAGGTTTAATGGTATACTATTTTCATACGAACTGAAATGGA